>JANNFC010000554.1:0-26891 GCA_031379405.1 Betaproteobacteria bacterium | reverse complement strand
GTCCTTGATCAACGCTCCGGTGGCGACAACACCCACAATAGCGCACGTGATCAATGCGCCGCCGATGATCAGTTTGCGTTTCTTAAGTTGCATAGGGTGACCTCTTTGCCATACCGAATAGACTATTCATCGCTTGGAGCGAGCCTTTGCGGTTGCGTTCGCCCGCCTGGAAATTTCGTGCGCCGGCAACGCCTCGCTATATCCCACCAGCCGATGCAAGATTTTCTGCGTGGCTTGCGGGCGTCCCAACACCTCCGGCGCCAACACGTGCATGCACTCACGCGACAGTCAGTAGTCGTAGGCCACCCAAAAGGACCGCCCATGAATGGGCGGTCCTTAGTGGTGAAACCCTCACTTATGCCGGAACTTTAGGCACTTATGGGCCAAGTAATAAAAGGGACTTCACGGCACGATTTCGACCGTTTTAATTGCGACTCGTCCGACTTAGCCCATAAGCCACTGCTTGTACCAGGCGATGGCGTTGCCGGAGGATTGCGCGAAGCCGTTCACGTAGGCGTCGAAGTGACCGCCAGGCAGGATGACGAGTTTCTTGGGCTCGCGCGCGGACTCGAAGGCATTGACGGCCACGTCGGTGGGCGTCAGGATGTCATTCTCAGCCACCATCATCAGGAACGGCGTGGGCGAGACGCGGGCAATGTACACGGCTGGGCTGTACTCGAGAAACTTCTCGATGGATTCCACGGTGACACGGTTCTCCCAACGTGGCGCTTTCTTCTGATGCGTCTCGGTGAACCACTTGTACGAGTCGCTGGTGTTAAGCACTGCGTTGTTATCCGGAGCCACGACAGGCAGGTAGTTCACCTTACCGGTCTTATAACGCTCGATGCGGTCGCTCTCAAGGTACTTGAGCATCCCCGCGCCCGCCGCGCGCGGCACGATCGCTTGGAAGTTGGTCCATCCATCCACCAGTGGCACCTGACAGGCCACCGCCTTGATGCGCCGATCCAGCGCACCCAGACAAATCACATGGCCGCCGCTATAAGATGAGCCGAACACGCCGATCTTGTCGGGATTTACCTCCGGCTGCATTTGCGCGAAGGTGATGGCGTTGCGGAAATCTTCGATTTGTTCCCAAGGGAAAATCTGACCGCGCGGCTCGCCTTCGCTCTCCCCCTGAAATCGATAGTCGAACACGATGGAGACGAAACCCGCCTTGGTATAGGCCTGCGCATAATCCGTGAAGTACATTTCCTTTACCGCGCTGAACCCGTGGGCTAACACGATGCAAGGCCGTTTCTCACCGGCGCTCATACCCTCCGGTACGTATTTGATACCTCGGCAGCGCAGACCTTGACTCTTGAATTCGATGGGCTGGCCACCATCCGCCGCTCGCGCCCTGCCCACTACGGATGCAGCCCCCACCACCATCGCGCCGGCGGTTACGATCTTCACAAAATCCCGGCGGCTGATGCCACTGTTGTCTTGGTTCATTTTCTCCTCCTTTTGGTTTGACTGGACCGATATAGCATCCACCTGGAATGTTCTCCGATGGAATGCCGAAGAGAACTTACCATACCTGGAGGCTCTTAGTTATCGCAGCCTGCGGCCGTGTCAAGGGGCATTGGGTTGCGGGAATGTGGCGTTCGGGCGTAGACCTTGCCACAATAGTGGGGTTATGAAATTCGAATCTCCGTTATTCGCGCGCCCACATTCACCTGGTGACCTATTCCTGAGTTTTACCGCCCTGGCACTACAGGGGTTCGGTGGCGTCATCGCCGTAGCGCAGCGGGTGCTGTGTGAAGAGAAACGCTGGCTTACTAAGGAGGAATTTCTCGAGCTGCTGGCCGCCTCGCAAATCCTGCCCGGCCCCAACATTTGCAACCTAGCGCTGATGATTGGGGATCGCTTTCATGGTTGGCGGGGCGCTTTTGCAGCGCTCGCCGGTATGATGACAGTGCCACTCATAATCGTCCTGCTGCTCACCGAGCTCTATTCTTCGCACGCGTCGAATCCCATGGTGGCGGGCGCGCTGCGTGGCATGGGTGCGGTGTCCGCGGGACTGTTCGTCGGCACTGCGCTTCGACTGGCGCCGGCGCTGAAGAACAATCCCATGGGTATCGGTGTATGCGTCCTCGTCGTCTGCCTGTGCTTCACGGCGGTAGCCCTGCTGCGTTGGCCATTGGTTTGGGTTCTATTGGCGCTGGGCAGCCTATCGTGCCTATTTGCGCTCACCCGCGTCCCCAAGCCGGCGTTGTTTAAGAAGAAATTTCCGTAGTGGATATCTGGCTTAGCCTGTTCACGCACTTCTTGATGCTGTCCTTGCTTGCGGTCGGCGGAGCCATTACTGTTGCGCCGGATATGCATCGGCTGTTGGTGAGCGAGATGAGCCTGATAACCGATGCGCAATTCAATGCGTCCATCGCCATTGCCCAAGCCGCGCCAGGTCCCAACGTATTATTCGTGGCAGTACTGGGCTATCAGTCTTTTGGCATGATGGGCATGCTTGCCACCTTCGCCGGCATCATGCTGCCCTCCACCACTCTTGCCCTGGCCGCTGCCCGCTGGGGTCAGGCGCGTCAAGACTGGCGAGGCGTGCTGGCATTCAAGGCGGGTATGGCGCCGATGGTCATTGCGCTCATGTTCTCCACGGGCTGGCTACTATCTTCTCACGAAGCCAACTGGCAATTGGTGACGCTGGTAGCGGTTGCGGCGCTACTGGTATGGCGAACGCGAATCCATTTGCTCGCACTTATCGCCTTCGGCGCGCTGCTGGGTGGGATGGGTTGGGTGTGAGCGCTATTCGCCCTGCCCCAGTTTCTGGCGCAAGCTCTCTTGATGCTGCGCATCGATCAACTGGATGCGCCGAGCGAATGCCGCGTAGGTCAACTTTCCAGAGTAGAGCTGGGTAATGGCCTGGGTAACGCGTACGCGTGTTTGCAGCAAACGCCCCGATGGTTGTCCCCTAAGGGAGTTTTGATACTGCTGCGCCTGCTCACGAACTTCCAGCCACACCTTGATGGCTTGCTTTTCCTGCGGTGTGGGTTTGCTCTCGTTTCGCAAATACCCCATGCTGACTGCGTCGGCACGCAACTGCAGCGGGACCTTCCCCCGAATGGGGTCGAGCCGAGGATCGGCGTAGAGCGTTTGCAGGCGGAATTTCTCATCGCTCGCCGGGGTCGGAGCCGCGGCATGCGGGCCGGGCGCTACGCCCTGACTGACGGGCGCGCTGGGGGGTGGAAGGCGAACGGGACCGGATCCGCAGCCCGCAAGCGCAAATCCAATACACATCGCTGCATTGTGCAGTCTCATGTTTTCTTGCTACACCTGGGTCTCAAAGGTAACGCTATTTTAGAGCGCAGGTTGCTGAATTGAGGCGCCGGATTCGCTTTTGTATTGCATTGGCGCTTAGAGGTGACACCCTATGGCAGTTCGCCGGGCAAATCGAAACGCTGGCGGGTGGTGCAATAGCGCGTGCCATAGAGTCGCCCGACTGGGCGATACAGCGTCTCGGAGACGCGCTTGTTGCGTGGATCGATCAACTCGTCTCTGGCGTGGATGTGCAACACTTCGCCCAGGATCAAGTCCCGCGCGGGACCGACGTCTAGGCGTCGAAACAAGCGGCACTCGAAGCTCGCCGGCGCCTCGGCGATGCGCGGGTGATCGACGAACTTGCACGGCGCCTGCGTGAACCCAGCCTTGTCGAATTCACTTATATCCTCTGGAAATTCCACGCTTGAGATATGCATGCCGTTGGCGATGGATTCATCCACCAGATTCACCACGAACTGCCCGGTGCGCAGAATATTGGCCAGCGAATGCTTGACCTTGCCGTCGGTGCGGTCGTTGAAGCTGGCGATGATCAGCATCGGATCCTCGCACATAGCATTGAAATAGGAGAAAGGCGCGCAGTTGGCCACGCCGTTCTCACTGCGCGTGGAGATCAGCGCGATGGGGCGGGGATACACTAAGCCCGTCAGTAATTTGTAGCGTTCAAGCTCGCCAAGCTGTGTGATGTCGATTTCCATGGGGCCGCATTATTCATCAGACCATGGAAGAGTAACAAGAGCCGGCGTACTATTCCGGCACCAAGGCATTATCAAAGGAAAGCCATGAGCACCCAATCAAGTCCCCTGCGAACCGTCGAAACTTCCTCCGTACGAAACCGCGTCAGCGCGGAAGAATGGAGCATGCGAGTAGACCTCGCCGCGCTCTATCAGTTGGGTGCCATCTACAAATGGTCCGACCTCATCTACACCCACTATTCCGCCCGCGTACCGGGTACCGATCACCTGCTCATCAACCCCTACGGCTTGATGTTCGACGAAATCACCGCCTCGACGCTGGTCAAGATCGATAACGAGGGCAACATCGTTGACGACCCGACCGGGTTGGGCATCAATCACGCGGGTTTCGTCATTCATGGTTGTGTGCATGAGGCACGGCCGGAGATCAATTGCGTAATCCACACCCATACTCGGGCGGGCTGTGCCGTTTCAGCCCAGAAAGGTGGCTTGCTACCCATCAGCCAGCACGCGCTGCGCACTTACGGCATGCTGACTTATCACGCCTACGAGGGCATCGCGCTGGAAATGGACGAGCGGCCACGATTGGCTAACGATCTAGGTCCCACCTCGAAGGCGATGATCCTGCGCAACCATGGATTGCTCACCCTGGGCGATACGGTGTGCGAAGCCTTCGAGTTGATGTACTACTTGGACTGCGCTTGCCAAATCCAGATCGACGCGCAAGCGGCCGGCAGAGCGGAACTCGACGGCATCGCCGAGGCCACGGCCCAGAAGGGCTTCCAACAGTTTCAGGGGCCAGGTGGCTCCGAGCTTGAAAAAGAATGGCCTGCCTTATTGCGCATGCTGGACAGAAAGGGAATCCCCTTCCGCAACTAGAACCGACATCACGCATGAGCGGGGCCGCCGGGCCGTGGACTTTGGACGAGTACCTCAGACGCGCGCATCGTATCCTGATCTTCACCGGTGCCGGCGTTTCCACCGGCAGCGGCATTCCCGACTACCGTGGGCCGCAAGGCGTGTGGAAGACCAGGACTCCGATCTACTACCAGGACTTCATGAGTTCGGAGTCCGCGCGCATGCGGCACTGGAGCATGCGCACGGAAAACTGGAGCATGTTCGGAAGCGCCAAACCCAACGCTGTGCATCACGCCATTCGGCGGCTCGAGCTTGCAGGCAAAGTCGAAAGCGTCATCACCCAGAACGTCGATGGCTTGCACGCAGCGGCCGGCACCAGCCCGGAGCGCCTAGTGGAAATCCACGGCACCACACAAAAGGTGGAATGCCAATCGTGCGGCTGGCTGGACGAGGTGACAGCGCATCTCGAATACTTCCGCAAAAATCAACAGGCGCCGCTGTGCGAATGCGGTGGCCACTTGAAGACGGCGACCATCAGCTTCGGCCAAAGTCTGAAAAGCGAAGAATTGGCGCGCGCGGAGTATGCCGCCAAACGATGCGATCTCGTCATCTCGCTGGGATCGACGTTGTCCGTACGCCCCGCCAACATGATCCCGCTCATGGCCGCTCAGCGTGGCGTGCCTTACGTCATCGTCAACCGAGGCGATACGGATCATGACGGCGCGTCGTTTGTTTCGCTGCGACTGGAGGGAGATGTGGTGCAGATTTTTCCAGATGCGGTAAACAAGGTGCTTCCACGCCAGGCGCACCGATAGAATGTGGCGGTGCGTCATTCATCCCGAATCCGCCAACAACCCACTCGGAGACATCGATGCCAGTGAACGTCACCATCACCAACCCTGACAGTCTGGGCAAACCGCTCGGACAGTACTCTCAGATATCCCGCGTCAAGAATGCATCCGAATGGCTCTTCATCGCCGGCCAGGTGGCAACCGAAGTCAACGGCAACATCGTCGGCGCGGACGATTTCGATGCCCAATGCCAGCAGGTATTCAAGAACATCGAAGCAGCCTTGAAATCCGCCGGCGCCGAATGGAGCAACGTGGTGCAGTTCACCACTTACCTGGTGCACTCTCAAGACATCCCCAAGTTCATGGCGTATCGCAAGCGAGAATTCCCGCAAATGTTCCCGAACGGGAAATATCCACCCAACACCTTGCTGATGGTCGACCGACTCGTGGGAGAACCTTTCCTGGTCGAAGTCCAGCCCATCGCGGCGATCTAACGCCACAAATCGCGTAACCGGAACTCAGCGCAAATTTCGTAGGGTGGGTTACGGCGCGGCCTAATCGCCCCCTAACCCACCGCGCAGTAGTCGATAAGGGGAACTTCGCGGGCGGGGTATTGACCCCGCCCTTGACCAAAGGGGGCTACGTAAAAATCACTTCGCCCCCCTTTGGAAACCCCCGAAGTTTGCCCCCGCGCCAAGAGCGCGGGGAATACGAGTTGAACTGCGACGGCCGCGTTTGCGCGCCAGCGTAGAATCAAAGACCAACTATCTAGGCTTCTCCACTGCCCCACCATGACCCCCACGACCCATCGAGTGTTCATCGACGGCGAAGCAGGCACCACCGGCCTTGGCATTCGCGAGCGGCTGGCCGCCATCCCGCAAATAGAGGTGCGAAGCATCGCGCCCGATTTACGCAAAGATCCGCAAGCGCGCGCCGCCCTGATGGCCGAAGTGGATGTGGTCCTCCTGTGCCTGCCCGATGCCGCCGCGAAAGAGTCCGTCGCCCTCGCCGCGACGCTTGGTGCACGCGCGCCGCGTATTCTCGACGCAAGCACCGCGCACCGCGTTAGCGAGGGTTGGGTGTACGGTTTCGCCGAACTCACCCCCGATCACGCCAAACAAATCGCCGCGGCCCAGCAAGTGGCAAACCCCGGTTGCTACCCGACGGGCGTCGTCGCCCTACTGCGCCCGCTCGTCGATGCTGGAATATTGCCGCGCGATTATCCCGTGGCCGTGCACGCGGTAAGCGGTTATAGCGGCGGCGGTAAATCAATGATCGAGCACTACGAAGCCGGCAATGCCGCCAGGTACGAGCTATACGGACTGGCCCTTACTCACAAGCACATTCCCGAGATGACGCACTACAGCGGTCTGTCGCGTACCCCGGTATTCGTCCCTTCGGTGGGCGATTTCCGCCAGGGCATGCTGGTGTCGATTGCGCTGCATACAGATTTGCTTTCGGGCAAGCCCTCACGTCAGCAGATCGAAGATGTGCTCGCGGCTCGCTACGGCGGAACAGCGAGACTAAGGGTCGTGCCGGTGTCCGGAAACGACAGCTTTAAGCTCGAACCGGAAGCCCTCAACGACACCGATGAATTGGAACTCAGGGTGTACGGAAACGACGCGAACCATCAAGTACTGCTGGTAGCGCGGCTCGACAACCTCGGTAAAGGCGCGTCTGGCGCGGCAGTGCAGAATTTGTCTCTGATGCTGAGCTCACGCAACACTCAAGCAAGTCATCACGGATCTTTTCCGGTGGTGACGGGATAGCCGGCATCGCGCCAAGTGGTCATTCCGCCATCTAACGCCACCGCGCGCTGAAATCCCATCTGATGCAAAGTAGCGGCCGCCAAGGTGGAGATGCGCCCGAAGTCGCAGTAGGTCAAAATGCGCTGCGTGGGATCAGGCAGGTCTTGGTTGACTCTCAGTTCCAGTTGCCCGCGAGGCAGTAGACGTGCGCCCGGGATATGACCGGCCTCATAGGCATCGCGCTCGCGCACATCGAGCACGGTCAATTGGTGGTCACCCGCTTCGACTCGCGCTTTCAATTCTTCCAAAGACATAAAGGGCACCATCGCACCGGCTTCCGAGAGCATTTGCGCCACCGTTTTGCCGCCGCTCATGTTGGTGCGCAGCGCCTCGGTGATGTGTGTGGGCATGGTGAGGTTGAGGCTGCGCATCATTTCCACGAACTTGGTTCGGTCGCGCTCTTGCAAACGCGGATTCTCCGCCATTTCGCGGCCAATGGTGGAATGGCTGCGGCCCTTATAGTCATGTGAGGGATAAATGTTGAGGGCCGGATCCAGACCCAGGACACGATTGAACAAACTATCGTACAAAGCCTCCGGGTCGCCGCTGGGCAAGTCCGTACGGCCGGTTCCGCCAATTAGCAAGGTGTCGCCGGTGAAGACGCGGTCCTCCGTCACCAGGCACATGGAGTTATTCGTGTGTCCTGGTGTGTGCAGCACCTTCAGGCGAAGCTTTCCGATGACCAGCATTTCGCCGTCGCCCACGCGCAAGTCCACGAAAGGCGCGGGACTGTCGCGATGCATCACCACCGGCACTTGGAGTTGCCGCGCCATCTGCTGGGTCGCGGAAAAATGATCGGCGTGGGTATGAGTGTCGATTAAGTAACGGATGCGCAACCCATCGCGCGCGGCCAACGTCAGGTAACGGTCGACTTGGCTGATTTCAGGATCGATTAACGCAGCCGCACAGGTGTCGCCGCAACCGACCAAATAAGATTGGCAACCGCCGGTGGCGATTTGCTCGAAGATCATGGCTAACCCCCTTGAATGCTCGCTTGAACTCGTATTCCCCGCGCGCTCGGCGCGGGGGCAAACTTCGGGGGGTTCCAAAGGGAGGGTCAATAGCCCGCCCGTGAAGTCCCCTTTATCCGAGTTTACGGCAAGGCGATTATGCACCCGCCAGAACAGATCAGACGGAGATGTCGATGTTCAAGCCCAGATGGGGCGGACGCAACGAATCTAATGACTTTGCGCGCGCTCAAAAATCACCAAGGTCTGCCCCGACTCTTCATCTCGCCGCACCCGTACCACACTCACCGGGAGTCCCGTCTTCGTATCTTTCTCCAGGAGGATACCCGTGGATTTTTCGTCCGTATTGATTGCCGCGGGGTCAGCCGGCATCAACTTCGACTGCATCTCCATCAACTTCGCGGTAATTTGGTTGATCTTCTGCATATCCCCGGCTTGCGCGGCGGCCATCATTTCCTGCTGCATAGTCATCATCATCTGCTCGAATCCCTGCGCGTTCTTCTCCATATCTCGGCTGTTGCTCATGATGGTCTTGCCCTTGGCCAAGCGTTCGACAACCTTGTCCGCAGCCTCCGGCGTGGTAAACATGACCTGACTCGCGTTACTGCCGTAAGGCCGATGTCGCAGACCCTGCAGCGTCTCCACCCCGAAATACTCCGGTCGCGGGTCAAGATCGGGCACAAGCCCGCTGGTCGAGCCGGCGTTTCGCTGCGCGCTGTCCGCGCTTTTCCACCAGCGCTCCATTGCTTTCCAACGCGGATCATCTGTGCCCTGCAGCATCTGTCGAGCCGCTTCGCGCACAGCGGAAGACGGGTGTTCCGCCGCTTCCAGGGCAAACTCAATCTCCTCTGCAGACTGGGCGTTGTAGAGCAGGCTCATCGCAAGGCGCTTCAACTGGGGGGATTGCGCATGAGCGGCATCGAAAATGGTCTGCCTGTCCAAACCGCTACTGCGCTGCACCGCGCGCAGTAAATCGACCAGGCCCTCCTCGATACTCGCACCCAGCGCACCGCATCCTTCGGCGCTGTCATCGACGCACTGCGTATCCCAGCGATTCAACAATTCATCCATCGGCGAGGTATCAATCGTCACTCCCATCAGGATGGCGGCGCTGCCCTTTGCGCGCCAGCCGGTCTTCTTCCTGCCGCCGGCGGCGCGATTCTTCACCACTTTGGCGGCGTTCTTCGACAGTTCCTTGGCGCGTTTGGGAGTGGGCACCGCGTTATCTCCAGTGGATCCTTCCCAATTGCAGTCCAGGGCAAGTTGCTTGGTCGCTTGTCGCAGATAATCGGTACCTGCCTTGTATGCATCGGCATCGTTGCCGGCGAAGAAATCCAGGCTGTTCCACATCTGCGTTCTGCCTTGGGCGCGAAGATTCTGGCAAGTCTTCTGATGCACTTCCTCATGCTTCCAGGCATAGCGCACCAACGCATCGCAGCTTTTGGTGGGTTCATTGAGGTAATCCTTCTCCGAGATGGGTTTTAGCCAGTGTTCGTTGTCTTTCGGGACCTTGCGCTTTGGCTTGCCATCGGGCCCTTTGTTGGCATTCAGATCCTGGACGATGGGCTCTGCCTTTTTGTTGATGGCCTCGCCGTTCTTGTTGTACTGAAATTCGCCAATTCCACAATCTTCGCTTTCATACAGAGTCCCTAGGGCAGCATGGCCGCCATCCTGAGCCGCAGCGCTCTTCCCCGGCTTCTTGGGGTAGAAATGATCGTTGAAATCGGCCTTTGCCCGGTCCTGCATATCGGCAGCCTGCAAAAACTCCCGTGGCGTGTAGCTTGACCATTTCCTGAAAAGATCGCGCAGATATTCCTGTTCGATGATCTCCTTCACCAGTGCCGGCAAGTCCTTGCACGTGCAAGGGCGTGGATCGGCCAGGGATACGCCCGGCATGCAAGCCAGCGCGCAGATAACAATGGTGTCACGCAGTCTCGTGTTCATCTTCTTGTCCTCTGAAAGGCGTTCAGTCCAACACTTCGAGCAGATCGAGATTTCGCAGCGCTCGCACGTTGCCGGGCTCCAGTTTAAGCGCCATTTGAAAAGCGCGCTTTGCTTCCTTCGGGTGTGCCTTCGCCATGTAAGCCTGCCCCAAGTTGTTCCAGGTCCGAGCCGACATCGGCGCCGTAGCGACCGCCTCGCGCCATAGGCGGACTGGATCGCCCCAAACCACAGTGCGCCAAGCGCAGGTTAATGAGAGCACAATGGTGACGAGGCCAACGGCCACTCGACGACGACCGCTTGCGAACCACTCCCTACAACCCACCGCCAGCGCAATGCTCGGTCCGGCCCAGGCGAGATAAAGGGAAGTTTCGCTCACCGCATCGACTTTGGCGATTACCGAGTGCGTCGGTAGCAGCGCGAACACGGGCCAAAGCATTCCGAACGTGAGCCAGGGATGTTTGCGCCAAGCACTCAGCGCAATGGCGAACCACGCCAGCAGCACGATGGCACCGATAGTGGTCGCAACGAAACCTGAAGGAGCGGCGTGCTCCACCGCCAGCGACCACGGCCGAACCAGCAGCGATAGCGTGGCTGGCAACGCCGAAGCATTGGCCACGAGCGATTCCAAGGGAGTACGCAAGTCCATCGAGTACGTTAGCAAGCCTCGATAGCGAGGGCTCGACAGCGCGACAGCCACACCCGTCACCGCCACCAATACGAAGGGCGCAATGGACGTTGCCGCTGGTCGCATCGCATCTCCTTCCTTCAATCGAGTAAATGTCCATAGCAACAACAACGCAGGAAACACCAAAGCCACTTCCTTCGCGGTGCAGGCCAGTAGGGATAGCAGCAGCGACGATACGAGATATGCTTTGTTCTGCGTACGCACGTGTATCTCGAATGCCACCAGTGCTCCGACGAGTAACGCCGTCATCAACCCGGTCGAGCGCCCGCTTACATAGGCCACCGTCATTCCACTGGCCGGTTGGAGGGCAAAGAGCGCCCCAGCCGTAAGCGCAATAACCGCGCTCGCCCCGCGTGCCAAGACCAAGCGCCAGACACCGTACGCCGTTGCCAGATGGAGCAGGAAATTGGTGAGCAACCAGCCGCCTGCCCAGCGTCCCCACAACGCATGATCCAGTGCGTAACTCAGTCGGGTAAGCGGGCGAATCCCGGTTGTCAGGCGTTCCATTAGCGCCGTGCCACCGGCCGTCGCTGGATCGGTCAGGATGTTGGGGAAATCGTCGTACTGAAAGGAGCCGAATAGCACGCCGCCCCAAGCCAATGTGATGCAAGCCAGCAGAAATCCCCTCGCCTGCCATGGGTCGACTCCAACATTTCGATTCACTTCGTCCCCTTTGGAAATCCCCGAAGTTTGCTCCCGCGCCAAGAGATCGAGGAATACAAGTTGGCAGTGCTCCATCGGTCTGGCGCTTGAGGCCAACCCGGGAGTCGTGGTACGTTTCGCCCATCAGTTCACCGGTCTACACCGCGCGGAACCCACAAGATCCCTTGGAGCAGTCGAATGCGCAGAAATGTCGGTTTAATAGGCGTCCTATCGCTATTTTGTATCATGTCGTGGCTGTCACGCCCGGCAATCGCCGCAGGTGCCGTGGAAATGCAGGTGGAGCACATCATCGTGCAGACCATTGATGAATACAATCAATCCATGGAGGCCGGCGACCACAAAGGCTGGATGCGTTACTTCACCGAGAATGTGCGCCGTCAAGGCCCGCTATCGAGTCAGCAGGGAAAGAAGGAATTCGCCGAATACTTTGAATGGGAGTTCAAGAACTTTCAGGGCAAGTACGTCGTGAAGAAAATGCTGATTAGCGGCCGGTCCGCCGCACTGCAGTTCCTATGGGATGCTATACACAAGCCCTCCGGCACGCTGGTACAGATCGAAATGGTCGCCCTTTATGAGATGGCCTCGAGCGGAAGATTCGATTCGGTAAGTTTCTACTTCGATACCGCGAAATTCGGAAAGCTGCTCGCCCAAGGCGGTGTGGCTCCGAAGTAATGCCAGCGCGCAGACGAAATGATATAGTGCGCAAGACTGATGAGTACGAGGTCGCACAGCCAGTCATGCAGGAGTGATCGCTATGAAACACAAGACCAAAATGCTGGCCCACTTTGAACCAACGAGGCATCAGCGCAAAGGCAGCAAGACTCTCACGGATTCGGTGCGAACGGGGGGCCAATCGACGGTGCGCCGTCGGTTTACGATATGTGCCGCGATGACGCTTGCGACAATTTTTCTGTTCGAAGGCGGCACGGATTCTCGCGCCCTCGCCGCGGAGGCCGAATGCATCAGGGATGACGGCACTCAGTCCCCCTGCAACGACGAAAAAGGCGAACGTCTTGCCGTCTACGTGGCGGGGCGGGAAGCCTACGAGAACGCCCGTATCACCGGTGATTTTTCCGAAGCGCTCGCCCTATCACGACAGTTGGTATCCAAAGGCGACAAGAACGGAGAGCGCTTGTTGAAGATGATCTATCTTCAGCTGGGATGGGGCGCGCACCGGGACTACGTACAGGCCTACGTCTGGCTGAGCGAAGGCGGTGCCGGGGGCGGTGACTATCTGGACCTGTGGCGCAAAAAATTGATGGAGAAAATGACGCCGGAACAGATAGCGGCCGCACAAAAGTTAGCGGGCAAATAACCTACCCATCCGCCGACGCGCTATTCCTGCAGTTTTAACTCATCCTTGATGAAGCTCGCGAGCGTCGAGATTTTTTCATCGTCGATGATGCCTTTGAAGGCTGGCATGCCCTTGGACATCCGTCCGTCGGTGATGACAGCGATCAATTCCTCTCGCGTGAGCTTGGTAACGCGCAAATCCGCGCCATAGCCGCCTTCACTGGGCCCACCCCTGCCGTCGTATTTGTGGCACAACACGCAGCTCTGAAAAAGCTCTCGCCCGCCTGCACGCGGAACGATGATCACCGGCCGCTCATCATCGTCGGCAAGGGCCACAGTCTCGGGTAGTGCGGCACACAACGAGAGCATCGAAAATGTTATGGCCCTTACATGACCGTAACGGGATTTCTTTTGATCGATATTGCTCATACTCAGTTAATTGAATCAATGCTTAGTCAAAAAATCGGGTCGGCCCTTCAGCCGACCCGCTTAGGCAATTTACGCATCGCGTAGACCGGTCCATGACTTCAACCGGTCTACGCTCCTGCACGACCTATGGGAGCGCAAACACATAGAGCACGTTGCTCGGGACCTGAGACTTGAGTTCCGGGGTGGCACTGACGAACCACTGCGGCCAAGCACCACCCAGACCCACTTCGATGGCCACGTACTGCTTGCCGTCCGCCATGAAAGTCATAGGGGGTGCGTTGATCGCCGAGCCCGTCTCGAAGCGCCATAATTCTTGCAGCGTTTCGGCGTCGAGGGCGACGACCTGCCCTTCGGCGTAACCCGCGAAGACCAATCCGCCGGCCGAGGACATCAGGCCACCCAACTGTGGATGCTTGGTCCAATGTTTCTTGGCGATCTTGCCAGTCTGCACATCGATGGCCGTGATGCTGCCGGTGATACGGCCGCAGTTCGGATCATCAAAGGTGGAGAAGGGCGCGCCGCCGAGAAACAATGCGCGCGGCTTATGCTGACCAGGCACCGTGACTTCGGTGTAGGCCTTGTTGCAGCCTTCGATCGTCGGGATGTAGTACATGCCGGTGTGTGGGCTATAGGTGGTCGGAGGCCAGTTCTTGCCGCCCATGTGACCGGGCTCCAGCGTCCCTTCCACTTCTCCGCGCCCTTTGGTCGCCTTGCCGCGGCCCGCCGACGTTCCCTTGGCATAGGTCTGCACGTCGACCTTCGGGTTGTAGGAGATGGGTTTGCCCTTGGCATCCAGACCTGGCGTCCAGTTCAACTTATCAACGAACTGCGTTCCCCACAGAAACTCGCCGGTCTTGCGATCCAGTGCGTAGGCGAAGCCGTTGCGATTGGCGTGCAGCGTGGTGCGCACGAACTTGCCGTTGACGTTGGTATCGACGAAGGTGTTCTCAGCGATGGAATCGTAGTCGTAGGGATCGTTCGGCGTATGCTGAAAGCCCCACTTGATCTTGCCGGTGTCCGCGTCAAGCGCGATCGTGCTGTCGGTCCAGAGGTTGTCTCCGGGCCGATAGGCGGCGTCCCAATCCGGACCTGGGTTGGCCGTTCCCCATACGATGAGGTTCAGTTCCGGGTCATAGGAACCCGTCACCCAGGTGCTGCCACCGCCGGTCTTCCAAGCACCGTAGTTGTCCTTCCACGTCTCGTGGCCAGCCTCGCCCGGCCCCGGAATCGTGTAGGTTCTCCAACGTCGTTTGCCGGTCTTGATGTCGATGGCTTCGAGCCAGCCGCGCACGCCGAATTCCGCGCCCGCCATGCCGGTGACGACCATATCCTTGACGATCAAAGGCGCGCCGGTGATGACCTCACCGAGACCCGGATCGGCCACTTGCACTTCCCAGGCCTTGGTACCGTCGGTCTTGTTCAATGCCACGATGCGGCCGTCGATGATTGGAGAAATCACCATGTTCCCGGCCAGAACGGCGCCGCGATTGTTGATCCCGCAGCAGGCGACGGTGGTTGCATAGTCACGGTTTGGGGTGGGATCGTAGCTCCACACCTGACGCGGCACACCACCGCGCACGTCGAGCTTCGTTACCACACCCCAGCCGGTCGTGATGTAGAGGAAGCCGTCTTCAGCCACGGGAGTTCCCTCTAGTCCGGCAAACGGGAATACGATGATTTCCTTGCCACCACCCTGAGTACCGCCCATGGCCCAGGTGAAGGCGACCTTCAAATTCTTGACGTTGGATTTGTTGATCTGGTCCAGGCCAGAGAAACGATGGGCCTCGTAATTCCCGTGATGGTTCAGCCAGTTTTGCGGCTCGCGCTCACTATTGACCAAGCGTTCATGGGTGACATCGCCGGCGTAAACCGCCGTTGTCGTTGCTGTCCCAGCTGCGACAGCGCCTATTGCTGCTATGCAGAACCGAATGGTTCTATTCATTTTGATCCTCCCTACGACAGTTTAGAAAGCGACAGGCCTCCTTCTCAAATCTCCCCAGCGCACCGCGACGGCAGACCAGCGCGAGATTCCTGTCGCCTTCGATTCTAACGTTATTTCGGAGGGTTCCAAAAGTGCTGCGTTCGCGTATAACGTAAACAACAAGGTGCGCTTGGCGACGCCTCACAACGGATCGATCAACACCCCTGGATTCATCATCCCCTTCGGATCCAGTGCCTGCTTTGCCGCACGGAATGCATCGGCGAAGAGAGCGGGCCGTTGTTTGTCGTACCAGCGTCGGTGATCGCGCCCGACCGCATGATGATGTGTGATGGTGCCACCAAGCGAATTGAGAAGATCCGAGACGGCTGACTTGATCGCCCAACACTGCTCAACCATGCGCTTGTTGTCGCCCATTGCGTGGAAGGAAAAGTACGGCGCGGGGCCATCCGGATAGACGTGGGTGAAACGACAACTGACGATTCCTTTGCGACCTGTCACCGCTTCGATCGCGCGCTGCGTCTCCGCCATGATCTTCGTGTGAAAGTCAGGGAATCGATCCCATGTGATGGCGGTCTCGAAAGTCTCCACGATAATACCGCGCGGAGTGAGCACTTCGCGGTAGTACGGCATGCGGAGAAAGGCGTCCCGCCATTGACCGGCGGCGCCTCGGAGTTGCGCACTGTGCGCATTCGCGGTTGCATTGTCGTGCTCGCCGCCGTACTCGCGCACGATCTCCAATGCCCGCTGCAGATTGCTCTCTTGCGGCCGATCGGCGGACTCGAAGTTCAGCACGATGACGCTATGAGTGCCATCGCCAGCGCCGTTGACATAGGCTTCGGTGGCATCGAGCAGCCGCGTATTGGCTGGGTAAAGATGCGACTGGCTAATGGCCCGCACGCACTGCGCGGCCTGATAGAACTCCTTGAAACGCACGCTGGTGGCAGCGCGATAGACCGGACGCGGACGCAAGCGCATCCACGCTTGCGTGATGATGCCAAGCGTGCCCTCCGATCCGATGAATAGGCGATCTGGGCTTGGCCCCGCGCCGGAACCTGGCAAACGCAAGGACTCGCTCACGCCACGCGGGGTGACCACACGCAGGCTTTCCACAAACTCGTCGATGTGAGTGTAAAGCGTTGCATAGTGCCCGCCACCACGTGTGGCGATCCAACCGCCCAGGGTAGAGTACTCAAAGGACTGCGGAAAGTGTCGAAGCGTCAGTCCACTGGACTTAAGTTGCGCCTCCAACGCCGGGCCGTAGACCCCACCTTGTATACGCGCGGCTTGCGATAGGTTGTCGATTTCGAGCACGCGATCGAAGTGCTTGAGATCGATGGTCACCACGGGACGATCGGTCTTGGGCGGCTCCACCCCCGCCACCACACTCGATCCGCCGCCCCACGGAATCACCACAGCCGTGATCGCGTCGCACCAATCCAACACGCTGATCAACTCGCCTTCGGTGCTGGGGAAAGCAACGACATCGGGTGGATTGGAAAAGTCCCGCTGAAAGATGCGTGCGCTGTCGTAGAAGGACCGGCCATAGCTGTGCAGTAAGCGCTCGAAATGGTCCGTGCAACAGGTTGCTCGCAAGGCATCGGGCACCGCAGTGCGTGGACGACGCAACGTTATCTCATCGACCTTGGGCACCGGGACTACCGAGAAGCCGCTCACGCCGAATTGTTTGCTATAGGCGCTTTCGAGTTGAGCGATCTCGTCGGTTCGGGCGACCTCACCTTCCAGGCCCCAACCCCAGAACTTGCGCTGCGCCGCCATACGCTACTCCTCTCGCAGCCAGATTTGCGAGCGGCCAATCAACGAGATGCCAAGATAGCCCCGCACCTCGAGTTTCTTGCCTTGCTCCATCACCTTGAGCTTGCAGCGATAGGTCTTGCCATTGTTGGGGTCGAGAATCTGCCCGCTGGCATACTCCGAATCGCTCTTCTTCTTCAGCCCCCACAAGATCGTCATGCCGATGATCGGCTGGTCTTTGCGAGCGCCTTCGCATTTCTTGCACAAGTGCCCGGGATCATCACCGGGTCGGTCGATAATCTTTTCCACGACACCTTGCAACTCGCCGTTGACTTCGGACACTCGAACGAATGTACGTTCTTTCCCGGTTTCATCGTCTATGGTGCGCCAAAGTCCGCGCGCGCCGTCCGTGGCAGCCGTCACCGACAAAGCGCAGGTGAGTCCAATCCCAACAATTCCAACAAGCCCAACAAGCCCAGCCAGCATTCGATGCATGGATTCTCCTATGGCACGACGATAGGCGCCACCTCGCGCGTGAGCGCATTAGAGGGGCATTCTAGCTTTCGTGAGAAGGAATGGGTGAATGAGTGAGGGTATAGGGAGCAAAACATCGCTCGACCTTGCCGTCAGATCGTAGGGCGGATACGCGAAGCGCCGTCCGCCGAACCTCACACACAAACAGAAAGACTAATACTGCTCGTCGTTCTCGTCCGCCGCCGCCTTGAAGGTTTCCCACCCGCTGTGCCAACGCGAACTGGTGCAATTTTCCGCGGCGCCATCCTTAGCGGCCTGCCGCAACGAGGACTCGTAACGCGCGTCGGAAACCATGTTGACCAACGCGTTCTTGTTGTTCTCGCTCAGGTGCGCGCTCAGAAAGCGAACAGAGAAATGTTTGAAGCGCACGGATTCGTCTTCACTCGCCCAACCACACACGGCCGCAGTTTCGGCAAGCCAATACAACTGAGAGATTTCCTGGGCCGCGGACTCGATGCGATAGCCAACAAGTTCTTCGCTGAGCGCGGGTTCGGAAACCCACATCAAGGCGGCGAGACCGAGTGCTCGGCCGGCGGTTAGGGTGAGACAAGGACACATGGAGGCCTCCCTTTGACAGGACGGCCGGGGCACAATTGCCGGGGCTTAGTTTTCACTACGGCACACTTTCGAGTCCCTTGAGTGCCGATTACCCCCGCCTGCTCTTTTGAAGGGCAGCAGTCCCGTACGACGCAAGTGTTGATGGATCTGGCGAAGACTTTAGCACCACGCCACGCTGATTTGAGGGAATAAAAGGGACTTCGCGGGCGGGGTATTGACCCCGCCCTTGACCAACGGGGGCTACCCTTGTTCGAAACACGGGTTTTGCCCGCAGGGGCGCGATCTCTTAGACTACGACTCCGCCGGTTTAGGGAGGGAGTCAACTACCGTACTGGCGCGCGCACCGGTTTACCCGGTGTGGCATTCAGCAAGGGGTACCCATCTCGAACCACGAATTCGCCTGCCACCAGCACGTGCCGCATCCCTTCGGCATACACGGCCGGCGCCTCGAAGGTCGCGCGGTCGATAAGTTGTTCCGCGTCGAACACGACGATGTCGGCGTCCGCCCCTACCTGAAGGCGGCCCTTGCGCGTCATCTCGGGCACGCGGCCTTCCAGTCGTTGCGCGGGCATCAACGTCATCTTGCGCAGGACGGACATCAAGGAAAGCAGCCCTTGATCGCGCGCATAGCGTCCGAGGGCTCGTGAATAGGTGCCTGCCGAGCGCGGGTGTGAGCCTTTCTCGTCGACATCAAACCCGTCGCTCGCGATCATGGTGAGCGGATGCACCAACGCCGTTCGAATCACCTCTTCCGTATTGGCGTGGATGAACACCAGGCCGCCCTGCTGGCGATAGCGTAGAAAGCTTTCCTTGGTCAGGCGCTCGCCTGTTTGCGCCCACTGCAGTTTGCGGTATTCCTCTTCGGTTTTGTCCATCCAACTGTCGAACAGGAATGATTCGATGCGTGTGGCGCCCGCGGTGTAGGGATAGCACTCGGTAGTGACATCCACCCCGCGCTGACGAGCGTCATGCATGATGGCCAGCATGCGCGCCGTGTTTTGCTGGCCGCTGCTATTGATGTGAGCCACGTGCACCGGAGCGCCGCTGATGGCGCTGTGCGCGATAACTTCCAGTAGCCCCTGCTCGCGATCCGCACTGCCAGCGCTCGAAGCACCGCGAATATGGACGAACGCCGCGGCGTTGTAGCGCGCCGCAGTGCGAAACGCCTCCAGAATTTCCCAGTGTGAGGCCGATGGGGTATAGGCCAATCCGAAGCCAACACCCACCGCGCCACGCTTCAACCCGTTCTCGACACCTTGTTGGATGGCGACCAATTCCGACGCGTGGGCAGACTTGCGAGCGGCATCTCCGGCCGGCAAGAATTCCCCGGGATCACCCATGACGGCCATGCGTACGGGTGCATGGCCGATTGCCACACCGTAATGGATAGGCATCTTGCCTGCCCGTTCGTCGTACCAGCGATCCACGTCCGCCACGCCGATTTCCAACTCGAAGGTGGCAGTCACGCCGTCCATGGCTTCGTAGTAGTTGCTTTTCGGATCGGTGCCGTGCCAATGCAGATTGATGAAGCCCGGGGTAACCACCATCCCTCGCGCATCGACTACCGTTTTCGCGGAAAGCGGCACGTCGCTAAGCGCTGCAATCGTCCCTCCACGAATCCCCACGTGTCCCACCCAGTCACGACCGGTTTCCGGATCCATCACTCGACCGTGATTGATAGCGATATCAAACTCCTCGGCCAGAGCTGCATCTACCCCGCCGAACAAACCCGTGAGGGCAATAACAATAACTTGTCTGGAGATCATCGTTACCAAATCTAGTAGAGTGGTTTGAACCCGGTCTCCAGATGAACATCCAGCACAACCGGCTCGCTGGCGGCGAATGCCTCTTGCAACGCGGAAGTGACGCCGCTGCAACGATCGATGGCACGCGCTTGGCATCCGAACCCGCGCGCCACATCGACGAAATTCATCCCGCTCACTTCCTGTCCTGGTGCGCCCACAATCTTCAAGGCGTCGCTAAAGGCCTTCAGCGCGGCGTACCCTCTGTTATTGAATACGATGAAGGTGATGGGCAGTTTCGCTTGCGCCGCGTTCCACAGCGCTTGAATGGAATACAGCGCCGAGCCATCGCCCACTATACAAATGACTTTGCGCTTGGACTGCGCCAAAGCCACACCAATGGCACCCGGCAATGCCCAGCCCAGACCACCGCTCGCTTCGGTATAAAACCCTCCGCTTGTAGTGACCGGCAAATAGTCGTGCAATGCATTGCGGTGACTGGGAGCTTCTTCGACAATGATAGCGTCCGTTGGCATCGTTTGCGCGATGGCGGCCATGAGGTACTCGCCGGAAATCGGATCCGTGACCGGCGGATCGGGAAGACGCGCCCGTCCCTTGGCAGGCTGGCGATCGCGCCGAGGCAATTGCGCGAGAAGCTGCTGCAATCCCAACCGCAAACTGCACACGATGCTGGTACCCACCGGGCTGCGCGCCGCATGTTGCGGATCCTCAGTGAGGTGATAGAGCGTCGCGTCCGGAGGAATGTATGGGCCTTCCGTATGCACGTGATAGGTAAACACCGGTGCACCGGCGACCAGGATCACATCGGCACCCTCCAAGCGGCTGCGGAGTTGGTTTCGCACCGGCGGGAGAAAGCCCGCGAACAAGCGATGATTTTCCGGAAAGCTGCATCGCGCCGACATTGGGCTGGCCCAAACCGCTGCTTGCAAGCGCTCGGCCAGTTCGACGATTTCATTCCACGCGCCGGCTTGGTCAACTGCCGCGCCCACGACAATCGTCGGACGTTGGCTGCGGTGCAACTTCGCGACCAGGTCGGTCAACGCCAAAGGGCTGGGCGCTACCGCGTCGTGCACCGCGCGCATCTCCGGAAGCGCAGTCTCGACATCCCAATCGTCCTCCGGCACCGAAAGAAATACTGGAGCTCTCGGCCGTTGCATGGCCATGTGATAGGCCCGCGCCAGGGCCAGCGGCACGTCTTGCGCGCGTGCGGGTTCCACCGACCATTTGACGTAGGGTTTGGGTAGCTCGGCCGCGTCCGTGGCGAACAGCAAGGGTTCGGTGGGAAACATGGCGCGCGTTTGTTGGCCCGCGAGCACGATCACCGGCGACTGATTGCGATAAGCGTTGAAGATGCTCGCCATGGCGTGGCCCACGCCCGCGGCGCTGTGCAGATTGACGAAACTGGCGCGGCGATTGACCTGTGAGAAAGCATCCGCCATCGCCACACAGCAAGACTCATTGAGTCCCAGCACATAGCGAAAATCCTGGGGCCAGTTCTTGAGCATTTTGAGTTCAGTGGAACCGGGATTACCGAAAACGGTGGTCATGCCGTAAGCACGCAGCACGTGCACGACAGCATCTCGAACGGTATGGGATTGGCTCATAGGGTTTGCAGGGGCGGATCGGAAGGGGTCCTGCCGTCAAGGATACAGCTCACGTTGACGTCTCCCATGACGTTGATGGTCGTGCGGCAGCGATCGAGAAACCAATCCACCGTGAGCAAAATGGCGATGTACTCAACCGGCAGTCCCACCGCTTTAAACACTAGAGTCATGGTCACCAAGCCCGCTTCGGGAATACCGGCAGCGCCGATGGAGGCCGCCATGCTGGTAAGCACAACCAGCACCTGCTGCTGCACACTCAAATCCATCCCCAGCATCTGCGCGATGAATAGTGCCGCCATAGCTTCATAGAGCGCGGTGCCGTCGTTATTGAAATTGGCGCCCACCAACGCACCCAAGCCGGCCGACTGTTCTCGTAGTCCCACTTTGTTCTTGAGACGATCATAGGTGACCGGCATGGTGGCAGTGGAGCTGGCGGTGGAGAAAGCCATCACCAACGCGTCGCGCATTGCGCGCAATACATACACGGGTCTTGCCCACGACTTGAATCGGATACGCATCAGATACCAAGTCAATTGCAGCAGCAAAGCCACGATAACCGCCACCACAAAGTACCCAAGCGCAATGAAATCAGCGAAGCCCTTGGTGCCAACGATGCTGGCAATCACACCGAACACACCTAACGGCACGATCTCGATAATCCAATACAGTATGCGCAACACCGTCTGAAAACCCACCTCGACGATATCGGAAACATTGCGCACAGGGTGCTCGCGTACCCTTCGCAAGGCGACGCCTAACGCCAACGCCATCAGGATTACGCTGATAACCTTGCCCTCATCCGTGAATGGACCCAGGAAGCTGCGCGGAATATTGTCGAGGAACTGCTCAAGCGCGGAGGGCGTGCCTTTGGCCCCAGGAGCGCTTTGCTGCGGGGTGATTGAACCGTGACTGCCGGGCTGCAGAATATTCGCGACCGCCAACCCGATGAAAATGGCTACCGTCGTATTGAGCGCAAGCAGCCAAATCAATCGCCTTGCGGTGCCTTGCACCAACTGCGCTTGCATCAGCGCTCGTACGATAGCGAACAGAATCATGGGCGGAGCGATCGCTCCCAGAAGCCGGAGGATCAACTTTGCGGGAGTTGCCAAACTGCCGGCCGCAGGCCCTAGCATCAGCCCAACGATCACGCCCAACACCAACGCGCCAAGAATGCGTTGATAGAGCGCAATACCGGTCCACCATCCCATATAGCTACCTCAAACGCGAACCGGTTCTCGGATCGTAGGGCAGGCGCGGATTGTCGCGCCGTAACCTACCGCAACACGCAATGGCCGCTGCGCTTTCGCAACGGTGGGTTACGGCCTTTGGCCTAACCCAGCCTACGGTCATTGGCGTAGACGTTGAATCGTCCGGCGCGCGAAAATCCGATGAGTGTCACACCTGTTTCCTGCGCCAATCGAATAGCCAAGGCGGTGGGTGCGGAGATCGCGGCCAATAGGGCGATGCCAACGGTCGCGGCCTTCTGCACCATCTCGAAACTGGCCCGGCTGGTGATCAAGGCGAAACCCTGATCGAAATTTCCTCCGCTACTCAACACAGCCCCAATCATCTTGTCCAGCGCGTTGTGACGGCCCACATCTTCGCGCACGCATTGAATAACACCTTCGGAATTCACCCATGCCGCAGCATGCACCGCACCGGTCTGCGCATTCAAGGCTTGCTTCTGGCTAAGTGCGGCAAACGCCGCGTTGATGACTTGCGGCGACACGGTGGGTCCGTTCGTGACAGGGGCGGGATGGCGAATGGCCTGTTCGAAGGTCTGCGCGCCGCAAAGTCCGCAACCAGTTCGCCCCGCGAGATTGCGTTGCTGCTGTTCTAATGGAAGGTAACGCAGGAGTTCGATGTCCATGCGAATTTCCACTCCCTCTTCGGCAGGTGTCGCAGCGACGGTGTACAACTCGGACTTGCTCCGCAGGACCCCCTCGCTTAGGCTAAAACCCAGGGCGAAATCCTCCAGGTCGGAAGGCGATGCCATCATCACCACGTGCGGCAATCCATTGTAGATAAGCGAGACGGGTATTTCTTCGGCGACCGTTTCTTCGCGTTCGGTAAAGTGATCCTGCTCCCAGCGCTTGGTGGAAAATGCGTGATGGGTGGAAAGAAATCTAGCGGTGTCGTTCATGCTGGAACCTCGATGCTTCGATGAATGCCGTGAGGATGCTATCACGGCGGGTTCCTCAGTCCTGTACGGTAAACTGCGCGGCCAGTTCTTAAACGGGAGAAGTAGGGATGTTGCGTTCGAAATTCGGCGGGACAATCGCGCCACTGTCATTGGCGCTGTGCGTCGTCGTCAGCGTCGGCATTTACTCTACAGCGTGCGCCGAAGAAACCTCGCCCGCCCCGGAAACCGTAGCACCAATACCTGCGGGATCACCGGATCTAACGCTGCCGTCCAATCCCAACGAAGCCGTCGTGATCTGGGAGCGCGACCGGTGCGAGTACGTCCTGATCCAAAAAGCCGATGGTCATGGAATCATCATGCAGTTCAGCGCCGAACGACTCAAACCGGGTGACGTGATCGAAAGTGAGTTCCACTTCTCAGTGAACTCTGGAAAGAAGTTCACCAACAAGGGCACCGGAGAAACGGGGATGCTAAGGGGCTACAAGTTCGGGCTGACCCGAAAGCAGGCGCTCAAGCACTTTCCCAAGTCGTGCAAAGCGCCCACGGAGTAGACGCGCCTCAGGAGTCCATACCCAAAAGAAAGAGCCCTACCTTGCGGGTAGGGCTCTCCAGGACAGACTAGGCGCTGCTGCCCGAGGAGGGCGCAGATTCCGCATTCGCCGCAGCGTCCTTTTCAACGTTCTTACTTCTAAAAGTGCCGTTCCGGCGGCCTTGGTAGCAGGCTTCGCACATGGGCGTTGTGCGTTTGTTGCCGGCCAGCCGAAACTTCCCTTCTTTGTAACCGTTGCAATAAGGACAAAAACGACGTTCCACTGCAGTTGTTGAGCTGTTCAATTTGGTCACCCTCTAAAACCTATGGCAGCATTTTCTCATAACTCGGCTGTGGTTGTCCCCAGTTTCTTGCGCAGAACCGCACCGGACGGGGGCTTAGACGGGAACCACGGGTCCAGGTTTCGTCAGGCGATTGGGAGCAATACGCTGAAAACCCTCATCATCGACCAAGATGTCGAGGGCTAGCGTGGCCAAGTCGTCGGCGCAGGCCTCCAGGCTTGTATCCTTCTCCAATTAGAACAAAGAGTTGGCGCCGCCATTCCGGGTTTTGGGTAGGGCTATCCACTACCAAGATGGAGGTTTCGACGCCAGGTAAGGAGGGATATTGGTCCAACGCCGACTGTTGGGCGCGGCAAATCGAAGCCGCCAAGCGCAGGTAACCTTCCAGTGCATAACTTGTTGGCTGGACAGCGTTAGAGTCGTGACGCCTTATCCTGCCGGAGTGGCACTGGCGTGGTAGGCACCGGGGCCGGTGTCGATTGGGTTGACTCGGTACCCATGCGGCCCACGCAGGCCTGCAGAAAATCCGATTGGTGGATTTGAGGGGTGCGCGGCGTGTCGAAAACCGCCTCGGACGCGCCCAACAAAAAGTCTTCGTCATCTTCGTCCTGGGCAAACCAGCGATACTCTGGCGGAAAACTCTGGATCGCGTTCAAGTCGGACTGCACGCGCCCCACAAAATCGTCACGGGAGGTACCACTGTCGCGCGACATGGCAGCATGCAGTATGAATTCACTGCCCTCGATGCACTCCTGAAAGCTGGGTTGATGCGCCTGGGTCTGCGAGGCGCAAGTGCCCAGCACGGCCGCGAGAATTACCCCGGTGATCTTCATACCGCCCTCCTTTCTTGGCGAAAAAGGGGAATGACCTTGTCATTCTTGATAGGGTTATCGGATAGTCTATCCCGAGCTTTATTCCTAGTTTCACGTTTCCGAAGCCAATCGCTGGGCCTATCTTGTGCCCTCGGGCTCGCGCTATCGGTTCACACAAGCCGTCGTCCAGTGGATCGCCAAGGCACCATGACAATGTAGTACAGTGCGCCGATCGCGAATCGCGCATATCGTATCTATGTCAGGCATTTTCTTGAGCTACCGCCGCGAGGACAGCGCGGGTCACGCTGGTCGGCTGTTCGATCGTCTAAGCGCGCGTTTCGGTACGGACCACGTTTTCATCGACGTGGATACCATTAAACCGGGCCAAGACTTCGCCAAGATCATCGACGAACGCATCGGCAACTGCGATGTGTTGGTAGTGTTGATCGGCAAGGAATGGCTCCAGATCGCCACTCCTACAGGCCAGCAGCGTTTGGACGATCCAGAGGATTTTGTTCGGCTAGAGGTTGTCTCGGCACTGAACGCAGGCTTGGTGGTCATTCCAGTTCTGGTGGAGGGCGCTTGCATGCCGCTTGCGAACAGCCTGCCCGGGGCGCTGAAGCGGCTCTCCCGCCTGCAAGCATTGACCCTTTCGGACGCGCATTTCCAACAAGACGCCGACAACCTGGTGGACGCGATCGAACGCTACACGGTCTCTCCTCTTACACCGACCCTAACGGGAAACCCGAAGCGGCGGCAATTAGGCGCCATCGCCGCCTCACTATTTGGAGTGGGAGTGCTACTCGGCTTGTTGTGGGTAAATAATCCCGATCCGTTACAGCACTCGCCGGCGCGTGCCGCCAATCTTTCGGGGCGCTGGGTGGCCCAGGTACCGCTTAGGAACGGCGGGCACTACGCGATACTACTAAGGCTGGAAACGTTGGATAACCGCATACTCGGAAGCGTGCAATTCCCGGCGGGAAGTGGTGGTGTCCAGGAAGGACGCATGGAACGCGACCGCATCTTCTTCTCGACGGTGCACCGGCCGCAATTCAGCGAACGCGAGGTCACCACGCGATTCGAAGGTCAAGTGATCGGCGAAGAATTGGAGTTGGTCATGCAATACGACGACGTCGTTCAGCGCTTTCGCGCGCGTCGGAAATCATGAACAGCGATACGCCTGCGCAACAACACCAAATACGGGATATGGTCCAATGCCAGGGACTGGCACCATCGATTTCATTCTGACGCGAAGTGTGTGCAAGTTTCAAGGGGACAACGGTATCGCGGCCGAAGGCTTACTGTCGACTCGTTTTCCCCGCGCTCTTGGCGCGGGGGCAAACTTCGGGGGTTTCCAAAGGGGGCGAAGTAATTTTCACGTAGCCCCCTTTGCTCAAGGGCGGGGTCAATACCCCGCCCGCAAAGTCCCCTTTATTCCCAACCCTTAGTGCACTTGGCGTCAGCCCGAAGTAACAATTATCCAAGTGAGGTCACCCTTTTTCGGGTGACCTCATACACAACCAGAACGAG
>JANNFC010000470.1:0-3919 GCA_031379405.1 Betaproteobacteria bacterium | reverse complement strand
AGAGGACAGCCGATCGGTTTGCGTCAGCGGGTCAGGTCATCGGTTTGCTGGCGCAACCTTGAGACCCGGTTTCTGCGCCGGGCGTCGAGAGCGGGTCCAGACAAAGCCTGTTCAGTCCGCTCGAACCGCCTTGATCCAGATGGCCGGGTGGCGTGTCATTTTTTCCCGGCGGGGTCTTCAAGCGAGCACTTCCATCCGGTGGCCGTTGAATCCCGCGGGATGGCCTGGGGAAGGTTGGCCATGACACCGGGCAGGGCGGCGGCGAAGCCGGCCTCGCATTCCTCGACAGTCTTGATATTGGGATTGAAGACAACGTATTTGTCGATGTCCGAATTGTTCTTCAGGGAGATCTCGACATAGACGCCGGGGGGCGGCTCCTGTTTGCATGCGGACAAGGCAAGGATCGAAGCAAAGTATGCGAATAGCTCGAGTTTTTTCATTTTTTACCTGACCTGATTAATTTTGCTACTTAGTTTTTCTGCGAAGCATGCAACGCCCTGCTCAGATCTTCGATCAGGTCGCCGGCGTTTTCAAGACCTACCGACAATCTAACCGTACCCTCGGTGATGCCGGCCGCGCGCAGTGCTGCGTCTTGAGAAAAAGCGATCGATCCGTACCTCACTCACCCCATATCACTTCAAACACTCCACCAACACAGTGAAGCGGATCGCGCGCTTGGCGATTTCCTCTACCGGAATTGTCTGTTTGCCTAAATCCGTGACGTAATCCACATTGTTGCTGTCGAGAAATCCCGCAGCCAACGCGCCTTTGATCGCGAAGTTCACGTTCTGTGGAATATCCGCGATGGCTTTTTCCATCGCCCGCGCATTGAGTTTTCCGATTACTACGCCTATTACCGCACCGGAGGCATCCATCACTGGGCCACCACTGTTGCCGGGTTGAACCGGCGCGGAAATTTGGAACAGACGGGGATCGTCTTGTAATCCCGAGAGGGCCGATACCGTTCCGGTAACCAAATTTCCAGAGGAACTCAAAACGCCCGTCAGAGGAAATCCAAAAATGATCGCGAATTGACCAAGTTGTAGCCGCTTGCGAGAAGACAACGAAGCCACTAAATCCGGCCGAGACTCAGACTTGAGAAGAGCAAGATCGTTACCCGGATCTTGCGCGACGAGATTTGCTGGTCGAGAGGATTGTCCTGGAAGCCGCAAACTTACACTTTCGCAACCTTCGATCACGTGATGATTGGTCAGCAGATAACCGTCTCGGGAAATGAAAAAACCGGTACCAGTGGAAACAACCTCATTTCGGAAAGGGAGAAAATTGCCGGCAGAATCATCCACAATAGTGTCGCCAAAAACGTTTTTTGGGCTCCATTCTGCGGCGAGCGCTTGTGCTTGCTCAAGTTGGCGTGGGGTCATCTTCATTTCGATTTCATCTCGAAATTTCCGAGGAAACTTTCTCATTACCTCCCGAGCTTCCGCGAAGTTCTCTGAGTAATCTGCAGTACTCGCCAAGTTGTACCATAGGTGGGCGAACACGAAGTTTTGAGGAACGCCAATACCGCGCTCATAAGCACCTCCAACGGAAAATTGGGCACTACCGTGGCCTTGTTCGGCAGCCTTGCGATACCACTTAAATGCATCGAGATGGCTCTGCGGGACTCCATCGCCGAACGCCAAGCTTTTTGCAAGATGATATTGACCGTCAGCGAAGCCTTGTACAGCGGCACTACGGAACCATCTCACGGCTTCCACGTGGCTTTTCGGCACCCCCCTTCCGACAAAGTACAACTGACCAAGATTTACCTGGGCTAATGCAAGGCCTTTCTTGGCCGCTTTTCGGTACCATTTCGCGGCTTCTGTGTAGTCCTCTGGCAACCCGCGGCCCATAGCGTACAGTGCCCCAAGGTTATTCTGAGCCCGGACGTCACCCCGCTCAGCTAGAGGCTGCAATAATCGCAACACGGTTGCGTAGTCCTCATTTTGATATGCGGTGTCAGCGTCTTCAAGCGGACCAGCGGAAATATGCGTGGAAAGAAACGCGAAGACAACATGAAGCAGAGTACGCAAAAACAGGGAATTCAATGTTCCTCCGATACCTGCGGCGAGTCCTCTGGAGTAGCGGCTACCTGGCGCACAAAAGCGATTCATTTACGGAACGACGATTCGCATTCGGATCAACCACGGAATCAAGTGTGCGGAGCCACTCAACATATTCGTGCGGTAATTTATGCTCCGTGGCGCCAGCAATGACAAGTGCCTTATACCAGTCGTATGGGCGCAAAGCGGGGTCCTTTTTTGTTGCAACGTACGCAATGGCTTCGTATGCCTCTCCGTTTGGCGTGACCACTTGAATTTGCTCTTTTCTGTAACCTTCGCCAAGTCCCTCTGCGCTGTCGAGACTTGACTTCTCGGTCGAAGAAATCTCAAAAAGTATCCCATACACGCGGTCAGTCGAACTGATTGTAATCTCAATGTCGCATTTTCCTGACCCGTCACGGCTTACCTTGTCAAAGGTGAGTCTACGATTTGAGACGTAACCAGTTCCAATTGGAACTGCCGACGGCGCGCGGTCGGTCGCTGTCAGGCGGCGCGTAAGCATATTCGAACCGTATGCGAAGTAGACAAAATGGCTTGAAGCTCTGGGCATGATTAATTTATCGAAACCAAAGACTAGACATCCATCAGGACAAAGCATGGATCCGATGAACACCAAGCGCAGCAGGGTGGGGTATTTCGATGCTACGCATGATCGTGCGACCTGATGTTATTCACAGAGATCATTGAACTTGCGTGTAAATGCGTTCTGAAAATTTACGTCTGAAATCAGCGCTAAACCATACCATTCAACGAATTCCAAAATCGCAACGTGAAAGGTGTTTCGATAGAGAATACGGAGATTAGTATCGGCAATCGTCTTCGGTGGTCCGCATGCGCGGATTCTCCAACCGCCCTTTGTACGGGCTTCGTGTAGGAGGCTACATCTTACGTTCTTGTAGAACTCCCAAGCGAGATTGACATCCGTAAAGCATTGTCTGAACGGCTGTCGTTTGGTGAGAAAATCCACGAACACTTGGCCACTATTGCGGTACTCATTCGGACCAAGTTCCGAGTCTTTGGCGACCCAGCGATATTTCTTCCCTTGAACCGTTGACTCAAGGAACTCAATAAGGGTGCAGAGAATGGTGACAATCGAGAATCCCTCACCTTGGTTTGTATCGTGCCGCTGCAGTGTTTCGATGGGACCCAAGTAGCGTGTCTGGAGTCGTGGACGGAAGAATTCCGAAAATGCCGTCTCCCACGAAGTCGGATCCCGACCAGGAATGAGATTCGCGCGAAATACCCGCCAGTCTTCACAGGTTTTGATGCCTCCAATTATCGTCTCGTCCGGTTCACTCATTATGTGACTCATTTGGTCAATATCGAGAGTACCTCAAATCGCACGAGCACCGTGACGGGCGTATCGAATAGTGTAGATCAGGAATACGTGAATCTTACGTCCGTGTTCTTTGTGCTCTCGGTGGTCAGCACTTAGGTCTTCTGGGACGTGTACAGGGCACGGCTGAGATCCTCAATTAAATCGGCCGCATTCTCCAGTCCGACGGAAAGTCGCACGGTGCCCTCGGTGATGCCGGCCGCGCGCAGCGCCGCGTCATCCATCCGGAAATGGGTGGTCGAGGCCGGGTGGATCACCAGCGACTTGGCATCGCCGACATTGGCCAAATGCGAAAACACTCTCAGCGCTTCTATAAAGCGGCGCCCCGCTGCACGACCACCTTTGAGGCTGAAACTGAAGACCGCGCCGCAGCCGCTGGGCAGAATCCGGGAAGCAAGAGCATGGTCGGGATGCGAGGGCAGTTCCGGATAGGCCACCGATTCGACGGCGTCGTGCCGGTCCAGAAAGGCGACGATCTGGCGGGTATTGTCGATGTGTTTCTGCATCCTGAGCGACAGCG
>JANNFC010000469.1:0-2786 GCA_031379405.1 Betaproteobacteria bacterium | reverse complement strand
GCATCGAAGTGGGCAAGGAAGAAACCACCATCATCGACGGACAAGGCGATGCCAAGCAGATCGAAGGCCGCGTCAAGGCCATCCGCCAGCAGATCGACGAAACCAGCAGCGATTACGACCGCGAGAAATTGCAAGAGCGTGTCGCCAAGCTCGCCGGCGGTGTGGCCCTCATCAAGGTGGGTGCCGCGACCGAAGTCGAAATGAAAGAGAAGAAGGCCCGCGTGGAAGATGCCCTGCACGCCACCCGCGCCGCCGTGGAAGAAGGTATCGTTCCCGGTGGTGGTGTGGCCTTCATTCGCGCCCGCAGTGCACTGTCCAGCATTAAAGGCGACAACCCCGATCAGGATGCCGGTATCAAAATCGTCATCCGCGCTCTGGAAGAGCCGATGCGCCTGATCGTCGCCAACGCCGGTGCCGAGCCCTCCGTGGTACTGAACAAAGTCAGCGAAGGCAAGGGCAGCTACGGTTACAACGCCGCCACTGAGCAGTACGGCGATATGGTCGAGATGGGCGTGCTGGATCCCACCAAGGTTGCGCGCTGCGCTCTGCAGAACGCCGCCAGCGTGGCCGGTCTGATCCTGACCACCGATGCCATGATTGCCGATTCGCCGAAGGACGACAACCATTCCCATGGGGGTGGTGGTGGTCATGGCGGTATGGGCGACATGGGCGGCATGGGCATGTAAAGCAGTTCCTGGCCGTATGTAGTTAGAGAGCCCCGCCTAGTGCGGGGCTCTTTTTTGTCGGTAGGCCAGCGTATTGGGTGGCCCACAGAAAACACTAAGTGCCCCATCCACGGCATTTTTAGTAATATGTCGCGCGTTCTCACTTTGACGGACCGCTTGCTGGCGGGCGGACCGAGAACGACTATTCCTGACTATTCCAATTTATAACGTTCCCCCGGGGAGACCTCTATGGCTGTCGCTACAGCTGTTGGACAGGGCGCCGTTCGGCCCATGACCGCTGATGAGAAACGAGTAATTTTCGCCTCGTCTCTCGGTACCGTATTCGAGTGGTACGACTTTTATTTGTTTGGCGTCATGGCGGCCATCATCGCCAAGAATTTCTTTTCTGCCCTGGACGACTCCACACGAGTGATATTTACCCTCCTGGCCTTTGCCGCCGGGTTCGCGGTGCGTCCTTTCGGCGCCATCGTTTTCGGGCGTCTGGGCGACATGGTGGGCCGCAAATACACCTTCTTGATCACCATCATGATCATGGGTACGTCCACGTTCATCGTCGGATTGCTGCCGAACTATGCCTCGATTGGCATCGCGGCGCCGATCATTCTGATCGGGCTGCGCCTATTGCAAGGCTTGGCTTTGGGCGGCGAATATGGCGGTGCGGCAACCTATGTGGCGGAGCACGCCCCGCATGGGAAGCGCGGCGCTTACACCGCATGGATTCAAACAACGGCGACCGTTGGCCTTATGTTGGCGCTCCTGGTTATTCTGGGTACGCGAACCGCCTTGGGTGAAGAGGCTTTTACCAGTTGGGGCTGGCGCATTCCTTACCTGGTGTCGATCTTTTTGCTCGCCATCTCGGTGTGGATTCGCTTGCAACTGAATGAGTCTCCGGCCTTCCAGCGCATGAAGGATGAAGGCAAGACCTCAAAAGCACCGCTATCGGAATCATTCGGTCAGTGGGGCAACCTCAAGATCGTGATACTGGCCCTCGTTGGTTTGACCGCCGGCCAGGCGGTCGTTTGGTACACCGGACAGTTCTACGCGCTGTTCTTCCTGGAGAAGATGGCTAAGGTGGATGGACCGACGGCGAACATTCTCATTGCCGTGAGCCTGATCATAGGCACGCCATTCTTTCTATTCTTCGGATCGCTCTCCGATAAGATCGGGCGTAAACCCATCATCATGGCCGGCTGCTTAATTGCGGCATTGACCTACTTCCCCCTATTCAAGGCGTTGACCCAGTACGCGAATCCGGATTTGTCAGCGGCACAATCCAAGAGCCCAATTATCGTCAAAGCCGATCCCTCGCAGTGCTCCTTCCAGTTCAACCCGACGGGCACAGTGAAGTTCACCTCCAGTTGCGATGTGGCGAAGGCCTATCTCGCGCAAAACGGGTTGGACTATCACAACGAGGAGACCGGATCTGGCACCACGGCGGAAGTGAAGATCGGCGAGAAAGTGATCGCCGCTTATGACGGCAAGGCCGCTAATGCCAAGGAGGAGGGGGCTCGCTTCAAGAAGGAAATGGATGCGTCGGTGAAAGAGGCCGGCTACCCGTCCACGGCCGACCCTGAGAAAATGAACAAGCCGATGCTAGTGCTGCTCCTGACCATCATGGTCATCTACGTCACCATGGTCTATGGCCCCATCGCGGCAATGCTCGTCGAGATGTTCCCGACGCGCATTCGGTACACCTCGATGTCGCTGCCTTACCATATCGGCAACGGCTGGTTCGGCGGATTCCTCCCGGCGACAGCCTTCGCGATGGTGGCTGCGAAGGGGGACATCTACTATGGACTTTGGTACCCCATCGTGATTGCGGCGGGAACCTTCGTGATCGGCATGCTTTTCGTCAAAGAGACTAAGGACGTCGACATTTTCCGCGACGACTAGATGGCTTGCAATCGGAGGGCCCAAGCTGGCCCTCCGAGCGCTTTCGTTTTTCTTTGGGCGCGGCTAGAATGCGCGCCTTTCGCTCGCGGCCGGAGGCAAAATCCTTGTGCGCCGTTTTGAGCAGTATCCGTGGCCAAGTAGCTCAGTTGGTAGAGCAGAGGACTGAAAATCCTTGTGTCGGTGGTTCGATTCCGCCCTTGGCCACCA
>JANNFC010000452.1:0-11517 GCA_031379405.1 Betaproteobacteria bacterium | reverse complement strand
CATGCTGGTCGGGGGTGCGCCCGTTCGCGGCGAAAGCATGTTTCAACAGTGCGGGATACACCTCCGCGACGGCCGAGCGTTTTTCCGGGATCTGCCACCCGTCAAACGGCCAGAAATGCACTCGCTCACCGAGTTTCCGGCGCAAATAGAGCAACCACGGGAGCCCGGCGTGTGTGGATTTTGCGACCGAACCCGGCACATCAAAATGGAATACCGACTTGGCGGAGCCGGACCGTTGTTCCGTTAAGCGGCGCCAGCGGGCGCTGCCGGTGCGGTCAGCGCCGTTACCGTGCAGGCCGTCGCGGACGAAATCGACATAGAGATTGTCTTCATCGGTGGGCCAATGGCGCTGGAAATCTTCGAGGAACGTCGGCCAATCGGGCAGCAAGTGGTGAACTTCGAAATAACGCAGGGGGAACGAGAATCCGTGGTCTATGCCAACCACCGTAGGCAGATCCTCGAGCAGTAGGTCCGCCAGCCATTCCGCGATGCCACGCCGCGTCCAGTATTTTCGCGGACTTGCAGGCGGGGAGACTTCTTCCGGTAGCAACGATCGATCCCCGAGATAGACGCGCAGGCCCTTGAGACTCGAGTGGGGCGTCTCGACACCTGAATAGTCGATACCGACATAGCGCACGAACACGGGCTGCGACTCACTCGCCATGGTGACACCAGTCCTCCTCACGGAGTGTCATATACCGCTTGCAGATCGGCATCGTCGCCGACCGATTCGATACGTTCGTGCAAGGGGATGATCTCGTCGTCGCAAGCCATCACGACTACGGCACGGAACTCCAGGCCTTTGGCAAGGTGCATAGTACTGATAGACACTTGACCGCTAACGCTCTCCACGTGTTCGTCCTTGAGAGTGAGAACCACCGGTGCCGGACCATTGACGACGGAAACCGTGTCGCTGCGATCCTCGTTATTACCGTCCACATCGACCACCACTGGCCCCAGAAGGCGGTCCGCCTGCCTGCGGATTTGGTGTGAGGTACGGTAGTTGACACGTACGGTGCGCGACCGCCCCCGAATGTCTACGCCCAAACCCTTCTTGTGCCTCAGAATCATCAAACACATCGACACGCAAAGTGTCCCGATCGGACGCCTCCGGGCCCCACAATTCACGCGCGGTGAATCGCACGCTGTAGCAATGCTGCGGTTTCTCGCCTTTGCCACGGGCATGATGGTCGGGGAATCCGAATCGCCGGGTCCGATTCTTAAATGACTTGGTGGGGGGTGGCCATCTCCGAATTCTTCTTGAATAATTTTCCACAGGACTATCCAAGACACCACTTTTAAGAGGTGTACACTTACTGCCGGTGTGCCGCCATCGTGCTCTAACGTACTCTAACGTGGCCTAACGTACTGCAATTCGGGAGTAGTGGATAGCCATACGCTGGCAATGAGACGACCATGGACGGAGGAGACTTTTCAATGCTCAACGCTTCTTTAGATCGAGATACGCCTGCTCTTCAAGCGACTGGCGCGCAAGTCGATACGCAACATGGTGCCTGGCAGCGCGCGTGGCCCCTTGCGTTGGCGGCGGCGCTAGGTGTGGTTATCGTGGTGGCAGTAGGGTTCGCCCCCGGTCTGGCGCACAACGCGGCGCACGATCTGCGTCACAGTATGACCTTCCCCTGTCACTAGGTACACTAGGTACACTAGGCGTGCATGTTTCGCATGGGATTGACGAACTGCGGCTTCCATTGCGGCATCACGAACCAGCGCTTTTCCTCGATGGCCTTGAAGTAGTTGGTGAGGCATGCGTCACTGGTGAAGGCGCGCGACGACATCCGATAGGGTGCTTGGGGTTCCGAATCCGCCCGCTTTCGTGATCAACCACCAAGGGCGTCCTCGGCTGACGATTTGGCTGTATGGGATACCAGGCATCAGATCGCCCATTACGCGCAGAACGCTGCTGCCGGTAGCCGCCAGAATGGCACGCGCGGTGTCGCCGCCGGTGGCGATGACGGCATCGATAGCCTTTGTGTTCAGTGCTTTTGCAGTGGCAGTGCCGAGCGACATGGCGACTTGCTCGGCATCGCCTTCCCCTTTTATGCCGGGTACGGCGCGCAGAATGATGACGGGCGCTGTGCAGGCGAGCAGTTGCGCTTCGTCTACGACACCGTTGGGCGCTTCGATGATGGCCGTGTCACTGCGCCGGGAGAGCACCTGCACTTGGAGATGGCTTTGTTCAGCGCGGGATCCGACTACGACAAGTGTGGTGTGCGGCGAACGCGGTGCCTCCCGCTTGGCGGACTGCGTGGCGTAGAGTCGATGGGCAAGGGCTCGTGCGATGCCGGCAGAGCCGACCCAGAGTAGGCGCGTGGCGTCAGGGCCAGCGGAATCAACGGTGGTGAGGAGATCGGAGTCATGTTCGGCGTCGATGACTCGGATGCGACGCTGTCCCTCACCCCTACCGCTCGCCCCCAAGGGATCGAGGGGATGTCGCGGGGTCGCGCAGGCAGATGAAAGTGCCGAAGCGGTGCGGGTGAAGGCAAGGTGCAGCGGTTCGAGTGGCGGGGGCGAAAGGGCGTCTTTGGCAAAGGCGGTTTTAGGTAACGGCACGCCATGCACATAGACCACGCCGTCGCGCACGGTGCGGCCCTGAGCCGGAAAAGCAGGCGCGACGATGGCGGTGTGCCGGCCGGAGGCGTGCAGCATGGCGATGCATTCCGCCACCACTTGCCCACGCAGGGTGGAATCTATTTTTTTAATGAGAAGTCGATCCTGCACGTCAATGCGGGACAGGATTTCGGTGACTCGATCTGCCGCGGTGCCTGCGCAAAGGTGGCGGGAGTCAGCGTTCACCGATACCACGGTGGCGTCCAGAATCTGCGCGGGCCAGTCTTGTTTCGTATCTACGACCACCCAGGTATCGACGCCCTGTTGAGCGAACGGACCGGCGACATCCAGGGCGCCGGTCAGATCGTCCGCAATGATCAGGGTGCGCATGGCGCGCACCCTCAGGCGGGTTGCGGCTTAGCGTCGGCCATCATGCGCGCGTAGGCGATGGCCGCATTCATGTTGACGTGACTGGCTTTGCCGGTCCAAGCGATGTCGAAGGCGGTGCCGTGATCCACCGAAGTGCGCCGAATCGGTAGCCCGAGGGACACGTTTACGGTTTCGTCGAAGGCCAACAGCTTGGTTGGAATGTGACCTTGATCGTGATATTGCGCGATGACCAGGTCGAACTCGCCTTTCAACGCACGATAGAACACGGTATCACCCGAGATCGGCCCCTTGACGTTGATTCCTTCGCGCTGCGCCTGTTCGATGGCCGGCGTAATCTGATCGATCTCCTCACGGCCGAAAATGCCACCCTCACCACAGTGCGGATTGAGTCCCGCCACGGCGATGCGCGCGTTGGCGTGGCCCAATGCGCTGTAGTGCAGGTGGCCGATGCGGATGGTCGCCAGAATGCGTTCCGCCTTGTTACGCTCGACCGCACCCTTCAGACTGACGTGCGTGGTGACGTGCAAGGCCGAGAGTTTCGGTCCCGCCAACAACATGAAAGAGGATTTTGCCCCCGTCAGATGCGCGAGTAGCTCCGTGTGTCCGTCGTAATGATGGCCCGCCGAGTGCATCGCCGCCTTGTTGAGCGGAGCGGTGACGATGACAGAGATCTCTTTCGCCAGCGCCAAATCCACCGCCCTGACCACGTAGCGATAGGCCGCTTCGCCCCCCGCCATCGTAACCTGGCCATCCTTGATCTGTTCCTGATCCTTAGTGGCGACGTGAAACGCCGGTACGGCGCCGTTCTTCGCTGCATTCAGCGAATCTACATAGGTGAGGCCGGCGTTCAACAGTTTGTCCGCACGGCGCAACAGATCGATGTTGCCGATCACCGCGGATGCCGAACGTTGCGCAGCGGGCATTTCCGCCAAGGTCTTGACGATGATTTCGGGACCGATACCGGAAGGATCGCCCATGGTGATGCCGATGGTGGACAGTGTAGTCATGCTTTCAACCCTCGCCCATTTCGATACTTGCCAAGCGCGCGCGCACATCGCCCACTGTCGCTAACTCTCCCCCGCAGCGATCGATGGCGGCAACCGCGGCCTCGACCCACTGTACATTTGCGCGATCCGAACCGTGCGGCGCATCCTCCAAGCCCACGCGAACATGGCCACCTTCGGCTATGGTGCGCGCAACGAGTGGCAACGTGTCGACGTAGAGTCCGGCCACCATCCACACCGCACCCGGCGCCACGCGATCCAAAAGATTGAGATAGGCCGTCATGCCGTAATCGTCGGGCGGAAATCCAAAGGTGTAGCCGCTGGTGAACATGAGGCGATAGATCGGTGACGGACTCGACATGCGCCAGTGCAACAAGGAACCCAAGCGAATGAATCCCGGTTCGTAAATGGCGTAGGAAGGATGAAAGCGATATTGCCGTGCCAGCCCTAGGGCGTACCGCACATGGCTTTCCGGATTCTGATAGACGAAACCGGTTTCCTTGTCCTGCGCGGCATCGTCGTAGAGCGCGAAGTTGGTTGAGCCCGGGTCCACCACCGCCCACTCGAGTAGGCCGCGTCGCGCCAGGACATCGATATGCGCGTAGCGTTGCTGTGCGCTCAACTCCTGCCCCGTTCCCAACAAACTAGCCGATGGCACCGTGGGATACACGATGGCGTCCACCTTGGAGCGAATTCCGCCGATGATGCGCGCGTACAGGTCCGGATCGTCCTTCTGTTTCCCGGTGGCATCGTCGTAGGCATGCACATGCACGATGGAGGCTCCCGCTTTCACGCAGGCGATACCTTCTTCCACGATCTCATCGACGGTAATCGGAATGCGCGGCTGCGTCTTGCGCGACCACGGACCGTTGAGCGCCACTTCTACCCAGGTTTTTTGCGCACTCACAATTAGATCATCCTCACTCTAAGCTCGCCCAAACCAGCGATGGTACCCACCATTACATCGCCTTTGACCACGGCGCCCACCCCTGCCGGTGTGCCGGTGTAGATGAGATCGCCGGGTTGCAAGGTGTAGTAATCGGAGAGATAGGAGATGGTCTCGGGCACATTCCAGATCATCTCGGTGAGATCGGCGTTCTGCCGAATCTGGTCATTGACCTTGAGCACGATGGCACCAGCGGAATGATGGCCGTAGTTGCCCACCGGATAGATCGGGCCGATGGGCGCGGATTCGTCGAAGCCTTTACCGAAATCCCAAGGACGGCCCGCATCCTTGGCTTGCGTTTGCAAGTCACGACGCGTCATGTCGAGGCCGATGGCGTACCCGTAAACGTGATCGAGCGCGCGTTCGACGGGAATGTTGGAGCCGGCGCGGTGAATGGCCACCACCAATTCCATTTCGTGATGCAGGTTCTTGGTGCCCGGTGGGTAATGCATGTCGCCCCCTTCGGGTAACACGGCATCGGCGGGTTTCATGAAGAAAAACGGCGGCTCCTTGTCCGGATCCTTGCCCATTTCGCGCGCATGGGCGGCGTAGTTGCGACCCACACAGTAGATGCGATGCACGGGAAAGCGAGCCTTCTGTCCAACGACGGGAACGGAAGACGTCGAGGGAGCGTCGATGACGAATTGAGTTGCCATAGATTGACCTAAATGAGGGAACCTAAAAAAACATAAAAGATGTTGTCGACCACGCCAAGCGGCCAGCGGCCTAACTCGAAGAGGGTGTATTTTCGCATGAAGAGATGATCAACTGGCGCCCCCAGCGATGCGCACCAGCGAGACGGCGTGCAATGCCATGGCGGCCGCCAGTTCCTCCTCGCCCAACGGCTGTCTCAAGCGATGAAACCATTCTTTCATCGGGACAACGTGTGCAGTCTCACCCGGTTTTGCCGGCCGCGGGGAATAAGAGTTCACGCAATGGGTTCGTCATAGCACCTCTTCACGCCACAAACCAAGGTTACGCTGGAGGGGACGGTCGGAGAAACTGAACAGCACCGTCCCGGCAGCCGTGCGCAACGCATACGAATGCCAAGCGGGCACAACGAAGGTGTCGCGCGGCTTGAACTCAAAACGCTGACCACCGATGTCCACCGACCCCTCGCCCTCGATCACGCTGAACACCGCGCCATCGGTGCTGCGATAGGATTGACCGTCGAAACCCTTGGGCAGCCACTGCACGAAGGTGGCAATGGACGGCATGGGATAGCCGCCGGTGGCCGGATTGATGTATTGCATCTTGTAGCCATGCGCGGCGTGCGGCGGCCCGTTGCGACTTAGGTGTTCAAGTGTTTCCCGCGTGCGCGAGTAGGGGTAGGCGAAGACGGGCGATGCACCATTGGCGGGCGGCGCGTACTCGATGGGCAGCAGATTGCTGCCGTAACGCGCCAACGCATCGCCTTCAGTGCGACGCACAGGCTGTGAATCCTCGGGATCGTTCTCGGCGAATCCGCAATCCAGGAAGCGCACCATAGGAATATCCAAACCGTCAAGCCAAACCACCGGCTCTTGCGCTTCGTTGCCGTGATCGTGCCAGGTCCATGATGGCGTGATGATGAAATCGCCGGGATACATGGTGACGCGCTCGCCTTCCACCGCCGTGTACGCGCCGCTGCCTTCCACGATCAAGCGCAAAGCGGATTGCGAATGCCGGTGACTGGGCGCCACTTCACCAGGCAGGATGAGTTGCAACCCGGCGTAAAGCGATTGCGTAATGGCGGACGAGCCTGGAATGCCGGGGTTCTCGAGAATGAGCACGCGCCGCACCGCTTCTTTCGCCGTAATCAACTGGCCTGATTCCATCAGCCACGGTTTGGCATCTTCGTAGCGCCACAGGAACGGCACGCAAGGCGACTTGGGTTTCTCCGGCACGAGCGCCGACATGAGTTCCCATAGCGGGGTCATATTGAGCGCCTTGAGCCGCTGGTAATAGGCTTCGCGGGTGTTGCGCATGTCCATGACAGGTCGATTCATGCTGGCCTCCGCAAAGTTATTGCACGCTGGGAAGTTTCAGTCCGAATTCTTTCTCCACCAGCTCGGTAATGCGGTTCATGAAATCCGCGCGCATCTCTTCATTACTGCGCTGTTTCAAGCCCCACTTGCGGTACATCTCGTTGTTCTTGGACCCGGCAGCACCAAAAAAGGCGGGAGTGATCGGAATGTATCGATTGAGCGCATCTTGCACCTCTTCGCCGCGGCCCGCTTGGATCAACTCCAGGCACATGTCCTTGCCGAACTTGGCGTGGAATTTCTCCTCCGGCATGGTGATGCGCGCCAAATTGCGTAACGGATGAAAACTGCAGTGGAGCAAATCTTCCACTTGCAGAATCTCCGCGTAATCGGCGATGGCCTTGATCACACAGAATTCCGGCCACGTTTTCAACTCGAAACGAAAAATGGACAACGGCTTCTTGTTACTCGGATCCATGCGCTGCGCCGGAATGCCGATCTCATCGGCCAGCCCTTTGAAGCGTACGTGATGGTGATACTCCTCCATCGCGATGCGGCAACTGAGCCACTTCGTATACGGTGTGGGCGCCAATTGAATGGCGGGCTCGTCGAACACTTGCGCGCCATAGAGTTCGTTCACCGCGTGGCTGATCACGATCTTCTGCACGGCCGTACGGTATTCCTCGGGTTGTTGCGCGAGCTCGGCGGCGGTTTTGACTTCCAGGGTTTGGGACATGAGGCGATTCCTTGTCTACAGGAGAGGTTCGGTATTGAATGCTTCCAGATCGGTGGACAGATCGACGAAATGTTCGGAGAACTGAAGGGCGCTGGCTGCGTCGAGGTTCTCCGAGGTGAGTTCGTCCCATTTTTTAGTGACCACGCGCGCGACGGGTCGTGGTTGCGAGAACAAGAATACCTCGCGCCCGCGCACCCCGAAAATCTGCCCGGACACGCTGCAACCCGGGCTGCCGAGCCAGGCCACCAATTTGGCAACGTACTGGGCGGGCACTCGCAGCGCACGCTCCTTATACTGCGTCTGCGCCGCGTTGGCGGGTTGGATGGATTGCGTCACGCGCGTGGACGCAAACGGCGCCACCGCATTACACAGCACCTTCGAGCGAGCCATGTCCATGGCGGTAACACGCGTCAATGCCACCAAAGCAGCCTTCGCCGAGGCATAGGCCGACTGGCCAAAGTTACCGTAGAGGCCGGCGGTGGATATGATGTTGACGATGCGCCCCGGTGCACGCCCCGCCTTGATGGCATCGCGCATCACCGGTGTGGCGGCAGCCGTCAGGGCCCACGCACCCGTCAAATTGGTGGCGATGACTTTTTCCCAATTGGCGCGCTCGGTCTTGAAAATGAATGCGTCGCGCAAAATGGCGGCATTGTTCACCACGATATCCACGGCGCCGAAACGCTGCACGCCCAAGGACACGGCCTTGGCAGCGGTATCGGGGGCCGCCACATCATCGGTGAGCGCAAGTACGCCATCGCCGAAAGTAGTGAGCTGCTCGAACACCCACCTAGGTTGAGGCTCGTCGCCGCCAATGGATGCGCCGTTATCGACAACCACCACTTTTGCGCCTTGCCGTACGAACTCCTCGACGATGGCGTGGCCGATGCCTTGCGCCCCGCCGGTCACGATTGCCACCTTATCCTTGAGAGAAAACGGTTCATTCATCATGTTGTCGCCTTTCTCGGTGACTCGCCGGTGGCATAGAAAGCGTCGGCGTGGATGTCGCGCGCGGGCAATCCCAGATGGGCGAGTAGATCGCTGGCGGCCTCCACCATGACGGGCGGGCCAGCCAAGTATGCATTGAAATTTTCCAGGCAAGCGAAATCCTCTCGTACCGCGTCCGTGACCAAACCATAGCGCCGATTCGATGCCCGGCCTTTGTCTTCGGACAATACGATGTGAATCGTCAGGTTGGGATGACGCCCCTGCAGCGCGCGTAGCTCCGCTTCGCCATAGACATCGCGCTCCGCCCGCACCCCAAAATAGAGGTGGATCCGTTGGCTGGCGCCTTTCGCAAGAGCACTACGGAGAATCGAACGTATGGGCGCCAAACCGCTGCCTCCGGCCACCGCCAACAAGGGGCCGGTATGCTTTTCCCTGAGATAAGAAGTGCCGAAGGGGCCAGAGACTTTCACCTTATCGCCCACCTTCAGCTCGGACGGGAGGCGCGCGCTGACCCCACCCGGCACGCTTCGAATGTGGAACTCCAACAATCGCTCATCGGCCATATTGGCCATGGAATAGTCGCGCGGATGATCGGCGGCGAAAGCAAAGGTCACTTTCGCGAACTGTCCCGCAGAAAAGGTGTAAGGCCCGCCGGCTTCGATGCCGAGCCTCAGCCTGAGAATATCGTGCGTCAGGAAATCCAGCTCGGCCACTTTGCAAGCCATCACGCGCGAGGGATGCATGATGAACTCTTCGGCGGACAAGCGCCGGATGGTGGTATCCCCCCACACTTGCGTGCGGCACGCCAGGACGACGCCCTTGTCGCGCTCGCCCTTGGACAGCGCGTGCTCTGAGTACTCCAGCTCCAGCACGTCACCCCTCACCAGTTCGCACTTGCAGGTACCGCAGTTGCCTGCCTCGCAACTGTATGAAAACCCCACACCGTTGCGCAGTAACGCAGCGAGGATGGTTTCGCCCGCCTCGGCGCTGGCCGGTTGCGGATCACCCTCTACAGTGATGATGGCGCCCATGGCTCTTTGCCGCGCCCTTCGATTTGATTACTATCCTGGCCCATCGCTGTCGAGATTGTTGGATATCAAACGATTATCGCATGCCTCCGAAAAAAGCAAAGCCTGCAGAACGCAGCATCGCATTGGGCGTCCTGCCCCGGCTGTTGTGTTACCGCCTGCGCCTGGCGCAGCGCGCGGTGTTCGCGGACTTCAAGCAGCGCGTGGGTGAACACGAAATCGGGCCGGGGCTATTCGGCATCCTGGAAATCGTCGAAGCCAATGCGGGCCTCAAGCAATCCGAATTGGCCAAGGCGCTGGGGCTGGACCGCTCTTCATTGGTACCCGCCCTCAACCGGCTCGAACAGCGCAACTTGCTCTCCCGCGAATCCTCGCCGGACGACAAGCGCAGTAACGGTCTACACTTAAGCGAGGCCGGGCAGCAATACTTGCGCACGCTGCGCCGCCGGGTGTCTCGGCATGAGTCGCGACTCGCTGCGCGCCTCACGCCCGTAGAGCATCGAACCCTCATGGACCTTTTGGCAAAACTCACCGCGGAGCCCAAGTGAGCCGAAAACAACGCCCGACCCGTAGAGCCCTCTATCGCCAACGCAGTGAAAAGTCCGGGCTGCCACCGGGATCACTGGTTTATGTGGGCGACCGCGGCGGGTCATCGGTGCGCATGACGTTGCTCGACTACAGCGATACGGGCTATACCGAGCGCCTCATCGCCGCGCCCGATGAATGTGCCCCATTTCGGCAATCTCAATCCATTACGTGGATTAACGTGGACGGCCTGTCGGTTCCCAAGACCCTGGAAGGGTTGGGCGGCGCCATGGGCTTCCATAATCTGGTGCTGGAGGACATTCTCAATACGGAGCAGCGCCCGAAATTCGAGGACTACGGCGACTATGTTTTCGTGGTGGCGAAGATGCTGGAATTCAACACCGATGCCGGCCACGTCAAACCCGAGCATCTGGCCTTGGTCCTCGGACGCAATTTCTTGGTGTCGTTTCAGGAAGTGGCGGGCGATCCTTTCGAACCGGTACGGGCCCGTATTCGCACAGGAGCCGGCAAGACCCGTAAGCTGGGAGCGGATTACCTGCTCTACTCCTTGCTCGACGTCACCGTCGACCAGTACTTCGTCGTGCTCGACCGGCTGGGCGAGCGTATCGAGCAACTCGACCAACTCATACTGAGCAGCGAAAGTCCACGGATCATGGGCGAAATGCACGCGCTCAAACGCGAGATCCTATTCCTGCGCAAGAACGTGGTCCCGCTGAGGGAGGTGGTCAATACCCTGCGCCACAGCGACTCCGCCTTGATCGACGAGGCTACCAGACCCTTCCTGCGTGACCTGCATGACCATATCGTCCAAGTTGTCGATCGCATCGAGACCTATCGCGATTTGCTCTCCAGCATGCTCGACTTATATCTGAGTTCGGTTAGCAACCGCACCAACACGGTGCTGAAGATCGTAGCGGTGTTTTCCAGCGTTTTCCTGCCCCTGACTTTCATGACAGGTATATTCGGCATGAACTTCGAATTCATGCCGCTGTTGCACTCCCCCAAAGGCTTTGTCGTCATCGTGACCAGCATGGTCGCCATCGTGGTCGTCATGCTGGCGATATTTCGCTGGCGGCGCTGGATTTAGCTGCCCGACTTCTCGCGTCTCAGCCAGTTTCGATACAGGTCCATGGCTTAGCGATCAAGGCATGTTGCCAGTTGCTGCGGTTTTCTGCGAGCGTGTGCCGCAAGAGTGCCCCGTGGGAATTCGTTAAGAAATCCCTTCTTCGTGGCCTACCGGCATCGTTGGAAAGTAGGGGGAAAGGGGAAAGGGTGGATCGTAAGGATGGTGGCTCCAACCCACGCATACTCACCCAGGAGCTGTATGTGGTGTCAGCTTTTGGGATGGGCCTATTTCCGCGACCGGCCATTATGAGAACTCCCCAGT
>JANNFC010000451.1:0-2953 GCA_031379405.1 Betaproteobacteria bacterium | reverse complement strand
CAGCAGTGTGATCGTTACCGTTCGGTAACAACTTTGTCCAGCGTTGCGTGTGTCCTCGAAAGTAAGTTGCTGACGTGAAGCTACTTTCGACAAGTGGCACTGGAATTGCCAGCGGCATTTCCCCACGAGCCTATGCTCGCGTAGTACTTAACCACATAACCAGAATCATTGGAGGCGCACTAAATGGAGAACCAACTATCGCGAAGGGATTTTCTCAAGCGCTCAGGCGGCATCGCCGTCGGGGTTGGCGCGGCCACCGCGGCGGCACCCGCGGCGCAAGCGGCTGAACACGGTCGTGCCACCCTACCCTACCAACCAAAAGCCATCGGCAAGGCTCGCACAATGCAAACCAACGCAGCGATCAGCTTCACCTTTCCCGATGCGGCGTCACCGTGCAATGTCATCAAGATGGGCTCACCGGTTCCAGGCGGTGTCGGCCCCGGCAAAGATATCGTCGCCTACAGCACGTTGTGCACGCACATGGGTTGCCCGGTGGCGTACGACGCCGGCAAGAAAACCTTCAACTGCGGTTGCCACTTCAGCATGTTCGATGCGGAGAAAGGCGGCCAGATGATTTGCGGCCAAGCCACGGAAAATCTCCCGCGCATCGTGCTGAACTACAACGAAAGCTCCGACACCGTTACGGCAGTCGCCGTCGAGGGTCTCATCTACGGCCGCCAGGCCAACGTTCTCTAAGGGAGATAAGCATGGCTACCGCTAAAGATCGCATCGCGCTTCCTCCCGTTAATGCGCAAAAAACTAACCTTACCTGCCACTTCTGCATCGTGGGTTGTGGTTACCACGTCTACAAGTGGCCCGAGAACGCCGAGGGGGGTCGTGCGCCCTCTCAGAATGCTCTGGGTTTGGATTTCCGCAAGCAACTTCCTCCGCTCTCGGTGGTGATGACGCCCGCTATGCAAAACACTATCACCGAACACGATGGCGCGCGGCACAATGTCCTGATCTTACCCGACAAGGACTGTTCGGTTAACCAAGGCTTGTCTTCAACGCGAGGTGGCCAGTTGGCGCAGGTGATGTACACCGCGAATGGCGTGGGAAAGCAACGCCTGAAGCATCCTAGGATCAATCTCGGCGATCAGTGGCTGGACACTTCCTGGGACGAAGCGCTTGCGCTCTATGCGGGATTGTCGAAAAAAATCCTGGACAATGATGGCCCCAGTGGATTGGTATTCGATTGTTTCGACCACGGCGGCGCTGGCGGCGGCTTCGAAAATACCTGGGGCACGGGAAAGCTTATGTTCACCGCAATGAAGACGCCCATGGTGCGCATTCACAACCGTCCCGCGTACAACTCGGAATGCCACGCCACGCGTGACATGGGGGTGGGCGAACTCAATAACAGCTATGAGGACGCGGAGGTTGCCGACGTTATCATGGCCATCGGGACCAACGCCTATGAAACCCAAACCAATTACTTCCTTGCGCATTGGCTACCCAACTTGCAGGGAAACACCGTTGACAAGAAAAAGAAGTGGTTCGCTGGCGAGTCTTTCAATCAGACCAAAGTCATTATCGTCGATCCGCGACGCACGCCCACCGTCGCTATCTGCGAGCAAGCCGCCGGCAAGGAAAACGTACTGCATTTGGATATCGAACCGGGCACTGACATCGCGCTGTTCAATGCATTCTTTACCTATGTGGTAGAGAACGGATGGCAAGACAAAGACTTCATCGCACGGTCCACGAAAGGCTTCGATGCGGCGCTTCAATCCAACACACTGTCCATGGAGGAAGCGAGCCGCATAACCGGCATCTCCGTGGCAAAACTGAAGCAAGCCGCGGACTGGGCCTATAAACCTAAAGCCTCGGGCCATCGTCCGCATACCATGCATGCTTACGAAAAAGGCATCATCTGGGGCAATGACAACTACCTGATCCAGTCCGCTCTGGTCGATGTCGTGCTCGCCACCCGCAACGTGGGCCGCCGAGGCACAGGCGTTGTGCGCATGGGAGGGCATCAGGAGGGTTATACGCGACCGCCTTACCCTGGTGACAGCAAGATCTACATCGACCAGGAAATCATCCAAGGCAGGGGCATGATGTATACAGCCTGGGGGGCGAATCCTTTCCAGACCACGCTCAATGCCGAGGAGCATCGACGAGTGATTCTGCGCCGCTCGCAGATGGTGAAGGAGGCCATGGCGCAAGCGCGCGGCCAATCCACGGCATTGTTGGTCGATATCGTGTACCAGGCCGTCAAGCAAGGCGGACTCTTCGTGACCAATATCAATCTCTACCCGACTACCTTGGCCGATGCCGCGCACCTAATGCTGCCGGCCACGCATCCGGGGGAAATGAATCTCACCTCGATGAATGGTGAGCGCCGCTTGCGACTATCGCAGAAATTTATGGATGCCCCGGGCTCCGCCAAACCCGATTGCCTGGTCGCCGCCCACATTGCCAACACGATGAAGAGCCTGTATCAGGCACAAGGCAATGAAGAGATGGCGCAACGCTTTTCAGGATTCGAATGGAACTCGGAGGAAGATGCGTTCAACGATGGTTTCCGGCGCGCGGGCCAGGCAGGTGCGCCGCCCATCGACAGCCAAGGCGGCGGCACGGGTAATCTGGCCACCTACGATTTGCTGCGCAGCGCCGCCAACAATGGCGTACAACTTCCCATCAAGGAAGTCAAGGCGGGCAAACTCATTGGCACCGAGATGCTCTACATGGACGGCAAGTTCGACACGGGAGACGGAAAAGCCGAGTTCAAAGCTTCGCCGTGGCCTGGGTTGCCGCAGCCGGTGCAAGCGCAGAAGGACAAGTACAAATTCTGGATCAACAATGGTCGGGTGAACGAGGTGTGGCAGACCATGTATCACGACCAATACAACGACTTCGTACGCAGCCGCTATCCAATGGCCTTGATCGAGATCAACCCAGAAGACGCCAGCCAGCTCGGCGTGTCCGGCGGGGATATTGTGGAGGTCTA
>JANNFC010000438.1:0-6799 GCA_031379405.1 Betaproteobacteria bacterium | reverse complement strand
CTTAACTGCCAATTCGCGCCCGCGTTGATGCTTATATTACGGCTTGCATTCGGGCTTATCTCCGTGCTTCGCCACAGCTGACCGCCCACGACGGCGAACACCACAGTTTGCGCACCCGGCACCAGGTGCAGGCTGGTCGCGGGAGCATCCGGCAACACACCCTCACCAAGGCGAGTGAAGTGCTTGCCATGGTCCACGCTGCCGTATACGCCCTTGGGCCCGGCGAGGTAGTAATGGCCAGGGGCAGTGCCCGCGATCAGCATGCGCGCGGGGGCGGCGCCGGCGCTTATGCTTGACTGCCGCCACTCGACCCCGTCCTCCGTAAGGAACACGGCGGAGGAGCTGGATGCCACGGCACCTCGGCCCTGCGAGTCGAAGGCGACCGCGGTGGTGGGGCCGATGAACTTATCTGCCGCCTCATGTTTCCAGTCGCGCCCGCCGTTATGCGAGCGCACCAGGCGCGTATCGGTTGCGAACAGCAGATGATTCGGGTCTTTGGGATCGATGGCCAGTGCGATGGCACCACCAATGAACAGTCCGGCGTCCGCCGGTAGCCACGAACCGCCGAAGTCTCTCGAGCGGAATACTCCGCCAAAAGCGCTGGAATCGTGCGCGAGCGCAGACGTGCTAAGCACGCACAAGGCAGCGACAACTAGGCGATCACACCAAGACAAAGGAATTTTCCGACGCTCAAAATAAGGCGAGGAGCCAGGTCTCCCTGACTCCTCGCTAGCACTACGACTGTACTGTCTGCTGCTTACTTGGCGCGGGAGGCTTCGCCGGGCGCCAAAGCAACTTCGGCCAGACGCGCACCGTTCATCCCCATCCACGCCTTCTTGGTGAGCGGATACTTGTCGGTATAGGACAAGGGCTCATGCGCAGCCACGCAGTTTTGATATCCACCGGTGACCTTGTAGCACTTCTCGTAGGCGAGGAACTGCTGCACCGAGTCGGTCTGCTGGACGTTGGCTACCTCCCAATCGCGAATCGCTTCCCAGGAACTGTAGGCATCCGAACCGAACATGAGCTTGCCGATGCTGGTGTTGACTTCCAGCAACTGCGAACCGGCCGTGTGGGCACGGTGCGCGGCATGGATCTTCACGCCAGGCATTACGTCCATATCCCCGTCCACCACGACGGCCATACCGCGCAATACCTTGCTGTAGATTTGATCCAAGGTCTTGGGCGTATAACCGCAAGCTGGTGTCCGGCTGCAGCCGCCGGGCGAGGTGTTAACCGCGCGGATACGCTCATGGCCGGGATAGTTGATGGCCCACTCGATGCCCTTCAACTCCTCCCTTTGAATGTACAGCTTGGCATTGGGAAACTCGTCCATGGAACCGGCGTGATCCCAATGCCCGTGACCCACGATGATCTTGCTGACGTCACCGGCGGAGATACCAAGCTGGCCGATCTGCTGCGACAAGGGCGACCAATGCTCGGTGCCGGTCATCTTGTGATAGTCCGTCGCATTCCAGCCGTTGTCGTAAAGGATCACTTCCTTGCCGCACTTAATGACGCCGACGTTGACCGGAATGTTCACCAGGTTAACGTTGTTGCGCGGATTGGTACTGCCTTGCACGAAGGAACGATCTGGATGGAACATACCGAAGGGTACGTTCATGAAGGTGCTGTTCTCTACGAGCCACACGGAACACACTTGCGCCGAGGCCGCGGTTGCGGTCAACGCACCCGCCGACACCAGAGCCAAACCTCCCAGTACTGTTGCTAACTTCCTATTCATGTTCTGCCTCCGTAGTGTTGTTGTACAACGATCGGTACCGTTACTACCATTCCACCATTGCCACACGACAGGGATTGGACGCCTGTCGTGCTTGCTGCCTACTGCCATACTGCCACTACTACAACGCTTGTCTTAGTTCGGTTTGTATTCCCCCGGCCAGAGTGCATCCCCGACTTTCAGCAATTGCGCCGCCGCCTTCTCGGTCATGCCTTGGGCCACCAGGAGGTTCTGGTCATCGTCAGCCTTGGAAACCTTCGTCATTTGTCGCGACGCTTCCTGATACAGACGTATCGCCTCGAGGTAGTCATCGTGCAAACTTTGCAGCGAAGGCGGGGCGACCAAAGCGCTTGCCTTGATGTGTGCTTCTTTGAACACATTGGACAATGGGGACACCTTCCCCCGCATCGCGGCCTTGTCAGTATCCCCCATTTTGTAGGCCAAGCCCGCGAAGGTCATCCGGATCGCAGCAGTGCGGACCTGATCGTGCACCTGCCATAGGCCATGGGCGTAGCGCTCCTCGTCCGCGCTCATCGGCGGTCGTTCGCTAAGCCCCATTTCATGGCCGATCGCGGCGGGCGACGCAGCCGGCACCACGGGTGCCTTGCGTGTCTCGTGCAAGATTGCGTAACCGGCCACGGCGATCAACACCGCCACGACGATGCCAAGCCCCATGGAGCGGGCTGATCGGCCTGGGCGATTTGAAAGGGTTGCGGCAGACGTTGTGCGTGCGTTATCCGGCATGGTGGCGTCGAAATTTATTCTTATCCTGAATGGGCGTCAACAGATACCACCCGAGTCGCGGTACCTATGTCGGCTACCCGTCGGGCGGACCCGCAAACAGCCCGTCCACGAACCCGATCTGAAACATCAGATACAAGCCGAACACTAAACTCAATACCCCCGAGGCCAGCCGCATGAACGTATTCAGATTGGGCAGGCGCGCGCCGTATGCCATGGGTGCAGCGATAACCGACGTGATAAGCATCATGCCGGCAACGGTACCCAGCCCGAATACGCCGAGATAGGCCACCGCCCAGGCGGGTTCTCGAACCGCCGCTAGAACCAGCAACGCCACCGCTGCAGAGCCCGCCAAGCCGTGCACCACACCCACGACCATGGGGCGAATCATCATGTAAGGCTTGAGGCCACCGAGTTTGCGGTCGAGCTTGGCCTGTGGCGTATCCTCCTCCGCGTGACCGTGATTCGCGCTGCCGTGGCCATGGCTGTGCGCGTGGACATAGTCGCCGTGGCGATGGGTATGTAGATGGCCATCGCCACCGTGACCATGTGGATGTTCGCCAGCCAAGTAGTAGGTCACCTGCTCGCGAATCCGCTGCGTGACGCTCGACAACGTAAACAGTCCCAGGATGATCAGCATGACGGCCACGGCGAACTCCATGGCCAGTCCGACACGCGGCGGAATCACCACGCCGAACAAGATGATGGCGCCACCCACCACCAGCACCGTCACGGTATGCCCCACGCCCCACAGTGCTCCGATGAACGCCGCGCCCTTGAGGCTGCGCTCCCGCGTAACGATGGTCGATACGGCGATGACGTGATCCGCATCGGTCGCGTGCCGCATGCCGAGAAAGAAACCGAACGCCAATAGGGAGAACAACGTGGTCATGGTTCGTACTTACTCGCGTCCCTCACTCACAGGGAGCACGCGCCTTGTATATTTATTTTTTCGGCAATGCCGTGGACTGCCGAGCCACCAACTGCCAACGCCCGTCGCGCTTTGCCCACACGTTCAGATAGAACAGCGACAGCATACGTTGCTCGCCCTTGAAGGCGATATCCAGATGCGTGGTCGCCATCACGGTGGCGGTATCGCCATAGAACTTGACGCGGCTGTTCTCGCGCTTGAAGGCATTGATCTTTACATCGCCTGAGGTAATCACGCCGATGTAACTGGTTTTGCTATGGGTGACGCCTTGCAGAGTTTGGTAGACGAAATCCTCGGCGAACAGTTCGCCCATGGTCTTGACGTCCGCGCCCCGCATGGCCTCGTAGCGCAGGTCTTCCAAGCGATTGAGTTCGGCTTCGGTACTTTCCTGGGCGAAGACGGGAACGGTAATCGTAGAGAAAATGGCCAACAGCCATAGGAACATCACGATCCAAGTGCGTTTCATGCTGAGGTCTCCTCGAGTTAGGGGTTTTGATCGTCGAGAGTCGGCGCTGGAATCAGCTTAAACTCGCCCTTCGATTGTGCCAGAGAACGCCCTTTTCATGAACGAAGTATTCTTCCACGACCATCTGATTCGCTTCGCCCACTGCGACCCGGCGGCGATCGTCTACTTTCCCGATTTCTTCGATCTTGCCCACTCCACCATGGAAGACTGGCTGCGGGAAGGCGTAGGATGCGCCCTGCCGGATCTTATCCGCCAGCGCCGCATCGGCACGCCCACGGTGAATATACAATGCGACTTCATCAAACCGGTACGAATGGGCGAGACACTGCGCTACGAATTGCGCGTGCTCAAGCTCGGCGGAGCGTCGGTGCAGTTGCGGTATACGGGCACAAAGGGCGGCGCCGAATGCCTGCGCATCAGCCAAACCATCGTTTTCATGAACCTCGACACGCAAACAGCCGTGTCCATTCCCGAGGACTTGCGTCCTCGCATCGAGAGATTCCTATGCACGATCTAGTCATCCGTAACGGCAGCATCGTCGATGGGAGCGGACAGCCACGCTTGGTCGCCGATATCGGCATCGATGGTTCGCTCATATCGCAAATAGGCAAGGACATCGGCCCGGGACGCCGCGAGATCGACGCTGACGGACTGCTCGTTACCCCTGGGTTCGTCGATGTGCACACGCACTACGACGGCCAAGCCACCTGGGATCCGTATCTGACACCGTCCTCGCTGCACGGCGTCACCACGACCATATTCGGCAACTGCGGGGTCGGCTTTGCCCCCGTGCGCCCAGGCGCCGCGCCTTACCTCATCAACTTGATGGAAGGGGTGGAAGATATTCCCGGCAGCGTGCTCGCGGAAGGGGTGAAGTTCAACTGGGAAAGCTTTCCCGAATATCTCGACGTGTTGGATTCCGCACCCAAGATCATTGACATCGGCGCGCAAGTGCCGCATGGTGTGTTGCGCTTTTACGTAATGGGAGATCGCGGTGCCGATCACGCCGAGATACCCAGCGAGACGCAAATCCGGTATATGGGCAACCTCCTGGAAGAAGCCCTGCGCGCCGGCGCCCAGGGGTTGACCACTTCACGCACCACCAAACATCGCACGCTGGACGGCCGCCTCACACCCAGCCTCTCAGCCAAGGAAGCGGAGTTGTTCGGATTGGCGCAAGCCATGCGCAGGGCCGGACGCGGAGTCATCGAGGTCAATTCCGACTTCGGCCCCGGGGAGTACGAGGTCATGCGCGCCGCCGCCGAAATCGCGCAACGCCCACTTTCCGTGTTGCTGCTGCAGGTCAACAATGCACCGGATCTTTGGCGTCATACGCAGGCGCAAATTCACGCCTCCCGTCGAGCGGGCATCGAGGCCAATGGCCAGGTAGGCTGCCGCCCCATCGGCCTGATGATGGGATTCGAGACCAGCATGCATCCGTTCTTGACGCACCCGGTGTGGGTAGCCTTGGAACATCTGAGGCCCCGCCAGCGTTACGAGCGGCTACGTGATGATGCGTCACTGCGCCGGATGTTGGTCGATGAACGTCCGCAAGACGAACACACGCGCATCATGGAAGAACGCCTGCCACGCACCTACATCTTCGACGATCGCTACGACTACGAGCCCCTACCGTCCTCCAGTATTGCCGCGCAAGCGGCGCGAACGGGCGCAAGCCCGTGGGCCATCGCCTTGGACGCGATGCTGGGCAATGAAGGCAAAGGCCTGCTCACGCATACCTTCGAGAACTATTCGGAGGGGAGTCTCGAAGTCATCCGCGAAATGCTCATGGACGAAGCCACCATCATGGGGCTGGGCGACGGCGGTGCCCACGTGGGCACCATCGTCGATGCCAGTGCGCCGACGTTTCTGCTCACCCACTGGGCGCGCGATCGCACGCGCGGCGAGCGCATTCCCTTGGAGTTCTTGATCCGCAAGCAAACTCGCGATAGCGCCCTCGCCTACGGATTGAAGGATCGCGGCGTGGTCGCGCCAGGCTACCGCGCCGACCTGAACGTGATCGATTTCGCCAACCTACGCTCGTTCATACCGGAGGTCGTTTACGATCTGCCCGCCGGCGGGAAACGATTGACGCAACGGGCGCAAGGCTACCGGCATACCTTCGTTGCCGGAACCGAGATTCTTCACAACGACCAACACACCGGAGAATTGCCTGGCAGGCTATTGCGCTAACCCGACTTCCTCTTTACCGGGCTCGACGTCCGCGCTCGCGATGAAAACATGCCTGGCTTTCGGGTGCATGCGGACATCCCTCAAGCGAAGCTAAAACCCACGGTGCGCGTATAAAAGTGCAAGCCTTCATCTTGCACAACGAAGGATCGCATGCGCTGCGCGCCCCGGTTGTGATGAGAGTGCAGTTTGCTGGCCGGCGTGATCTGCGCGGCGCCCGTGGACCAATCCACACGCTGGCCGTCGATCAGGGAATGGATACCATCGCCTTGAATGGCCAGCGTCACGGCGACGCCGTTATGCCGATGGGGCCGCTGATCGCATCCCGGGGCAAGTGTGTTGATGGCGCAATTGATGGTGGGTGTCGTATTGTAGGTCGGCGCCAGTTCGGCACTAGTGAACTGCACGGAACTGCCGGTAGTGTTGGCGGTAATGGGTCGCTTCCAAACCGCCTCGAATCGACTATCGATCAACTCCGCCGGCCAGTGCGTGGTGCCGAATACCGCCTGCTCTCGCGCAGGGGGGCGCAGACGCTCATAGGCCAGTAGCGGCTCATCCGTTAACACTAAACAGCACGCACGTTTGACTGCGCGCGCGGTGGACCGACTGGGCGCCACCGGGAAAACAGAACACATCGCCGGCTCGCCAATGAATAGTGTCCCCCCCGTTGCTGCTTTCGCCTTCACCGGCCATGACGTAGAAAACCTCGCCTGCCGCGACGAAGTGCGTG
>JANNFC010000435.1:0-3723 GCA_031379405.1 Betaproteobacteria bacterium | reverse complement strand
TGCCAGTAAAACAGTGGAAAGAAGGTAGGAAAACTGGCGCGGCTTTGGCGTAGGGGGCAACGGTGGCGCACGGAATAAATGGCGAACACCGAGGTTGTAAACCAGATCAATCAGCATGCCGCTGGGCAAGAGGGCCCCACTCAAAGCCACAAGCGCCATTGACCCAAGCCAAACGGGCGACTGCAAAACCAATCCAATCACAATCAAGGTGGTAGCTACTCCGGGCGTGAACCGGAGTGGCAACGCGTAGCGGGATTTAGCCTCTTCATCAAGTTTTCCGAACCCTTGCTTGGTCAGGTTATTCTTTGTAAAAGCACTGAGTCTTGCCATTTCTATAATCGTCCTTTTGTCTGGGTTGGTTTATCCATTAAGAGATGGTTACTTCTTACCCCAGATAGCCCCGCCAATGAGGACACCGAGGCCAAGGGTGAGCAACGCGGGTATCCACATCCAACTGAAGCCACCCACCATGCCACCGCCCATCATGCCGCCGCTCATGGTTGCGCCAGTCATTGCCCCGCCGCCGAAGAGCAGGAACAGCCCTACGACGACGACAAATGCGATGACGAGGCCGGTATTGTTTGTTTCTTTCATAAAGTTAATTTCCTTGTGATAGTTAAAAGGCACTGGCAATAACCAGTGACGGATGTAATGACGAGCAGCCTGGCTACTTCTTTGCCGACACGCCCCACCGGCGGTTGAGAAAGTTGTAGACGGGGACGAACACGAGTCCGGCGTATGCGCCAAAGAGAAAGCTCTCAAGCAATCCCAGGATGAAGCCCCAAAAGGTCAGCTATTTGAAAGCGGGCAAAACCATCTCCAGGAATGAAGCCATGCGCAAGCTCGGCGGCACGATCAGGCCGTAGATGACGCATACGACGAAGCTGATGGCGGTAAAGATTCCCAGCGACCAGCTCACTATTTTGATATTCAGCATAGTTCTATCTCCTTCACGCTACATGGTTGTTTAGTGCTGATGCCCGCTGGAACTTGTCGGCAGCCGGGCTGCTAAGCCGGCGCGTGGGCGTCAGACACACGGATTAATTTCTTGTTCACGAATGCCTGGATGCCGCTATCGCCCAGCTCGCGCCCGTAGCCCGAGTTCTTGATGCCGCCGAACGGCAGGTCAGCATCGGCCCAGTCGATGTTGTTGACGAACATCATGCCGGTCTCGATGCGGCTTGCGACCCGCTCGCCACGCGCAACATCCTTGGTGAAGACAGAGCCGCCCAATCCGAAGTCCGAATCGTTGGCAAGCGCCACCGCTTCATCCTCGTCCTTGACCCGAAAAAAGAGCGCGACCGGGCCAAAGAACTCCTGCCTAAAAGCCGGGTTTTGTGGATCGATATCGGTGAGGATCGTCGGCTCCATGAACGATCCCGGCCGGTCGATGCGCTTGCCGCCCATGACCAGCGTGGCCCCGTTGGAGACCGCGCCATCGACCTGCTTGAGAAGGTCTACCAAGGCCGATTCCGTTGACAAGGGGCCAAGCGTCGTCTTCTCGTCCATCGGATCGCCTGGCTTGAGTGCCGCGAGCGCCGCCTGAAATCTCTTCAGGAATGTGTCGGCGAGTTCTTCGGCAACAATAAATCGCTTCGCCGCGACGCATGTTTGTCCGTCGTTATATATCCGTCCCCAGACAGCCCACTTGAGGGTGTGTTCCAGATCGGCGTCTTTCAGAACGATGAACACGTCGCTGCCGCCAAGCTCCAACGAAGACGGCTTGAGGTTCTGTCCAGCGCGTGCCGCGATGTTCCGACCCGCCGCGGCGCTGCCGGTCAGTGCGACGCCTTTGATGCGCGGGTCATCGACGACGCGGTTTGCCTGGTCGTGCGAGATCAGCAGATTGGTATATAGACCGACCGGCGCACCCGCCTCAATCCATAGCTTCTCGAATGCGATCGCGCACTGCGGGACGTTGGAGGCATGCTTCACCATCAGGACGTTGCCCGCCATCAGGTGGGGACCGGCAACACGCGCCAGTTGGTAGTAAGGAAAGTTCCACGGCTCCACGCAGAAGATCGCGCCGATCGGGCTGCTCTCCATGTGGGCCTCTCCGACGGCCGGATGAAGCTTCACCGGCGCAAGGAAACGCTCGGCATTCTTGGCGTAGTAGTCGAGAATACGCGCGCTGAACTGAACTTCTCCGCGAGCCTCGCCGATTCGCTTGCCCATTTCGAGCGTCACTAGGCGGGCGAGTTCATCGACCTTGGCGTTCATCAGTGCAGCAACTTTGGCCACGATGCGCGCTCGCTCGGCGAAGGTCGTGTGCCGCCAGGTTACGAAGCACTGCTCCGCTGTTTGAAGCGCGGCTTCGAGCTGCTTTTCGGTAAACTCCTCAAACGTCTTGAGGGTCTTGCCATCGAATGGATTAATACTTTGATAGGCCATTTTTTCACTCCTTCTCGTGTTCATTCGGGAAATTGCTTAGGCCGGACGCAAGAGTTGCGCGTTTTCGACCGGCATCCCATCCAGCCAATTGACGATGGTTTGCAGGGCCAAGCCGTAGTTGCCCACTTGGCAGTGGTTCTGCGCACTCTCGCCTTGCGTAAACAACCGCGCGCTGATCGAGCGCGCGTTCGTGAGCATGCTTATTTGCTTGTGCCACTGCTCCAACGGGACGTAGTGGTCTTCGCCTCCAGCCAATAGCAGAACATCCTGCCTGATCAACGCGGAGACATCTTCTGTCTGGAATTGCCTGATCTTTTGAAGGAATTCAAACGCCGACACTGTGCCGGTCACATGCATTCCTTCTGCAATACCCCACTGCACCACCGGACTTCTCCGGGCAACTCGGGCGACCATCCAGTCCACTGCTCTTGCGGCTCGAAGCCTCAGCAGGATTTTCAGCAAGCCACGCAACAGTGCATGGGTCTGGCGCAGGGTGACGTCGAGAAAGTTCGTAAGCACATCGAAGGCAATCACACGTTCAATTCGTGGTTCCAAGGCCGCGGCCCGCAACACGAGACAGCCGCCGAGCGACAGACCTATCAGCGTTACCCGCTCAACTTCGAAATGGTCGAGGATCGCGCTCACTGGCATGTGCCACTCTGCGGTCATGTGCAGACCTGCTTCATTCAGCGCACCACCTTGGCCAGGACCTTCGAAAGCGATGACGTCATAGCCAGCATCGCGAATGTAGACGAATGCCGAAGTCAGCTCCTCGATATTGCTGTCGAAGCCGCCGAAGAAGACAACGGCACCTTTGGCGCGAGACGGTTTGAGGCGATACGCGGGCAGGAATCCTTTGAGGCGACCATCGGCATAGGGCACGGCGTAGCGCTCGCCTAGCTCAAGTCCGTATACCGACCGCACCGCTTCCAGAAAATTTTCGCGCGCGCTCTTTCGATCGGGATCGTCGGCACACATGAAGAATTCTGCTGAGCGCCAATAGAACCCCGATTTAAGGACACGGCCTTGTAGCGAAGCGCGCTCGGCAAGCGCCACAAACTCTCGCTTCCAATCGGCATAGGTCGCGATGCGCGGAGTGGCTATCCGCATCTCCTCCAGCATGTCGGGCTCGCCCACCCAACCGAACCAGCAGTTCATCTGGAAGTTCATGCTGATGTTCGGATGTAAGCTGTGATAGCCGATTGGAAATGTGCTGCGCGTCATGAGATTCCTGCGGGGCCAGGTTTCGCGCTTGAGGCAAATTGCCTTACGGCATCGTTGACCATGCTTTGCGTGCACCAATGCGCATAGTAGCCGCCGAAAACGCGGCCG
>JANNFC010000385.1:0-2275 GCA_031379405.1 Betaproteobacteria bacterium | reverse complement strand
GATACCGAAAGGCGTGTCGAACGCCGCCTGTCTGCGCGCGGGATACTCGGCTTTGTGCTCACGCACTTTTTCCGGATTGAGCGGCGCGTTCTTCGCGGGCAAGCTGAAGTTCGCCGTGCGCTGAAACACATCCAAATGCTTGGCTTGCGCAGCGATGTGCGGAATCATCTGTACGCCGGAAGATCCGGTGCCGATTACAGCCACCCGCAAGCCGGTGAAATCGACACCCTCATGCGGCCATAGGCCGGTGTGATACCACTTTCCTTCGAAGCGCTCCAGACCTTTGAAGCTGGGCACGCGTGGCGTCGACAAATTGCCCGTGGCCATCACGCAATAGAGTGCGGTAAAGACTTCCCCGTGGTCGGTGGTGAGCATCCAAAGATTGCGTTGGGCATCGAATACCGCCGAGGTGACTCGTGTGTTGAATTGGATATCGCGTAGCAGATCGAAACGCTGCGCAACGTGGTTGATATAACGCAAGATCTCCGGTTGCGTGCCATAGCGCTCTGGCCACTGCCACTCTTGCTGCAATTCGTTGGAGAAGGAATAGGAGTACTCCATGCTCTCCACATCGCAACGGGCGCCAGGATAGCGGTTCCAGAACCAGGTGCCGCCCACGCCGCTGCCGGCTTCGAATACTCGCACTCGCAAACCCATGGCGCGCAGCCGGTGCAGCGCATAGAGCCCGCCTAAACCGGCGCCCACGACGATGGCATCGAACCCCTTCGGGTCGCGTGGCATTGCGCCGGGAACACTACGTCTCATAGTCGGTGATACTTGTTTCAACGCTCTCTCTCCTAAAATTTGCACGTCAAAATCGGTGCATGCCATTTTAGGCGGTTCCGGTCGCCACTTGCGCGCGGCTTAGGCCAGTGGGGGAACCCCACCGGCGAATGGAATGGCTAGAATCCCATTTCGACCTTTTGGCGGCCTAAATCCATGCAGCCTAATTCCATGCATCTCATCGCCCGCACTCCAACCCTAGAAATCGCCTATCTGGAAAGCGGCCCCCGTGACGGGCCGCCCGTGATTCTGCTACATGGCTGGCCCTCCGATGTGCACGATTGGGATGGTGTCGCGTCACCGCTCGCGGCGGCGGGATACCGCGTATTGGTACCGTGGCTGCGGGGCTGCGGACCGACGCGCTTTCTCGATCCGGCAACGCCGCGCTCGGGGCAGCAGGCGGCGCTGGGCGTGGATCTGCGCGATTTCATGGATGCCCTCGAACTGCCGGACGCACTGTTGGCGGGATACGACTGGGGCGGCCGTGCGGCTTGCGTGGTGGCCGCGTTATGGCCTGAGCGGGCGCGCGGGCTGGTAAGTGTCAATGGTTACAACATCCAGAACATTCCCTTGTCCGGTCGTCCGGCGGACGCTTTGCAGGAGCATCGTTATTGGTATCAGTGGTACTTCCATACGGAGCGCGGACGTGCGGGGTTCACGCAGAATCGGCGCGATATCGCGCGATTGCTGTGGCGCTTGTGGTCGCCGAACTGGGCGGTCGACGATGCGACCTTCGACAAGACCGCAGTGAGTTTCGATAATCCGGATTTTGTGGAGGTGACGATCCAATCCTATCGGCACCGCTACGCCAATGCGCCCGGTGATCCGGCATTCGATGGCATCGAGGCGCTTCTGGCTGCGCAGCCGGTCATCAACGTGCCTAGCGTGGTGTTGCATGGGGAATGCGATGGGGTGGGGCCGAAGGAACAATCGGAGCATGCGGCGCGCTATTTCGGGTCGCGCTATGTGAGAAGGCTGGTGCCGGTGGCAGGGCATTTTTTACCGCGCGAGACCCCCGGGGAGGTGGCGGCGGCGGTGAGGGAGTTGGGGGGAATGTAGTGGAAGCGTGTAGGGCGGAAGGCGCTACGCTTTTCCGCCCTACGCACCGCGATAGCCGGGGTTTTGGACCGTTCGCCAGAATCCTCAGCCCCTGCCCGAAGATCTTGACGGCATCCGCCTCATTCCTTACGATAAAGTAAGGAAACTCTAAAATTGAATGGAAATACATTGGCAACCGCGACTCTGACGAGCAAAGGCCAGACAACGATTCCGAAGGATATTCAAGATTTTCTACGCTTGTCGCCTGGGGATAAACTTGATTTTGTCGTGGACGGTGACGGTCGCGTCATACTACGCGCCGCCACGATAGATGTTCGCGATTTGCGGGGTTTGCTACATCAGAAAGGTAGAACCCCGGTGACGTTGGAAGATATGGATCGGGCAATTACTGAGGGCGCCGCACGAGGACGCAAGTGATTGGGCTTGATCTGGC
>JANNFC010000346.1:0-6539 GCA_031379405.1 Betaproteobacteria bacterium | reverse complement strand
TGGCGAGCATCGAGAGCACGGGCATCCCACTGCCCATTCAAATAGCCAAGAATCCGGCGACGGAGAAAACCGCTCGCCCTCAGATCATAGGCGGAGTCATGGTTCTGCCCGGACATAGTCATTTTCGAGTCGGGTCGAATGAACTGACACCTAAAGCCCGAACCTACTTCGCCGCGATAGCAGGCCAATACACCTTGCAGTCACAAGAGAACGGGCTCGATCAATTCATTGGAGAGGGGCTCACATCTAAGCTTGCTGGCGACAAGCAAACCCAGATCCGAGACAGATGGGCGGAGCTTCGAATTGTGCTGATCGGTCATACCGATGACACCGGACCGGCACAAGTCAATGCCAAGCTATCCGAGCAGCGAGCTCGTGCGGTGGCTGACTTGTTTCGCGAATATGGCATTCCCAATGATCGGCTCTACTATCAGGGCGCGGGATCGAGTTTTCCCATCGCCGACAATCGTACTGCGACGGGACGCGCGAAGAACAGGCGTGTGGAAGTCGCCGAGGCGCAGGGAGAAGACGGAGTTCGCAAACTGATTCGCTATCGTCAGGCAAACCCCGACTACTATCGCCCTGAGCCAGAAGACGATTCGACCGAAGCCGAACCCAATACCGAAAACCGCCGAGCCGCCAAGCCCTCCGAGGTACACGAAGTGGCAAAAACGCCTTCTGAAGCGTCAGTTGCTGGCTCCAAGCAAAAGCTCGAACAACGTATCGAAAAGCCTGACACAACTACCGCGACAAGCGGCGTCGATCGGGTCGAGTCCAAAGCCGCTGCTCGCGCGTCCAATGGCGAAACGGACTTCGGTGGCAAACCCGCCCGTGAAGCGCCCTTGGTATTGAGCAGCCTGATTGGGCCACCCAAGGCTTCCACGTCCAGCTGGGGATTCGTGCGCGAGGCCGTTGCTGCGAATGATAAGCTCTACGATGTACCCTGCAATCGGGATGACCCCAATAGAAATGTTGGCCTTCCCATGAAGATGTTGCGCAGCGATCGCGCCGTGAATCAAACCCATAAGACCAGCGATTATCTTCCGGGGCTCTACGGTACCTCGTGGACCGATTACCTCAACGGACATCTGGTCGCGTTCACAAACATTTCCGTACTGCGGGATGGAGGCTTTCCGGCGTCCAATCCCTCGTTCATGGTGTTCAAGGACTTTGAAGCGAATCCATCCGTCGGCAGGAAACCCAACGTGGAAGCCAGCACGCGCGTTAAGACCTATATGGGAACCCAAGGCTTGTTGTATCGCGTATTCTATGAAACCAACTCCTCACCCGGATGTGCCGATATCGTTTTCGCATATGGGCGATCGCTGGCGGCAAAGGGTGGAAGTTTCATTTATGCAAAGGACAAGGAGCTGTACGCAGCCCAATTTTTGCCGCGCATCGCAAAATAGGTGGATTCTCAAATTAGAGAAACGCAGGCGGGCTTCATTCGGATCGCTTCAACGACGGGGAGAACATCATGGGTGAATGGATGAATCAGAATCTTGCTGCCGTGTACAGCGTCGCCTCACTAGTCATACTTGTCGCGCTGTATCTTGCACTCAAATTCAAGATCGACTTCTGGTGGCTCAACTTCTGGTACTCCCTACCACTGGTGGGAAAGCTCGCGCGCTTGTCACGCGATTCGACGCTCCATGCCCGCGCACCCGGCTGGACAAACGTTGAGCGCACTCTGTGCGAGGACTATCGGGGATTCATGCATTTCATGAGTCCCGCCGAGTTCGAGAGACGGCTGACTTATCTAGGCAAAGCCCAGGATATCGGACGCAGTCATGTGCCCGGCTGGCTGCTAGGGCTTCTCGCATTTCTGGTTATCGCGGAAGGCCTGGGGTTCTCCTACTTGCTCGGCACTTGGATGGCGCTCGAGGGAAGCGAAAACATTCGAGTCCTGCTGATGGGCGCCATCGTATTCGTCCTGTGCACGATACTGCTTTTCATCATGCATAGCGCCGGCCATCAGCTATACAGGACCTCGCTGATCAAGCGTTGCAACAAGGAGTGGCGTGACTCGGGTCAAGAAAAGCAATTCAGCACCGGCATGATCAATCTTAAGGACGACCAGACCAAGGATGATCGGGAACCTGAGTATACGCAGTGCGTAAACCGCGTCGGACGCGACGGCAGCATCGCCATGGTCATCATCGCCGTGATATCGATCGTCATCATCGCAACATTTTCCACGTGGATGCGAGTGGAGCACTTGCAACGCGTGCAGACAAGTGAGTCGCTGCTCATGGACTCCCCATCGGAATCCCAGGCCGGCAACCCATTTGGGAAGAAGGCATCCGATATATCGAAACCCGTGCTGCCCGATGCGGTGAGCAATCCTCAGGAGGATGCAGACAAAAAGGGAAAGAAGGACCTTGATAGTAACGAATTCGCCGAAGGGATGGCGGCCTTCCTGCTATTGGCTTTCATCTTTATCGCCACTCAAATCGTCGCCATCGCGACGGGATTCAAATGGAGTTTCGCCGGCCGCGAGAGCAAGGCGGCATACGACGGGACTATGGGATTCGCACTTTACGATGACTACGAGCGTCACTTCGAACCCGTACGGCAAAGCGCGCAGGCAAAACTGCAAACATTGCAGCAGACACTGGCGGAGCAGGATACGAATCAAGCCAGGGGAAAGTACAAGCATACGTTCACCGACTATCTTCGTGAGCCTCGCGAGAGCCTGAGGACTGACGTGCCTGCCTTCACCCCGGCCGCGGTGAGTGAGCGCACTGTCGCTACGCCTCAAAGTGGTAGTGCCACCGCGCCTGAGCCAGAAATGTCGGCACGAGTTGCTGAAGCGATAGCGCACTTTGATTCGTTGACCGGAAAGGACGGCAAGCGCGACTTCCTAACTTCTCTGGAGTTAGTCCTCCAAAACAAGGTTGCCGAGGTTATCCGTGAACGCAAGAAGCGCGAACAACAGGCCAGAAAGAACATCGAAGATCTACTCGACTGAGAAAGTCATGGTTTCTGCTTACATACGGATCGTAGCGCTGTTTCTGCTGTCCAGTCTTGCCGTCGCGGCGAACCAGAATCAGGTTCCAAGCTGTTACAAGGCCAATCCCAAGGTGGGGCTTCCCGCGCCAGAGCCGCTGAATCATCTGGTTCTGATTTTCGATGAGACGACACTGCTCGATGAGCCCTTGACGCAGTCTTTGGTCGATATCGTTCAGACCAACCTCGTCGCGGGAACGGCATTCACCATCCTGCGCTTCTCCGCCATTTCGCAAGGTCGGTACACCGATATCGTCGTGCATGGCGAAATCGAGAGCCCAATACTCAAGCAGAAGCGCAATTCCATCAGCGTTCCCGCCCTGAAAACTTTTGATGCATGCATGAAGGGCCAGGCCGTGTTCGCCCGCGACATGGCTCTCAACGCCATTGCGTCCGCTCTACAGCGAAGCACAAGCGATCTGCGAAACTCCGATGTCATTGCGAGCCTATCGGACGCATCGAAGGTCATGCGGGAATCGCGTGCCTCAAAGAAAATAGTGCTGATTGTCTCCGACATGATCGAACATTCGAGTATTACCACCTTCTACAGCAATAGCGCATTGCGCAAGATCGATCCCGTCAAGGAATTCAAGGCCGTCGAGGCAGCCAGTGCGATGGGCGATTTCGGCGGCGCCGCGGTCTACGTTCTGGGTGGCGGGCTGTTGCCAGTGGGACAAGTGCCGAAAGGCACCAAGAAAAACGACTCCGGTTATCGCCCTTCACAGAACATGGCGGCGCTGGAAGCCTTCTGGAATCAGTACTTCAAGCGTTCGAACGGCATATTGATGGAATTTGGCAAGCCGGCTCTGCTGACTTCCATCAAATGGTGAGCGATCGTGCACGCTGCCGGCGTCTTGAATCTAGGCGGGTGCACTGCGTACGCTGCGGCACTTAGGCGGGAACCGGTACGGGTGGCGGGACAAAAATGATGCTGCTCTACGCCGAACACCAGGTGTTTCAAGTATTGGCCCTTACGCGAACGGATGGCGCATGACGATAGTTTCGTCACGCTCAGGGCCGGTGGAGATCAGGTCGATGGGCACGTCGCACACTTCTTCGAGGCGCTTTAAGTAGTGCCGCGCCGCCGCGGGTAGTTTGGAGAATTCGCGCACGCCAACGGTGCTGTCTTTCCAGCCGGGGATTTCTTCGTAGATGGGTTCGCACTCAGCCAGTGATTCCGCGCCCACGGGAAGCAGTTCGTAGGTGGTACCGTTAGCTTTGTAGCCGACGCCGATTTGCAAGGACTCCATGCCGTCGAGCACGTCGAGTTTGGTGACGCACAGTCCGGATACGCCGTTGATCTGAATGGAGCGGCGCAGCGCGGCGGCATCGAACCATCCGCAGCGACGCGGACGGCCTGTGGTGGCACCGAATTCCTTGCCGCGCGTAGCGATCTGTTTGCCGATGTCGTCGTAGAGTTCCGTGGGAAACGGCCCTGAACCCACACGGGTGGTATAGGCCTTGGTGATGCCCAACACGTAATGCAACGCTTGCGGGCCCACGCCGCAGCCAGCCGCCGCCGCGCCGGCGACGCAATTGCTGGACGTGACGAAGGGATAGGTGCCGTGATCGACATCGAGTAATGTTCCCTGCGCGCCTTCGAACAGCAGACGTTTACCCTGGCGCTGCGCTACGTGCAGCAAGTGAGAGACGTCGCCGACCATCGGACGCAACCGATCCACGAACGCGAGGGTCTCGTCGAGGGTCTTGTGGAAGTCCACGGGATCGACTTGAAAGTAGCGTTGCAAAACGAAGTTGTGATAGTCGAGCACCTCGCCCAGCTTGGCAGCCAAGCGCTCCCGGTGAAACAGATCCTGCACGCGTATGGCGCGACGCGCAACTTTATCTTCGTAGGCGGGCCCAATGCCGCGGCCGGTTGTGCCGATCTTGCCTTCGCCTTTGGCGGCCTCGCGCGCGCGGTCGAGGGCGGAATGATAGGGCAGGATGAGCGGACAGGCTTCGCTGATGGTCACGCGCCCGGCGACTTCAACGCCGGCTTGCTCCAGCGTAGTCAACTCTTCGATCAGCGCTTCGGGAGACACTACGACGCCGTTGCCGATGACGCAGGCCACGCCTTTGCGCAAGATGCCTGAGGGGATCAGATGCAAGACGGTCTTCTGCCCGCCGATGACCAGTGTGTGACCGGCGTTGTGGCCACCCTGAAAGCGCACCACCACATCGGCGTGATCAGTCAACCAATCTACGACTTTGCCCTTGCCTTCATCACCCCACTGCGTACCGATTACGACGACGTTCTTACCCATCTGAATTACTGTCCTTCTGGCTTGGCTTCGATGACCCAGCGGTCATTTCGAAGCACGAATTGTCGATCATAGTCCAGCTCCGCGCGATTCTGCTCGTGGCCTGGCAGGTCGGTCACGACGATCTCACCACGCGCGCGAGCTTGCTGAATTTGTTGCGAGAGGGCGCCGTCCTCGGGCTTATATGGCGCCAGCACTACGCGGCGCTCGACGTTTAGCGAAGACACGGTTCCGATCTCGCGCAGATCCATGCTGAATCCCGTGGCTGCCCGCGCGCGACCGAAGGCTACACCGACTTGATCGTATCGCCCCCCCAGCGCCAAGGCATTGGGATAACCGGAAGTGTAGGCGGCAAACACGACACCGCTGTGATAGTGATAACCACGTAGCTCCGCGAGATCGACGCGCACACCTGGAACCACGGAACTTAAGGCTGCGCACAATTGCTCCAATTGCGACAAAGCGTTTTCGATTTCCGGCAAATTCGGCAGTTGCCTGCGCGCCGCCGCGAGAATGCTCGCATCGCCATACAGAGTAGGCAGGCGCAGGAAAGCATCTTTTAGAATGGTATCGACCCCTGCGAGTAGTTCCCGTAGTTGCGGCACATCCTTCGATTGCAGTGCCTGGAACAACTCGATCTCGCGCTCACCGTGCAATTGCGCCGCCGACACCAGCGCATGGAACACCGTCACATGGCCGAGATCCAGGTGCAGGTCCTTGACGCCCACGCTTTCCAACGCGCGCACCATGAGTGTCTGAATTTCAATGTCACTTTCGACTCCGCGGTGGCCATAGATTTCGGCGCCGATCTGGATCGGCTCGCGCGTGCGGCCCAGCCCGGAGGGTTGGGTGTGCAAGACGCTGCCGCTATAGCACAGCCGAGTGACACCTTGCCGGTTAAGCAAGTGCGCGTCGATTCGCGCCACCTGCGGCGTGATGTCCGCGCGCAAGCCCAGCATACGGCCGCTCAACTGATCGACCAATTTGAAGGTGCGCAGATCGAGGTCGTGACCGGTGCCGGTGAGCAACGATTCGATGTACTCGAGCATGGGCGGTATCACCAGTTCGTAGCCGTGCACCGCAAATAAGTCCAGTATGCGGCGGCGTAAGACTTCCAGTTTCGCCGCCTCGGTGGGCAGCAGATCCTCTATGCGCTTCGTCGGGCTGACGTCGATGATCGCCGGTCTGCTGCTGATGTTTACCACGCACGGTCACTGAGAGCGTAGAGCGGCCCATGCGTCACTGGATATTGCCGGAGCACATAGAGGA
>JANNFC010000289.1:0-3897 GCA_031379405.1 Betaproteobacteria bacterium | reverse complement strand
CAATTCAACCTGCGCTATTAGCCGCGCTTTATCTACTCTGGGCCGCAGGATTGATCGTGGTCGGAGCGGCATTGCGGAGTGCGCTCGGACTGACTCGCTGCGCTACGGGCCTGGCGTGGTTCCTCGCCATTGGAGGGGCGTTGAGCGCGTTGGCGGGGGTGGCGCAACTGTTTGGCTCGCAGTTGCTCGCGCATTGGGTAGCACCCTCGGCCGGAGCGGTTTGGGGCAATCTCGGACAACCCAACCACTTCGCGAACTATCTCGCGCTGGCCTTGTGCTCCGCGCTATTGCTCTGGGTGAACGGGAAGTTGCATACCGGTTCGTGCGCATTGCTCGCAGGTTTGCTGTGCTGGATGTTGCCCATGTCCGGGTCGCGCTCCGTCTGGCTCTACGCCGGCTGCTTTGCCACGGCAGCGGGGGTGTGGTTCTGTCGCGACCGGTCGCACGCGAACGGCAAATTGCTCATCGCAACTCTGTTGGTGATTCCAGCGATGCTGATGGCAGTGGTGTCCTGGAAATGGATCGGCATTGAAAGTCTGGCTCGTCCCACGAGCTGGGAAAGAGTGCAAGAGGTATCCGGGGGAGAACGCCCCGCTATCTGGAGCACCGCGTGGACGATGATCGAGTCTGCACCGTGGGCTGGCGTGGGATACGGGCAGTTCGGATGGAACTTCTTTGTGCTCAATGGCGAACAGGCACAGCCGCTGGCAGGATATACCCATCATGCTCACAACCTGCTGCTGCAATTGGGAGCGGAACTGGGCGTAGCCGGCGTTCTGGTATTAGTTCTCGGATTCTGGCTTTGGTGCCGGGCGGTGGTCCGGCTTGCCACGACGCCCGCCGCCTGGTGGGTGCTCAGTATTACCTGTGTCCTTGGCGTGCACGCTTTGTTGGAGTATCCGCTGTGGTACGCCTATTTTCTCGGTATCGCAGCGCTAGTTCTTGGTCTGACTGAAGGGAGCAAGCTAGAATTCGCTCCTTCCCGATTCCTGCGAGGCATGTTGGCGGTGGGGTTGGCATTGGGATGGTTCGTTCTCGCACAGCTGTTCCGGGATTACGTGTATCTGGAGAACTTCTTGGCTTTTCGCTACCGGTACATCGACGCGACCCAAGAGGTGAATCAGCGCGCCAAGGAGATGCTGCTGAAGATCCGGCGTGAATCCATATTGGCACCTTACGTGGAACTAGGGCTGGCCCGTTCCATTCAGATTGGTCCGGACCAATTGCAGGCCAAACTCGCGGTGAATGGTCACGCCATGCGCAACTTTCCCATCGACGATGTGGTGTATCGTCAGGCAATGCTGCTGGCAATGGACGGCAAAGCCGAAGCGGCGCTTCGACAATGGGATCTGGCAAAAGCTTCCTATCCGGATCTCTCCGAATCGGCGCTCACGGTTCTGCGGCGGCGGGCGCAAGACCTGGGCGGCGGACTAAACGCACTAACGGAGCATGCGGAAGCAACACAAAGGAGATGACGATTGAAGTTCGTGCAAGAAAATATCTGGTTGTTCATGATGGCGTTCGTCAGCGGTGCGCTGTTTATCTGGCCTAGCATCAGCAAACGTCTTTCGGGGGCGAAACAGGTGTCCGCGTTCGAGGCGGTGCAGCTGATCAACCGAAAGGACGCAGTGGTGGTCGATGTACGGGAGCCCACCGAGTTCAAGAGCGGGCGGGTGGCAAATTCCAAGAATATTCCCCTAAGCCAACTGGCATCGAAGCTAAACGAGCTTGAGAAATTCAAGGATCGGCCGATTCTGCTGCTATGCCAGGCGGGTAACCGGTCGGCGTCGGCCTCGGGCACTCTGAAGAAAGCAGGGTTCGCCGAAGTGGTTGCCCTGGCGGGCGGCCTGGCCGCGTGGCAGCAAGCCGGCATGCCGGTCGACAAGGGCTAGCTAGATTTCGGAGTGTCGCAAGGTGAGTGATGGGATTTCCGCGAAGGTCAGCATGTACTGCACGGGCTATTGCCCCTATTGCACCCTTGCCGAGCAATTGTTGGTGCGCAAGGGCGTGCGCTCTATCGAGAAGATTCGCGTCGACTTGGATCCGGGGCGGCGCGTGGAGATGATGCAGCGAACCTCCCGCCGTTCAGTTCCGCAGATTTACGTAGGCGCTGTTCATGTGGGCGGATACGACGATCTTTCCGCGCTCGACCGGGCAGGCGAGCTCGATCCGCTGTTAAGGGGGGGTTAGAATGCCGGTTTTTTCCGGAGCGATCTTTCATGGCCGAAGAACAGCAACCCATATTTAATATCGAAAAAATCTACGTGAAGGACCTGTCCATCGAGGTCCCCAATGCTCCGCAGATATTTCTTGAAAGAGAAAGCCCCAAGATCGACATCCAGCTTTCCACCAAGGCCAATCCCATCAATGAGGGGCATTACGAAGTGGTGTTGAATGTAACGGCAACCGCGACCTTTCCGCCCAAGCAGGCCGACGGCGTGGGCGATCAGCCCAAGTCCGTATTCCTGGTGGAAACCCAGCAGGCGGGCATTTTCCAGATTCGCAATATCGCGAAAGAAAATATGGAGCAAGTGCTGGCCATTCATTGCCCCAACATCTTGTTTCCCTACGCCCGAGAAACCATCTCGGACGCGGTGTCGCGCGCCGGCTTTCCCACCTTCTTCCTTGCCCCGGTCAACTTTGAGGCGATTTATCAAGCTCGCCTTCAGGCACAGGCGCAACAAGCCAGTCCGGCGACTCAGCACTAAAACAATGTTGTTCGCATCCGGGGTCGCGCGCGGGTGTTCGGCGTTGCCCCGCATCGAGGGCGGATGAAGATCGCGGTTCTCGGTGCCGGTGCATGGGGCACCGCGATGGCCACTAGTACTTGTGGCCCACACGACGTCACGCTCTGGGGCCGGGATGCAAGCGCGATCAAAGAGATAGCGGATAGTCGGCAGAACACCAAGTACCTGGCCGGTGTTTCCATTCCCGCTTGCTTGACGCTCACGGCGGACTTTATCGCAGCGGTGCGAGACAAGGATGTCGTCATCGTCGCCACCTCGGTCGCTGGGCTAAGGGCAACGCTTGCCCAATTGCGCGAGGCCGCATGCGCGGCACCGATCCTTTGGTTGTGCAAAGGTTTCGAACGCACAACCTCCGAGCTTCCCCACGCCATCGCGCGCAAGGAGTTGTCGCCCGCAACTCAATACGGCGCACTATCGGGTCCCAGCTTTGCCAAGGACGTCGCACGTGGATTGCCTGCCGCCATCACGCTCGCTTCCCACGACGGCGAGTTCGCCCGGAGTATGGCGGGAGCGCTCAACAGTTCCAGGCTGAGAATCTATTCAAGCGACGACCTGATCGGCGTGGAAGTGGGCGGTGCGGTCAAGAACGTGATCGCTATCGCGGCGGGTATTTCCGATGGTTTGGGCCTGGGCGAGAGCGCGCGCGCGGCCCTGATCACTCGAGGACTTGCGGAGCTCACCCGATTGGGCGTAGGGATGGGCGGGAAAATGGAGACCTTTCTTGGCCTGGCAGGGGCGGGCGATCTGATGCTGACCTGTACCTCCGACCAATCGCGCAATCGCAAAGTTGGGCTGGCGCTGGCCAAGGACGAGTCGCTGCCCGAAATCCTGGCACGCCTGGGGCATGTCGCCGAAGGTGTATTCACAGCGCAGGAAGCCTTGAAATTAGGACAGCGTCTGGGGGTGGAAACCCCCATCGTGAATGCCGTTTGCCAGGTTCTGAGTGGTGCAACCAAGCCCAAGGCGGCGGTGGTGGAGCTCATGCGACGGGAGCCGAAGCGAGATGGGCCGATGTAGGCGGCGCCCTGTCCTTATCTTAGTCACTAACAAGTTTAGTCTTGACAGATTATGAGAAGAGTTCAATGGGTAGCCGCCATGGCGGGAACGATGTTGAATCGTGTCAGCGAGCAGGCGGCAGCGATGGCAGCAC
>JANNFC010000288.1:0-3103 GCA_031379405.1 Betaproteobacteria bacterium | reverse complement strand
TACGCAGTTGGGGCGAACGCAATAACATCACCGTCATTAGCCAGCAGGATGGGGATCCTGCGGCGGTCGCCTTCGACACCTTGCAATCGGCAATGGCCAAGGGCGTGGACGTTGTGCTGGTCGATACGGCCGGGCGCCTGCCCACACAGCTTCATCTCATGGACGAACTGAAGAAAATGAAGCGCGTCGTGACCAAGGTCATCTCCGATGCGCCGCACGAGGTATTGCTCGTGCTGGATGCCAACACCGGGCAAAATGCGGTCACACAGGTGAGGGCGTTCGATGATGCGCTGGGGCTCACGGGCTTGGTCTTGACCAAGTTGGATGGAACGGCCAAGGGAGGCGCCATTGCAGGTATCGCCCGCCACAAGCCCATACCGCTTCGCTTCGTGGGCGTGGGGGAGGACATCGACGATCTTCGCCCGTTCAACGCCAAGGACTATGTGGATGCCTTGTTCGACTAATCGGAATAAACACCAAGCCACGTGATTAGCTTCCAACAGGTCACAAAACGCTATCCAGGTGGCCACATCGCACTGGCGGATGCCTCACTTCGGGTCGAGGACGCCGAGATGCTGGTACTTGTCGGCCCTTCCGGCGCGGGTAAGACGACCGTACTCAAATTGATGGCGGCCATCGAACGTCCCTCCTCGGGCACGATCATGATGAACGGTCAGAACGTGGCGGCCTTGCGGCGTGGATCGGTACCGTTCTTTCGGCGGCACTTTGGGTTGGTGTTTCAGGATCACAAACTCCTCTACGATCGCTCGGTGCTGGACAACACTCTGCTACCCTTGGACATTGTCGGCCTACCCAGAAGCGAAGGTCTGCGGCGCGCACGCGCGGCGCTGGAAAAAGTGGGGTTACTGACGCGCGAGAAATCGTTTCCCGTCACACTCTCGGGCGGCGAACAACAGAGGCTTTGTATCGCCCGCGCCATCGTGCACAGCCCCAGCGTGTTGCTCGCTGATGAACCGACGGCAAACCTGGATCGCGCCTATGCCGTGGAAATCGCGGAACTGCTACGCCTATTCAATGCGGCGGGCGTGACTTGTGTGGTGGCAACGCACGATCCGGAAGTCACCGGCCGACTTGGCGGCCGCGTGCTGTCATTGCAGGAAGGGCGGATGGCCACATGAATGCTTGGTTTAACCAGCAAATAGCCTCGATGCGCGAGGTGTTAACCCGCCTACGATCGCAGCCGCTTGCGGCCTTGCTCAATGCGGTGGTCATTGGCATTGCTCTGAGTCTTCCCACAGTCCTGTTCGTGATCCTGGACAACATTCAAGGCGCGACCCGCCAAATCTCGCGAGAGCCGCAAGTCAGCTTGTTCATGTCCGTGAACGCGATGCCCGAGGAAGTCGCCAAAATCCAACTGGATCTGAAACGTTTGCCCGACATTGGTGAGTATCGATATATCCCCAGAGACAAAGCGCTCGACGAACTCAAGGCCGGTAGCAGCCTGACGGACGTGCTCAGTCAGTTGGACCACAATCCCTTGCCGGATGCATTTGTGGCCACGGCGAAGGACAGTAACCCCAAGACCCTGGAGCGCATTCGGCAGACGGTTAGCGCTTGGCCAAAAGTGGAGCATGTGCAGGTGGATTCGGAATGGGCGCGCAAGCTCTACGCCGTGTTACGAGTGGGGCGTGCCCTGGTGGCGGTGCTGGCGATACTGCTGGGTGCCGCCGTGGTCGCGGTGACGTTTAATACTATTCGCCTGCAAATTCTGACGCGCCGGGAGGAGATTGAAGTCACCCGCCTGATCGGCGCCACCCATGGGTACATCCGGCGGCCGTTCCTTTACGCCGGCACTGTGCAGGGATTGGTTGGGGCGGCCGTGGCGTATCTGTTGGTGTTCTTGATTGCGCTATGGCTCAACCACCATCTGAGCGACCTATCCGCTCTCTACGGCGGGCAATTTCAGCTCAAGGGATTGACCGGGCTGGGTGCGATCGGTGTTCTGGGGCTTTCCGGTCTGTTGGGTTGGTTGGGGGCCTGGCTGTCCGTGAGCCGCCATCTGTGGCGGTTGGAGTACTAACTCGGTCGATCTGACACTGTTGGAACCTTCTTTGCTATTGGCACTCGGAAGCGATGAGTGCTAAAATCACTTCGCAAGGAGGAAATTCCCGTATGAACAACGCCTTATCCGTAGCCTACCCAGTTCCGGCCAGTCTTGGCAGTCTGGAAAGCTACATCCAAGCCGTACATCGTTTTCCCATTTTGAGCGAGGAAGAGGAGTCTCGGTATGCCCGCCAGTTCAAAGATAACGGCGATCTCGAGTCCGCCCGTCACTTGGTTTTGTCCCATCTGCGCCTGGTGGTCTCCATTGCCCGAGGCTATTTGGGGTACGGGCTTTCCCATTCGGACCTGATCCAGGAAGGCAGCGTCGGATTGATGAAGGCGGTGAAGCGCTTCAATCCGGAGCGCGGCGTGCGGTTGGTGTCCTTCGCGGTGCATTGGATTCGCGCCGAGATTCACGAATATATTCTGCGCAACTGGCGCATCGTCAAGATTGCCACCACCAAAGCCCAGCGCAAGCTGTTCTTCAATCTGCGCAGCATGAAGAAGAACCACGGCACGATGAGCTTGCACGAAGCGGACGCCATGGCCGAACAGCTCAATGTCCGAAGCTCCGATGTCGTGGAGATGGAAACCCGGCTCGGTGGGCAGGATGTTCCCCTGGAACCTGCAAGCGATGATGAAGAAGGTTACGGACCCATCGCCTATCTTTCCAATCACGATGACGAGCCCGCACGCATACTCGAATACGACCAGACCGAAAGACTCAAAGCGCAAGGCTTGGAACGCGCGCTAAGCAGTCTTGATGCGCGTAGCCGCCGCATTATTCAAGCACGCTGGTTGCGCGAGGACGATTCCGCCACGTTGCATGACTTGGCCGCCGAATTCGGCGTATCCGCAGAGCGTATTCGTCAGATCGAGCAGCAGGCCATGAAGAAGATGAGGGCGCTGATTCAGGCACCGGCCTGATCGGGATAGGGGACTTCGCGGGCGGGGTATTGACCCGCCCTTGACCAAAGGGGGCTACGTACCAATCACTTCGCCCCCTTTGGAAACCCCCGAAGTTTGCCCCCGCGCCAAG
>JANNFC010000286.1:0-4543 GCA_031379405.1 Betaproteobacteria bacterium | reverse complement strand
TCGCTCGTAAAAGGTGTGGCGAGCTATTCCTTGGAATTGATGAGGGCCGTACCTTCGTTAGGTGTTCTTTACGTGCCCATCGGTCTTGGCTCTGGAATGTGTGGGGCCGTGGCGGCTCGGGAAGCACTTGGCCGCCGGGTGGAGTTGGTAGGTGTCGTATCACAGCACGCTCCAACATACGCTCGATCGTTCCGTGCACATTGCTCAGTGGAAGCCCCCGTCAGTACACGCATCGCGGATGGACTCGCCTGCCGTTCGCCAGATCCAAATGCCCTTTCCATCATATTGCGCCACGTATCCAGAATCGTGGAAGTCTCTGACGACGAAGTCGAGCGCGCAATGTCGCTTTTGTACGCCTGCACGCACAATGTGGCCGAGGGCGCGGGCGCCGCTGCCCTGGCGGCAATCGCCCGCGAGCGCGGACAATTAACCGGAAAGTGTGTCGCCTTTCCCCTTTCAGGCGCCAACGTCGACCGATCGGTCTTCGGCGCGATGCTGCTGGGATAATCTCCTCTCAAGGTCACGCGTACAAGTCCGATAAATCGTTGCTATGGGTCGGCATCTAGCCTGAGCGATGCCCTTAGGCAATCCTGAAACGCGGCACACCTCTACGCGCTTACGATCACTGGCAAATTATCCGATCTGCTAGTCCCACATTCTCCATGACACAGTCTAAATCTGTCGTACAAATTGACGGGGTATCGAAGGAGTACATGCTCGGCACCCAGAGAGTCCAGGCCCTGCGCGATGTGACCGTTTCAATCGAACCGGGGGTATTTCTCGCCATCGCCGGGCCCTCGGGAAGCGGCAAATCAACATTACTCAATTTGATCGGCTGTATCGACACCGCGTCCACTGGAAAGATCGTCATTAACGGACACAATATCGACGGGAGAACGCCAGACGAACTTGCGGAACTGCGCGCGCGAACCATCGGATTCATCTTTCAAACGTTCAACTTGCTGCCGGTGCTGTCGGCCGAAGAGAATGTGGAATATCCCCTTCTGATGTTCGACGAACTCTCCAAGAGGCAACGCAAGGAACGAGTCGCTCATTTTCTTGAACTCGTTCAACTCACCAAGTATGCGAAGCACCGTCCCAATGAACTCAGCGGCGGACAACGCCAAAGAGTTGCCATCGCACGCGCACTGGTAACGCAACCGGAGATCGTGCTTGCGGACGAACCTACGGCCAATCTGGACCACGCAACGGGAGAAAGCATACTGTTGCTAATGAAGGAACTTAATCGGCAATTCCAGACGACCTTCATCTTCTCCACCCATGACCGCAAGGTGATGTCCAAGGCGGATCGACTGGTTTGGCTTGAAGACGGTCAGATCAAACTGCTGGGCGTGCGCACTCCCACCAAGTGGATGGTGATAGATAAGCGGAAAAGGGCGAAACCTGCTGAAAACGCCGTCCGTTCCGAGAAGGAAACTGCATGAGATACGCAACTTCTACCCTGGTCATTGCGTTGGTTCTGGTGTTGGGTACAAGCTTTGAAGTAAGAGCGGGAAAGGGTGCGAACTCCAAGGACGATTTGTTTCAGTTGGACGAAGAAGACGAGCGACCATCACCACCACCCGAGCAAGCCAACAAGCCCCCAGCTCCAGAATCGAAGAAATCGCATAAGCGCAGCGGTAGTGGAATTCGTTGGAGCGGATTTCTCCAGGAGGAAGTAGCCCGAAGCTATAAAGTCCCTTCCCATTGGTCCAAAGTGCTCACCCGCGGACAACTCGTCGGACAAGGACAGCTTACTAGCGGCGCCAAATGGAAGCTCAGCGGTCGGTTGAACTATGATGCGGTATTCGATCTTACGAACCACTATCCCGACTCGGTACGCAAGGATCGTCGCCTCGATTTGCTAGCGCGTGAGAACTATATCGATTTCACTGCCAAGGGACTGGATTTCCGTCTAGGCCGCCAGCACATCATTTGGGGTGAAATGGTGGGGCTGTTTTTCGCCGATGTCGTCTCAGCAAGGGATACACGGGATTTCATCCTGCCGGAGTTCGAGATTCAGCGCGTTCCGCAATGGGCCGTCCGCGCAGAGCACTTCAAGAACGACTGGCATTCGGAACTTATCTGGATTCCCTATGCAAGCGTTGACCGGTTCGGGGAACTTGGCGATGACTTCTTTCCGACTCTGATTTCTGCGTCGGGCCTTGGTCTGCAAACGAGACCTGAAGTTAAACCCACTCGCAGCTTGCGAAACTCCAATGGCGGCCTTCGAATCGGCGTTATCAGGAACGGCTGGGATTTGGCTGGGTTCTATTATTCCAGCATCGACGCCTCACCTCATTTCACCCGCAACGTTGAAACGTCTCCGACGCCAACCGTCGTCTACACACCGCGCCACAACAGGATCTGGCAGAGCGGAGGTACATTGGCTAAAGACTTCGGGACATTTGTGATGAAGGGCGAGGTCATATATGCGCGCGACAAGCACTTCAGTGTTACTGATTTCTCCGATGCCGACGGCGTTGTCAAGCAGAATCTACTGGACTACGTGCTTGGTGTCGAATTCGGTATGCGTGAACAAGACGTCAAGTTCAATTTGCAGGCCTTCCAGCGAGTCTTCCTCAATCATGTCGATTCGCTGATACCGAAGAAACGTGAGAGCGGAGCGAGCTTGCTGGCTATCGGAAAGTTCGGAGACTTCGCTCCTCAACTACTCGTTATCCATAGCTTAAATCGCAGTGACAGGTTATTGCGACCCAGCATGGATTGGAGCTTTGCGAAGAATCTTCGCCTGCGCGCAGGAGTCGATATTTTTTCCGGGCCGACCACCGGCCTGTTTGGACAGTACGCAAATCGAGATCGCGCGTACATTGAACTCAAGTACAACTATTAACATTGGAACCCGCGAACACCATAGAATAGCGATCCATTGTTGGGTCTAGTTCATCGTTACTGACGCGCATTGCTGGACCCTCCAAAGGAGGCACCATCCATTCGCCTCTCGTCCTCCGGACATGAATCGCGAACGAATAACGCACTCGAAAATCAAGGTTCGCACATAGCATGAGTTCCCACAAGGTCGCCATCGGGTCGATCATCATGGTGGCCAAGCGCTGGTCCGTACGCCTTCTGAGTTTGGTCAGTACCATGATTCTCGCGAGGCTGCTGCTTCCGACTGACTTTGGTCTACTGGCGCTGGTCCTGAGCTTCACAGTACTGCTCGAATCTCTGACAGAATTCAACTTCGACCTTGCGCTGGTACGTAGGGAGAAGGTCGACGATACTCATTTCAATACTGCATGGTCTCTGAACGTCATAGGCAATTCAGCCGTCGCCTTGGTGCTCATCGCGGCGGCTCCATTTTTTGCCGGTTTCGCGCGAGCCCCGGAAGCAACGATAGTCATGCAAGCCGTCGCGCTTTGCATTTTCATTGATGGGCTGCAGAACATCGGCATGGTTGCCTGGAGAAGGCAAATGCGGTTCACCCAAGAATTTCATCTGGAATTCTGGCGCAAAATTTCCGAGGTGTCGGTCGCCGTTCTCTGGGCCCACTATTGGCCTTCGGTCTGGGCCCTAGTAGGAGGAATGTTCTTTGGCCGACTCATAGGCCTGGGTCTTAGCTATGGACTGCACCCCTTCCGCCCGAGGTTCAGTTTGCTTCACTGGCGCGAGATGGTGGGATTTTCCGGGTTGGCCGTAGGGTATGGACTAGCCACAAGGTTAGCGGTTCGCTCCGACTACTTCCTGATTAGCCGCTTGCAATCTCTGAATGCCGTAGGCCTATACGCAAACGCGCAAGTAATCGCCACGCTACCGTCCATGGAGTTGGCAAGACCCATTGGGGTGGCACTGTTTTCCGGGTTCAGCGCGGTGCTTAACGACCCGCCGCGCTTGCGGGAAGCGTATCTGAAAGCACTTTCGGGGATGTTATTGTTGGCTTTACCGATGGCTGTGGGGCTAGCATTCGTCGCCGAAGCTGCGGTGCGGATTCTCCTGGGCGAAAAGTGGATGCAGTGTACGGAATTGCTGAGAGGATTGGCCTTAGTTCAGATAGCCTATCTATCCGCCGCGAGCAGCGTGTCATTGCTGATGGCTTTGAACAAGATGAAAAGTTTGCTCATCAGGGCAATCGCATCCGTGATCTATCGGCCTGTCATCATGTATGCGACCTTAGTTTGGTTTGGCTTCAGCGCTGTGCCCTACGCGGTGTTTATCGCCGTGTTGATACAGATCAACCTCGATGCCTACGCAGTGAGGCGCGCATTGAACTTTTCAACTGCCGCGTGGCTGAAGCGAACATGGCGACCTTACGTCGCTACCGCGCTCATGGCGCTGGCTCTCTGGTGCCTCCTGCCGGACACTCCCCTCACTACCGTTGGCGAGGCATTGATCCGAGTCGCGGTCGCTATCGCAATCGCAGCACCCGTGTATGTGGTGTCTGCACTGTCACTTTGGCATCTCAATGGCCATCCAGCCGGAGTGGAAGAAATGGTTGTGTACGCCCTGCGACAATGCTTGAGTCGAAAGTGAACCGGTACCCTTTAAGTGGGCGCCAAGAGGGCCACAAAGCGCGTTGTCCACG
>JANNFC010000268.1:0-3344 GCA_031379405.1 Betaproteobacteria bacterium | reverse complement strand
GCCTCTGAAGGCCCTCGTTGGACGCGCGCAGTGGAAGATCAATCAGCCCCCATCCCTGAAGAGAGAACGAGCGAGCTTGGAAGGATCATTTATATCGTTCAACACGCGCAATCGAGGATCGACCAGGCCATCCTGAAGTGAGCAGTGGGTGAAAAACCAGAGCGCTCATAAGTGTCATTGTGCGGCAGCCCAGAAGCTCACTCCGCTTTGCCTATCAGAAAATGGTGGAGGGGGGCGAGATTTGAACCCCCTAAAGCTGTAGAGACTATAGGTCGTGACCTAATCCAATCGTTTCAATCTAACCATTTACAGCAGAGTCAAAGGCGGGGGATGAACCCATCAAAACAGATGGGACACGATAGCGCTGCACAGTTTAGCCGCACGATTCTGTAGTATGCTTCTCCGCATGAATCAGTCGAAGAACGCCTGCAGATTGTGCCTGCAGGACAAAATGCTAATTAAGGCTCACATCATCCCGGAAGGTTTCTTCCGACTGCTCAGGCACGAGAATATTGCGCCAGAAATGCATAGCAATACTCCGGGGAGTTTTCCGAGGCGAATGCAGGTCGGTACTTATGATTCAACCATCCTGTGTTCGCAGTGCGATGGGAAGATGTCGCCATGGGATGATTATGGTCAGCAGGTACTAATTCGCCTATTTTCCGAAGCAGTTAAAATTTTCCTTCAAGGAAAAACCGTTGCTTGGAGGATAGAGAAGTTCGACTATCGAAGGTTAAAGCTCTTTTTCATGTCGGTACTATGGCGAGCCTCTGTATCAAAGCAAACCTTTTACAAGCGGATTTCGCTCGGGTCATTCGAGGGTCGGCTGAGAACCATGATCCTGAATGAAGACCCTGGTGATTCACAGGAATTTGCTGTCGTTCTAGCGCGATTTGAAGACGTTGAGATAACCGCCATGCTTGATCCTCACCCAGAAAAATACGACGGCATATCGTTCTGTCGATTCTATCTTTCTGGGTTTGTGGCTTACGTCAAGGTGGACAAGAGACCAACGCCTAGCTTTCTGACGAACCTTCATTTGCAAGAGGACAGGCCCCTAATTGTCCTTGCTCGTTCTCTTCAGAATAGTCCTGATGGACGTGTCATGCGAGAACTAGCCGAAATAGCTCTTGATCATAAGACAAAACGAAAGGGGAGCGCCAGCCAAGCTTGAAGTAATCAGGCCTGGCTGCGACTTGCATATTCGCAGCCACTCCCAAACTTCCTGTTTTCATCCTGGAAGTCTTCAATCTGTGGCTGAAGTGTGGCTAACATGAACGTGAGTGGCGGGCTCTCAAGGACCATGGCATGCTTTGACACCCGATCAGATGAGAAGAGCGCTCATGAGTGTCATTGCTTGACCTGCCACCCGGTCAGCGACGGATTTCCCAAGCCACTGTCCATGGTAAGATGCCCAATCAAGAAATGCCCAGGAAATCTTACACATGGCAATGAGCCCGTAGGCATTGAAAAAGCCATGAATGGGAGGACGATACTCGGAGCGTCCGATGCTTGACAGAGAGGTCTAATTTACCTACAAGAGTACATCCTACCGGTCAGTAGTACATCGCAACAGTCAGCCCATGGATTCTTCGCATCAAACTACATTGTTCCAGCCGCACAATGCTCTTGCTCCAGGAGACTGTGAGCCAGCATCTCAAGCTGCCACATGTTCGTACGATCTATCTGAACTCACTCACACCGATGATTCAACACTGGCCGCTCATAGCATCTCGAAGTTAGCCGGGTTTGCTGCGGCTTCTGATGCTGATGCTGTTAAACTAGTCTCGAACATTTTCAACGAGAGCTTCGGTTTCAGACCGGATGGGAAACCCTATCGTCTGGGGCCTAAATCCGTAAGTGAACGGCTCCTGAGCACAGACTATCTATTCATTGCCGGAGATACACGCTCCGGAGTGGGATACTTATTTGGAAAAGAAATCTCTTCATCAGTCGGCAGAGTGGCATGGATAGAATCGATGGCTGTACTTCCCCTCTACCGTCGGCAGGGAATCGCCACGACTTTGGTGAAGAGCTTTGTCTCGGCGACAAAGGCAGCCCCTTTCGTGGGATTCGCGACTCCAAATCCCATTGCAGGCCACGTGATAACTCGATGTGTGCCTGGAAATCTTTACATCGGTCGTTGCTTCCCACCGTTCCCCGTGTATCAGATGCTGAAAGAAATACAGGATAACTGCTTCGATCTCCGCGGTTGCGCCCTCGACAAAGAAAACTTACTGATCAAGACAGGCTTTAGCCCCCTGTCTCGTTCCGATGAGAGACAATGGGCTCCTCGGAAAACGATGGAAGCTCAGAAGTGGTGGACCTTCATAGAGCATTTGCCTAATGCGTTCGAAGCCCTGGTTGTCATCAAGCGATAGCCACTCCTTCCCCTCACATCACTCTGAAATGACGTTCAGGATTCTTATGGGGTGCTGAGTTTATGCTGTCGGAGCACGATGAGTACGAATTCCACAGCTACAAGGGGGAAGAGGCCGCAGCCACGCCGAGCTTGGTGAGCGCAGTTTCACACGTTTTCAGCAATAGTTTTGGAACAGATCCTCAGGGAAAGCCCTATCGGCTAGGGCCTAAGAAAACGAGGGAGCGGCTTGAAAGCACCGATCACCTGTTCATAGCCCATCATCAGACCGAGGGAGTGGCTGGCTATCTCTACGCGAGAATTCTCCATGCAACTCAAGGAGTGGTTGGTTGGATTGACTCACTCGCTGTACTTCCCGATCACAGAAGAAAGAAAGTCGCGACGCGACTGGTAAACCACATGATTGGCACAATTTCAACCTGTCGATGGGTTGGGTGTGCCACCCCAAATCCAATCGCAGCACTCGTCATCACGAACGTGGTTCACGGAAAAGTTTATGTCGATCGGTGTAATCCGCCAGGCGACGTCCTAAACATGATTAAGGAGATTCGTCCGAAGTGTCCCGACCTAAGAGGAGCAGATTTCAACGCGAGTACTCTTCGAGTGAAAACATCTTTTACGCCGGTTTCAAGTGAAGAAACGAGGGAATGGAGTCCGCCTCACCCAAGCGAACCACCACCATGGTGGGCATCGCTTCAGAATTTGCCCAGTGAATACGAAGCGCTTCTTATCATTGACCGGAATCAGCAATGACCCGAACTTTATGGAGCACCAAGACAGTCTCCCACTGCGCGTATCGAGTAACCGCCGTCCATCTAATTGATCCTTCCAAGCTCGCTGCTTTTCCCCTCTGGGAAGGGCACCCATGTTGGTCTACGTGCGGCCGTCGAACGAGGCCCTTCCCAGGGCGCGCGTTCCGGGAGCACAGGACCAACGTGGGTGTCCTTCCCATCCTTTTATCGTG
>JANNFC010000267.1:0-1619 GCA_031379405.1 Betaproteobacteria bacterium | reverse complement strand
CCGTTCGCCACCACGCCGCTTGAAATCTCCGCAGGCGGACCGCGCGCAAGCTTGATCGTGCCTGTTGATTTTCAGCAGATTTCGTAAGTCGGAGTGAGGGAGGACGCCGCAGGCGTCTGAACGAAGTCCGACATGGTGCGGCGGGAATGTTGTCGGACTTCACTCGGCTTTCGCCTCGTTCACTCCGACGTACTTTAGGCGCGCCGCAGGGCATCGAAGCCGACCATTGTCCGGTTTTCCTCATCCCACAGCTTCAAGCGGGAACACTTGAAACTTTCGAGCAGCGTTAGACGGTTGATCTCCTGCAGCTCGGGTGCGGCCCCAAGGCAATCCTGCAGCCGATAGTTCGGTATCGTGCTGTTGAGATGGTGAATGTGATGCAACCCGATATTGCCGGTAAACCAATTCAGTATTGGGTGCAGATCATAGAAAGAGCTGCCGTGCAGCGCGGCCGGCTGGAAGCTCCATTCCTTGCTCGTATCCCACTCGGTATCCTCGAACTGGTGCTGCACAAAGAACAACCAGCCGCCAACGGCGGTCGCGACGTGCAGCAAGGGCCAAGCAACGAAAAACAGTGCCGTGACCCCGACAAAATACGCAAGCGGACCATAAACCGCCGCCAGCCCAAGGTTGAGGCCCATCACGCTTTTCCACGTCTCGCGCACGGGGTAGGGATGGAACCAGGGCGACCGCTGCATGAATACGAAGAAGAACGGAACACCGAAGCCGAACAGAAACAACGGGTGGCGGTAGATGTGATAGACGACGCGCCACATCGGCGACAGCTCTTGATACTCTTTGATGGTGAGCGTGGTGATGTCACCGACACCACGCTTGTCGAGATTGCCCGAGGTGGCGTGATGTTGCGCATGCTCTCGGCGCCACAATCCATAGGGCGCCATTGTGAACACACTCATGATGCGGCCCGTGAGATCGTTGGCGGCACGCGTCGACCAGAATGATCCGTGGCCACTATCGTGCTGGATGATGAAGAAGCGAACCAGCAGTCCACCGCCCGGCAGCGCGAGAAGCAACGTCAGCCAGTAGTGTGAATTGACGAAGGCGAACATCGCAACGACGATCGCCAAGAAGGGAACCGCTGTCGTCAGGATCTGGAACCACGCACGCGACGGGATTGACCCCTTGTACGCCGCGCAGTGTTGAGCCAGCCGCCGCGTCGCGGCCTTCAAGTCTTCGCGCTCTTGTTCTTTTGAGAACGATTCGTTTTGCCAGACGGCATCGTCGCGGTCGGCGCGGGCGCTGAGGGCAGCGGAGGCGTGGAGCACGAGTGGAATTCCGGATGCTGTTTCAGATATGAGATTCGAAATCGCGTAGCACATCCCCTTCTGATCCGCATCGTCATATTGACGCAAGTGCAAGCCAGTTGGGGATTTTCCGAAGCAGAGCTTATCGTGCGATCAGCCGGCCTTGTGCATCGTTCGCACAAAAATTGTGTCTGTGGCCAAAAGGAAACGGGGCGCCCGGAGGCGCCCCATCCGCGATTCGTGTGCACTTGCACAATGGGCTCTATCCTGGGTCGTTACTGTTGACCCCAGACCTCTACGATACCTTCGCCTTGGAAATTGAGCTTGGTGCGGTACTTCATTTCGATGCGATCG
>JANNFC010000202.1:0-1588 GCA_031379405.1 Betaproteobacteria bacterium | reverse complement strand
GATGTCCAGCATTTGAGGCTATGGTGTTCTCACCGAACAAAAATTGGCTGAGGGCGAGTTCGTCCTGCCCAAGTAGGTACCAGGTCTTGCATTAACGTAGGATTAGTTGCTCGGCCCCGCATCGATGCTGTGAAGCATGATCGGGCGTGACTTGTAGCAAACGACAGCATTCTTTCCCCGCAGGCCCTGTGTGCCGATATGACGTGCCACACCTGGCTGATTGATGACGCATCATGGAAATGGAGAAGCAAAAATGGAGAAGCAAATGAAGACAAGGTCGTGGTTCAGCTGTCTCGTTTCGGCTTTAGCAGTGCTTCTCGCCGGATGCGCGGCGACAACCCTGCCGCATTCGGCGGCGAGTCTAGACCTCAAGAAGGCGCAGATCACCGTCCTCTACGACGCGTTCGGCAAGGATTCCTCGATGAAGAAAGACTGGGGATTTGCGGCGCTGATCGAGTACGGCGGCAAGCGCATCCTGTTCGACACCGGCAACGACTCCGAAATCTTCGCCCATAACGTGAAAGCCAAAGGGGTTGATCTCACCAAGCTGGACTCCGTGGTCATGTCTCATCGCCATGGCGATCACATGGGTGGCTTGAATTACCTGCTCAGCGTCAACCCGAACGTGGCGATCTACGCACCGAAGGAGAACTTCGGCGTCTTTGGTTCATCCCTTCCAGGGACCTTCTACCGGCGCAACGAATCCCTGCCTCCCGAAATGCGCTACTTTGACGGGAAACCGCCTGAGACGCTGCGCTTTGGCACCCCGTGGCCGCAGGGCAAATTCACTTGGGTAGCCAAGACGACCGAGGTGGCGCCTGGCTTTCACCTGATCTTGTTGAAGGGGCCGTGGGGCGTCGACCTGGACGTGATGGAAATCTCCCTGGCCATCGATACCCCTCAGGGCATCGTGCTGGTGGTGGGGTGCAGCCATCCCACGATCGAAAAGATCGTCGAGGCCGCGAAGGCGGCAATCAATAAACCGATTCATCTCGTCGTTGGGGGACTGCACTTACTGCCAGCGAAAGACGAGGAGACTCAACGCATCGCCACCGCGCTGCATGACACCTGGAAGGTCGAATGGATGGCGCCGGTTCACTGCACGGGCGAGCCCGCTTTTGAGATTCTGAAGAAGACCTTCGGCGATCGCTACCTATACGCGGGCCTTGGCACCACGATCGCGCTCGGTCCGAAGCCGGTTGCCGGGGCAGACGAGCACGGCTCGTATGCGTTCTTCGACGACGCCGATTTGCAAACCTATCGCGAACTCGCCCGCTTGAGCCCGGACGCCCCAAACTACAAGCTTGTCCACGCAGGCCATGGCCATGCGCCGCACTGAGCCATATCGCGCCGGCGAAGGTATCGCCGCCCAATCCGGCGCTCCAAGGGGGGACGCGCGCCCCTGAGCTGATACGTTAGAACCGCTCAAAACCGTTTCGGTATGCTTGTCGATGTCGCAGGTGACAAAATGACGCAAACGTATACAGCGGTTGTAAAGCAAGACGCCAACTGGTGGATCGGTTGGGTCGAGGAAGTGCCTGGCGTTAACTGCCAGGAGGCCACGCGCGAGGAGCTCTTGGAGTCCTTG
>JANNFC010000134.1:0-2000 GCA_031379405.1 Betaproteobacteria bacterium | reverse complement strand
GGGTGGGGTGGGGTGGTCATGCGGCAAGGGCGGATCGGTTAAGATCCAAAGACTGTGCTGCACGCAACCTCAAGGAACGCAGTATGTCGCGACTCGTACGCTTTCATAAAGTCGGTGGGGTGGAAGTCCTCGCGATGGTGGCCGCACTGTGTATCGCCAGCGCGCAGGCGGAGGTGATCGATGGGCGCGTGAACAAAGTGATCGATGGCGACACTTTGGACGTGGTCAGCATGGACAACAAGCGCTTGCGGGTGCGGCTGGGAGGTATCGATGCGCCGGAGACGGATCAACCTTTCGGCAGGATCTCCGGTCGTAATCTACGCTATTTGGCGCTACGCAGACCGATCACGGTCAGAAGCTACAAGCTCGACACTAACGGCCGAACCGTGGGGCAAGCGTGGGTGGCGGCGCCCGCCGCATGCCCCGACGCCAAGGCTACGTGCGAACGTACGTTGGATCTGGGCGCGGCGCAACTCCGCGTTGGCCTGGCGTGGCATTACAAGCACTACGAATCCGAACAGAACACCGAGACGCGTACTCGCTACGCTGACGAGGAGCAAAAGGCGCGCGCGCGGCGAGTCGGTTTGTGGTCTTCCCGTCGTCCCGTCCCGCCCTGGGAATGGCGGCACGGGACGCATCGGCAAAGACGACGGCGCTAACGACTACTCCACCTTGGCGGCGGCCTTAAGCGCGGCGATGTACATGTCGCGCTTAAGGATCATGATCTGCTGCTGAACTTTGTCCTTCACTTCTTCCATGGGAGGAAAGGCGATGGCACGCTGGTCATCCAAGCGAATGATGTGATAGCCGAAGTTGGTCTTGATCAAGGTCTTGGTGAACTCGCCTTTATTAAGCTTGGTCATGGCTTCGGAAAACTCCTTCACGAAGCCGCTGCCGTCGTTCCAATCCAGCACTCCGCCTTGCGCTTTGGAGCCGCTGTCCTCGGATTTGGCTTTGGCAAGCTGCTCGAAATTGCTGCCCTTTGCTTTGATCAAATTGGCCAGCGCAGCCTTGGCGGCTTTCTCGTTCTTGATCAGGATATGGCGCGCGAGGTACTCCTTGCGCTCACCGTTGGCGGAGACTTCCTGCTTGGCTTTCTCGTATTCGGCCTTGACCTCGTCGTCGGTGGGGGCGTTCTTCGCGGCGAAATCCTCGAACAGCGCGCGAATCAAGAACTCCTGCCTCGCCATTTCGACTTGGGCGGCCAGCTCGGGCGACTTGTCCAGTCCTTGCGATACGGCTTCCTGACTCAGGATCTCTCGATTGATGAGGGCTTCCTTGATCTGCTTGCGCAATTCCTCGTCGTCTTTCTTGCCCTGCGCCGCCTGCATCTTGGCCACAAAGTCCATGCGGGTCTGCGGAATCGCTTGGCCGTTCACGACGGCAACGTTAGCGCCCTCGGCCAGCAGGGTGGTCGAAACAAGCCCAAGAACGAGCGCTAAGGTGGTGGTTCTGATGCTCATGAATACTCCTCTATGACGGTACGTGAAAAAAACAATGGTCCCCGGATCAGCTCGGAAACAAACGCTGCAGTTCCTCCGGGGTATAGGCTTTGATGGCAAGCGCATGAATATCGCGCTGCATCATGTCCGCGACGGTGGCGTACACCATTCGATGGCGCGCGAGAGCGGATTTGCCGGCGAATTGCGTGCAGGCGATGAGCACTTGATAGTGCCCGCCGCCGTCCTTGGCGCCGGCGTGGCCCACATGCTCGTGGCTGTCGTCAAACAGTTCCAAGGTGGTGGGCTCCAGACTAGCCAGGCGCTGGCGGATGGTTTCGGTGACGCTCATCTACCGTTTTTCCTCTTCCTGTGGGATGTGACGCGAGAGCAAAAGCCCTTGCGCGATGACGAAGGCGATCATGAGTCCGGTGGCACCGAACAGCTTGAAGTTGACCCAGGCCTTTTCAGAGTAGTTGTAAGCCACATACACGTTTAGTACGCCCATCGCCGCAAAAAATCCCGCCCAGCTCAGATTGAGCCGGGTCCAGATGGGATCGG
>JANNFC010000109.1:0-3489 GCA_031379405.1 Betaproteobacteria bacterium | reverse complement strand
CGACACTTCCCCGGGGGATATACAAGGGGGACACCCCTTGTTCATTTCGGGGGGATAAACAAGGGGGTGCTCCCCTTGTTCGTAACATGCATTTTGGCCGCACAGTTTCGACTGTCTTCGCTCCGGCTCGGCCGGCTTAGGGGTTATGACTTACGGTTATGGCAGTGCAAACACGATGATGTTGTTCCCACGCTTGAAATCCAACTGCGTGTTGCCACCCGCCGCGACCGCGATGTACTGCTTGCCATCCACGGTGTAGGAAGTGGGGGGTGCATTGACGCCCGCGCCGCAGTTGAAGGACCAAAGCTTCTTGCCATTGCGTGCGTCGAAGGCGCTGACCATGCCGTTACCCTCGCCATTGAACACGAGGTTACCGGCCGTCGCCAATACGCCACCGATCAGGGGCTGGTCGGTGTCCACCTTCCAGGCCATCTTGCCGGTATCGAGGTTGACAGCGGCCAGACGTCCCCACTGCTTCTCGCTCGGAATGACCTTGAAGGCGCCGCCCAGCCACAACTTGCCGCCGGGATATTCCGCCGCTTCCACATGATAGGTCATGGGCTGGTGCAGGTTTGCTGCATAGGCCATGCGCAGATCGGGATTGATCGCCATCGGGGACCATTCCACGCCGCCGTTGGCGCCCGGCAACATACGCTTGCCGTCGGCAGTGGGCAGTACCCACATGTCTTCCTGCGGCACCATGGCTTCGGAGAAGCGGATCAGGGACAGATCATTGCGATTGTGCACATAGATGTGACCGGTTTTACCGCCATGGATGGCAACCGGCACCATCTTGCCGCTCTTGTCCTTGGCATCGGTCAGGATAACCGGGCTGACGGCATCCAGATCCCATACATCGTGCGCGATGTACTGGAAGTGGGACTTGTAGGCACCGGTTTCCAGATCGACGGCGACGATGGAGTTGGTATACAGGTTGTCACCAGGACGGATGGCCCCATACAGATCGGGTGAGGGGTTGCCCGCTACGAAGAAGGCGGTCTTGGACTTGCGATCCACGGCAGGCGTCATCCACACGCCGCCACCGAGGGTTTTGTAGAAGTCGCCGCCGCGCTCGGCCAGCATCTTCTTCTCGCCCGCGATGTCGCGCTTCATGTCGCGACCGGTTGCATCGTGCGTAGCCCATGCGCCTTCGTGTCCCTTCTCCGGAATGGAGTAGGCGGTCCACGCCAGTTTGCCGCTCTTGGCGTCGTAGGCTTTCAGGAAGCCGCGCACGCCGTACTCGCCACCGTTGGTGCCGATCAGCACTTTGCCGTCAACAGCCACGGGCGCCATGGTCTCGGAGTAGCCCAGCTCGGGATCGGCGATCTGCGTTTCCCAGGCCAGCTTGCCGGTCTTGGCATCCAGCGCGATCAGTTTGGCGTCCAGAGTGCCCATGTAGACATGGCCATCGGCGATCGCCACTCCTCGGTTGTTCGGGCCGCAACAGTAGGTTGTGACCGGTCCCATCTTGTGTTTGTAGTGCCAGAATTGCTTGCCGTTGGTGGCATCCACCGCGTAGACGTGGTTATATGAGGTGGTGATGTACATCACGCCGTTGACCACGATGGCGGACGTCTCCATCGATTCCTTCACTTCGGTTTGGAAGATGAAGGCTGGTTTGAGCTTATGCACGTTGCCCGAATGGATCTCCTTGGCCGGATAGAAACGTGAGTTGCTATAGGACATATTGGAGTGTAGCCAGTTGTTCTTGTCGCCCTCCGAGGCGTCCAACATGGCTTGCGTGACCGGGGCAAGCTTCGGAGACATGGGGCTGGAAACGGTAGTACTGCCGCCGCCCTGAATTTCTCCCGCGATCGCGCTTCCTGCGGCGGACAGCAGTGCCGCTAGCGTGACCAGTTTTAGTTGTCGTGACTTCATGTAATCTCCCAAGGATTTGATTGGGGTTGAAAGGTACTTCGTCCTTTTTGTTACCACGGTACAACGGTAAAGCGACTTCGATTACAGCGCGCGACTATAACTCGTATTCCCCGCGCTCTTGGCGCGGGGGCAAACTTCGGGGTTTCCAAAGGGGGCGAAGTGACTTGTACGTAGCCCCCTTTGGTCAAGGGCGGGGTCAATACCCCGCCCGCGAAGTCCCCTTTATTCGCGCCACTTTGTTTGTTCAAGTTGCTGGCGTCTTTAGTTGGTTTCCTCCAGATGGGTTGTTATGAAGGCTTGTGATGATTGGAACAAATTGCCGTAGCCGTCGCATCGCACAAATTCTTGTTTTGGCACTTGGGCTCAATTACGTTGCACCGGGTATCAGCGAAGAGGTCGCCCTGAACGCCCAGTTAATCGAGTTCGCCAAGAAGGGCGAAGCCCAAAGAGCAAGACGCGTACTGGAGAAAGGCGCGCACCCGGACACACGCAATCGCAAGGGCGAAACAGCGTTATTCATGTTCGCTAAGAAGGGGCACGTCGAGATGGTCGCGGCGCTGGTGGAGCGCGGCGCCAGGGTCAACCTCCCCTCGCTGGATCAAGTCACGGCGCTGATGGCGGCAGTATACGAGAATAAGCCCGAAGTAGTTTCTTATCTGATCGCGCACGGCGCCGATGTGGCACTGGCAGACCAACTGGGTCGAACCGCCTTGGTTTATGCCGTCACCGGAGAATGTACAGCTTGCGTAGACAGCTTGATCACGGCGGGTGTGGATGTGAACGTTCTGCACCGACACCGATTGACTGCGCTCATGTGGGCAACCGGAAGCGGTAAGGTAGACGCGGTGAAGTTGCTGCTTGCTCGCGGAGCGAACACCGATTTGCGTGACGACCGCGGCAAATCCGCGTTGGATATCGCGCGCGACCAAGGCAAAAAGGAAATCGAAGCCCTGCTTTCCCTGCGGCTAACGCCACCCTAGGCAATACAAACAATACATCAACCCCACACCCGACACGACGAGGCCGGCGACATTGACGCGATTCCAAACCAAGTAGCGCCGCGCCAGACGCTCCGGCGGTAGATTGGAGATTAGAAAGGGCCGCCCATCTTCGGGTTGGCGCACGCTCAGCGTGCCGGGCTGCGATTGAACTGCCTGATGCCGCTGTCGGACGTCGCGCTGAGCGGCAAATCGCGCCAATTCCCATTCTTTCGTGTCGAGGGCGCCATTGCCGTCAAGGTCGAAGCGCGTGAGTAGGGCGGGTTGGTCTCGCTTCCAATCGCCCAGTAATGTACCCAGATCCTGGCGCGTGCTCAGCGCGCTGTGTGCACCTCCCGATGTGCGCAGTTCGCCCAGGACGTAGAGGGTGTCTTGCGCAAGCAGTAACGTCTCGCTGAAGCGGTATTCGCCTTGGGTCCAACGGTCCGTGCGGGTGGTCATGATCTGCGCATTATGCGGGTCGACGACGCATGAGCCGCTACTATCGCGCAACACAAAAGACGTCGTGCTCTGGCCCGAATCGATGCTGTGCCAGCGCTGATTGCGCCGCTGCTCTACGCTGTAGCGGTACCAAACGCAGGGCAATCCGCTTAGCTTGCTGAGTACTTGGTGG
>JANNFC010000086.1:0-5656 GCA_031379405.1 Betaproteobacteria bacterium | reverse complement strand
CTCTTCGCTGAATGACTTCATCGAGAGATTGCGACATCTTCTGCACCATCACTTCCCCGGATTTGGGTGCGATCAATCGCTCCACGGCATTCGCATCCACGGCGGTGCGTCGGCCCCACAAGAACGCAGATTGGTTCATCTTCACCGCGGCGCCATTCAACTCGATGGCTTTGTGGATGGCATCGGCCGACAGCGGAATCAACCCTTTCTGATAGGCGTAGCCCAGCATGAACATGTTGGCGGCAATGGAGTCGCCGATCAACGCGGTGGCGATGCGCGTGGCGTCGACGAAAGCCGCCTTGTCCTCGCCCACACCGTTGGTGATGGTCTTGCGCAACGACGCGCCGGGAAACTGGAAGTTGGCATCGCGCGTGAAGGTACCGGTCATTTGCTGATGAATATTGACCGCCATGCGCGTATTACCCAACTGCGTGGTGTCCATGGTTTTTTCGCTCGCGCTGACCACCAGATCGCAACCCAGTACGGCTTTGGCGCCACCGGAGCCCAGGCGCACGGTCTTGATGTCCGCGGGATCTTTCGATATCTGCAGATGTGTCCACACGGCGCCGCCCTTCTGCGCCAGTCCGGCCATGTCGAGACCGGAAAAGCCTTTGCCTTCCAAGTGCGCGGCCATACCGACGATGGCACCGATGGTCACAACGCCAGTGCCTCCCACGCCGGTCACCATGATGCCGTAGGGCTCGTCGATGGTTGGCAGCACGGGGTCAGGCAATATAGCGAACGGCGTATCGGTGGTCTTTGCCTGCGACTTGCCCTTGCGCAACGTTCCGCCGTGCACGGTGACGAAGCTCGGGCAGAAGCCCTTCACGCAGGAGAAGTCTTTGTTACAGGCGGACTGATCGATCGTGCGCTTGCGCCCCCATTCCGTTTCCATAGGCATCACTGAAACGCAATTGGACTTCACGCCGCAATCACCACAGCCTTCGCAAACGAGATCGTTGATGAGCGTGCGCTTGGGCGGGTCGGGATAGAGATTGCGCTTGCGGCGGCGGCGCTTTTCCGCCGCGCAAGTTTGGTCGTAGACGATACACGTGACGCCTTCGATTTCGCGCAATTGCCTCTGCACTCGCTCGTAGTGGTCGCGATGATAGGCCTGCACGCCCGGCGGGAAGGAGCCGCCGCCGTACTTTTCAATATCGTCGCTCACCACCACGCACCGGATCACCCCTTCGGCCAATACTTGCCGCACGACCTGCGGCACGGTGAGTTGACCTTCCACGGGTTGGCCACCGGTCATGGCCACGGCGTCGTTGAACAGGATCTTGTACGTCATAGTGACCTTGGACGCCACGGCGGCGCGCAAGGCCAGATAACCTGAGTGGAAGTAAGTGCCGTCTCCGATATTCTGGAACACGTGCTTGGTTTTGACGAAGGGCGCTTCGCCTATCCAGCTGGCGCCCTCGCCACCCATCTGGGTAAATCCGGCGGTGTTACGGTCCATCCATTGCGCCATGAAGTGACAACCGATTCCCGACAACGCGCGACTGCCCTCTGGCACCTGGGTGCCGCTGCTGTGCGGGCAGCCCGAGCAAAAATACGGCGTGCGGTCCATTGCCGGTTTCTCGGGTGTACGCGATTCCAGGATGTCCTGTTTGGCCACGCGGGCGGCCAACTGTGCATCGTTGCTGCGCTCCAGGATGCGTCGGCCGATGGCGATGGCGATATGGTTGGGATCGAGTGCACCGTTGCTTTGGAACAGCGTGGCGCCCTTCTCATCGCGCTTGCCGATAACCAAAGGCATGCCCGCTTGTCCGTAGCAGATGTCTTTCAACTGCGTTTCGATGAGCGCGCGCTTTTCTTCGACGACGATGATTTTTTCCAAGCCCCCCGCAAACTTGAGTGCGCCAGTCGGTTCAAGGGGCCACGTCATCGCCACCTTATAGAGGCGAATCCCGAGGCGCTGCGCTTCGGCTTCATCGATGCCAAGATATTGCAGTGCCTGGCGCACATCCATATAGGACTTGCCGCAGGTGATGATGCCCAGTTTGGCCTCCGGCGCATCGATGATGGTCTTGTCCAACTGATTGGCGCGCGCGAAGGCCTTGGCGGCGTCGATTTTGTCATTGTGCAAGCGCGCTTCTTGTTGCAGAAAATCATCCGGCCAACGGATGTTGAGGCCGCCAGGCGGCAGTGTGTGATCCGTTGGTATGGTGATCTGCACGCGATCCGGACTTACGTCTACGGATGCGGAGGCATCGATGGTGTCTTTCATCGACTTCACCCCTACCCAGCATCCGGCGTAGCGCGACAACGCGAAACCGATGATGCCGTAGTCCAGCAATTCCTGCACTCCGGCGGGATTCAGGATGGGCATCATGGCATCCATCATGGCGTACTCGCTGGAGTGCGCGGTGGTGGATGATTCGCAGGTGTGATCATCACCCATGAGCGCGATGACCCCGCCCTTGTGATAGGTGCCGGCCAAGTTGCCGTGACGGAAGGCATCGCCGGTTCTATCCACACCGGGGCCTTTGCCGTACCAGATGGCGTAGACGCCGTCGTATTTGTTCTCGCCATGGAAGTGCGCTTGCTGTGTGCCCCAGCAGGCGGTGGCCGCAAGATCTTCGTTCACCCCGGGATTGAACACGACGTGATGCTGATCCAGCACCTTTTTCGCCGCCCACAATTGCTGATCGTAGCCACCGAGCGGTGAGCCGCGATAGCCGGTGATATATCCAGCGGTATTGAAACCTTCCGCCTTATCCCGCAAATGCTGCATCAAAGGAATGCGGACCAGCGCTTGTGTGCCGGTGATGTAGATCCGGCCCGTTTGCAGCAAGTATTTATCGTCTAGGGATACGTTTTTCAGGTTACCACTGGGCATGAATGACGACCTTTCCGGTATGCGCGGCACTATCGAGATAATCATAAGCAGCGCGCGCCTCCGCAACCGCGAAGCGCTTGCCGATATGGGGTTGCAATTTGTGCATGGCCAGCGCACGATTCATTTCTTCGAACATGTCGCGCGAACCGACGTAGATGCCCAACACACGAATACTCCGGCGCAATATGGCGGCAGTGGACACCGGGGCACTGGCGCCGGTGAGCACGCCGATCATGCACACGCTGCCGCCCATGCGTACTGAAGCCAGAGATTTGTCGAAGGTACCGGCACCACCGACTTCAACCACGATATCCGCACCTCGCCCTCCAGTCATTTCCAGCACTGCCTTGTCCCAATTGGGATTGGCGCGGTAGTTGATGGTCTCGTCAGCACCCAAGCGCCTAGCGGTTTCCAACTTCTCTTCGCTACTGGAAGTCAGGATGCAACGGGCGCCGTGCAGCTTGGCGAATTGCAGCGCCAACAACGACACTCCGCCCGTGCCAAGGAGCACGACGGTGTCACCCGCTCGAATGCGTGCCGCGCGCACCAAGCCGTTCCACGCCGTCACACCCGCGCAGGGCAGCGTTGCCGCCTCCTCATCACTCATGTAAGCGGGTACTTGCACCACCCCTTGTTCGCTGAGCACTACGTACTGCGCCAGCATGCCGTCGATGGCCCCGCCCATGGCGGTGGCGGCGATGGCTGGGGTGACGTCACCCCCCAGCCAACCCTGCATGAAACATCCCGCCACGCGATCGCCCACTTTTACGCGAGTCACGCCGGCACCAATTTCCACTGCCTCTCCGACACCGTCGGAAAGCGGGATGCGCCCCAAGGGCGGCGGCGCGCCGTAGCCACCCTTCGCCACCAGCAGGTCGCGATAGTTTAGCGACCAGGCTCGGGTCTTGACGAGAATCTGCCCAGGGCCCGGCTTCGGGTCCGCGCGCTCAGCTAGCGTAATGCTGTCGAGCCCTTGTTTGTGTTGAAGTTCGTAGAGTTTCATGGCACGAGTGTTTTGCCCCCGCCAGCCAGATCTGCACGGCTGGCCTTAGAGGAAAGGAAAGGCTTGAATTTTGTTGGCGCTAGCCGCGGGGTCCTTAGTCCTTAGCGCTTAGAACGGAATGTCGTCGTCCAGATCATCCAGACTGGGGGCCTTCTTAGGTGGCGCCGAGGACGACGCGGGTTTCACGCCTCCTTGTGGTGGGACGTCCATTTCACGCGACATCGAGTCCCCCCCTCCACCGCCTCCTCCTCCGCCGCGTCCGCCGAGCATTTGCATGCGATCGCCGCGAATTTCGGTGATGAAACGCTCCACGCCTTCCTTATCCGTGTACTTGCGAGTCTGCAACCGGCCTTCGACGTACACGGAGGCGCCTTTGCGCAAGTACTCGCCGCAGACTTCCGCCTGGCGACCAAAGAAAGCCACCCGATGCCACTCGGTCAGCTCCTGCGCCTCGCCGGTTTTGTCCTTCCACTTTTCCGTGGTGGCAAGGCTAAGGTTGGCGACGGCGTCGCCGCTGGGCATGTAACGCACTTCGGGATCCTTCCCGAGGTTGCCGATCAAAATCACTCTATTTACCGATGCCATATCAAGTCTCCACCGATACAAAATTATGGGTACTGCGCTTTTGCGGCATGCGCATTCCGAACGCTACCACAAGCCAACTTGCACTCAGCACCGCGCAGAAGAGAAACACTGCGTTCCCGCCGATGTGCTGAGAGATTGCCCCGCCCAGCGCCCCGCCCAGAAAGGTGCCGAGGAACTGCACGCTGCTGTACACACCGATTGCCGAACCCTTGGCATCCGGCGGTGCCGTGCGCGAAACCAACGAAGGCAAGCTGGCTTCCAACAGATTAAAGGCTGTGAAAAAAACCAGCAAGGCCAATGTGCTCCACCAAACACTTTGCGAACTCAAGAACAAGGCGATCTGTCCTAGGGTCAACACTAGGATGCTGCCTAGAAAGGCTGCCTTTTGCTGACCCTTGCGTTCGGCCCATAGCATGGGCGGCACCATGAGCACGAAGGCCCCGAGCATGACCGGCAAATAGATCTCCCAATGGCTATTGGTGGCCAGTCCCGCGTCCTTGAGATTGAAGGGCACCACCACGAACAAGCTGGTCAACACCAGATGCAGGACGAAGATGCCGTAGTTCAAGCGCACCAATTCGGGCCGCATCAGGACTTGCAGGAAGTGCGTACGCGAACGCGCTTCCGGCCGTGGTGTCGTGGCCGGATCTGGGACCAAGAAACGCACAACCGCCCAGGCGCCCAGTGCGAGAAAACCTGTCATCAGAAAAATTCCGGGAACGCCTATCCACTGATTGAGCACCGGGCCGGCCACCATGGAGACGGCAAAGGTGACGCCGATGGTCATGCCAATGATAGCCATGGCCTTGGTGCGCTGCTCGTCCCGGGTCAAGTCAGCCACCAGCGCAATGACGACCGCCGACACCGCGCCTGCGCCTTGCACCACACGGCCGAATATCACCCAGTATATGGAATCCGCGGCGGCGGCAATGAAGCTTCCCAGGGCGAAGATCAATAACCCCAGGTATAGCGCCGGCTTGCGCCCCCAGCGGTCGGAAAGCGCGCCGAAAGGAATCTGCAGAATTGCCTGGGTGAGGCCGTAGGCCCCCACGGCTATGCCCACCAGGGTGCGATTGTCGCCCCCTGACAAGGTGTCGGCATACAGCGCGAACACCGGCAGAATGATAAACATGCCCAACATACGCAAGGCGAAAATGAAAGCCAAACTGCAAGTGGCTCGCCGTTCAGTTGGCGTCATGGGCGCGCCGCTTAGACTCATAGGA
>JANNFC010000008.1:0-4432 GCA_031379405.1 Betaproteobacteria bacterium | reverse complement strand
GGTTGTTCCAACCCGCCAACTCGCGGTAGTCCAAGCCGTGGTCCAACGCGATGGCAATCAACGTGTCGCCCTTCTTAACAACATAGCCCTCGGGGCGCCAATCGGCGGCTGCGCCCTTGCGCATAGTGGATTTCTTTGCGGCCTGGGCCGGCGTTGCTGGATCGGTCTGCTTGGCGTTGAGGCCGGACTTGGACGCTAAGCTCGGTTCTTTTGCAACGATCACGCGCTCCACCACAGGCGCCGTACGCGGCCCCGCCTGGCAGGCCGTGAGGAGCAACACGATGCCAGCCCGGCAGAACCGCTTCATAGGAATTGAGGGTTAGCGCCCGAGCCCATGCACCATCGGTACGAATCGAACGCCTTCCAGGACGGACTGATGAACACCGTTGTCGTCGCGCTCGATCATGGTCAGCTGCTGGTCGCGCGGCCCCAGCGGCATGATCAAGCGTCCGCCGACGTCCAATTGCTCGACCAAGTGTTCCGGCACATGCGTGGCCGCCGCAGCGATCACGATGCCGTCGAAGGGTGCCGCTTCGGCACACCCTAGATAGCCGTCCCCATGCTTGACCTTGACATTGCGCGTGTACAGATCGCGCAAATTGATGCGCGTCTTCGAAACCAAAGGCAGCAGCCGCTCGATGGTCCACACTTGCTTGGCCAGACGAGACAACAACGCTGCCTGATAACCGCAGCCGCTGCCCACCTCCAACACTTTTCTCAAGTTTTTCCCGCCGCGCAACGCTTCCAACATGCGCGCGACGATGTACGGATTGGAAATGGTCTGGCCGAATCCGATCGGGAGCGCCAGATCCTCATAGGCGCGATGCGCCAAGGCCTCGTCGACAAAGACGTGACGTGGGATCTCACTCATGGCACCCAGCACGATCTCGTCCGTAATGCCTTGGTCGCGCAGCCGCTCCACCATCCGCATGCGTGTACGGTTCGAGGTCATCCCGGTGCCGGTGGAACGAGCATTCATATCAACGCCAATCGCATCATCGGGATAGCCACTGCTTGATACCCTCCAACTGCGGATAGCTCGTCAGATCGATTTGCAGCGGCGTCACGGACACATAGCCGTGTGCCACCGCGTGAAAGTCAGTGCCCTCGCCCGCGTCCGCCGCATCGCCAGCGGCACCCACCCAGTACACCATCTCGCCGCGCGGATTAGTAGTTCGAACCACGGATTCCGCCTTGTGCCGGCGCCCCAGGCGCGTCACCTGAATGCCTTCGAGCGCATCGAATGGCACGTCGGGAACATTGACATTGAGAAGTTGCGGTTGTGTCCACGGCGCCGCTTGATAGCGCGTGACCAGATCGAGCGCTATGCGCGCCGCAGTGGAATAGTTGCCCGCCGCTTTACTCGCCAGCGACACGGCAATAGATGGAATGCCCAGCAAATAGCCCTCAGTGGCCGCCGCTACGGTTCCGGAGTAGATGGTGTCGTCGCCCATATTGGCACCATGATTGATACCCGAAACCACCATATCGGGCAGCACGTCCAACAAGCCTGTCACGGCGAGATGCACACAATCCGTCGGCGTGCCGTTCACGTAGCGAAATCCCGTGCTGGCTTGTCGCACCATAAGAGGACGGTCCAGCGTCAAAGAGTTGCTGGCGCCGCTACGATCGCGTTCAGGGGCGACCACAATAACCTCCCCGGCCTGCGACAGCGCTTGCGCCAGCGCCGCCAAGCCCGGCGCAAAGTAGCCGTCGTCATTACTTAGAAGAATTCGCATGTCGGCCGATTATAGCCAAGACCTTCAGCAGACTAACGATTGCTTGGAAATAAAACCTGGCTCCCGAATCATCTCTTCATGTCGACCCACGCAAACGCAACGCACATTGGTAGGATGGGTAGTGGCGCAAGGCGCTGAAACCCATCAATGCTCCCACCCACATACTACGTGCGCAGATAACCTGCCAATTCCGACGCGGCCCAGCTGATCACTTTCTCCAAGGGCTCTTTGCTCTGAGTGAACTTGGCGATCATCTTGGTGAGAATGGCTTGGTTGTACATCTGTGTGGCGATGGCAACCGGTGCGGGCGCGTGGGCGATGGAGACGATCTGGTCATCGCGCGGCACATAGTGGGCGAGCGTTCCTTTGGGTGGACCTACCTGCGTCCAGACACTGAAATTGCGCATACTGGGAAACGGTGGGATGTCGTAGCCACCGCTGGCAATCACCAATTGCTCGACGGCTTTGCGTTGCGACAAAAAGATGAGCAGACTGCGTGCCGCGGCCTTGTTCTTGGAGAATTTCCAGATGCCCCAGAAGGTCGGCACGCACGGCCCGTAGCGTCCCTTGGGACCTTTGGGCGCGGGAAAGGTCCACAACTGCTCGGCCACCTGAGGTTTGTCCCGTTTGGCCACGGCCCAGGCACTGGGGGGATTCATGATGAGCGCACCTTTTCCCGAGATCAGCCACCTGTTATTGGAGGCGTCATCCCAGGCAAACACATCGGGTGGAAGGAACTGCGCGAGCCGTCTGCAATATTCCAAGGCGTGCCGGATGGCGTCCGAATTCACCGTGATATCGCCCTTCGCATCGACCAGATGAGCACCGAAGGCCGCAAAAATGGCACCCGCCGAATCGACGGAATCGGGCGTTTGCCCCAAGCCGATACCAAAGGGAAACCCCGCTCGGTGGCACTTTTCGGCGGCGAGCAAGAACGTATCCCAGGTCCACTTATCCGTCAGTGCCTTATCCGGTGCGCCCGTGGCGGGGTACATCTGCGTGACGTTCAACCCGACGTGTTGTTTGAACAGGTCGATGCGCGCGCAGGGATTTTTCATCTGGCTACCGATGGTCGAGGGCACTGCGACCCAGTGACCGTTTTGCTTACCCAAGTATTCCAACACCGACGCGGGCGCGCCGTACTGTGCGATGAGTGTCTGCATGACGTCATCGACGGGCTCCAAATGGGCGGCGTAGCCCGCCGGATACCAAATGGGAAAGGTCAGGATGTCGTGCCCTGAGCGCGCCTGGGCTTGCGCCGCAATGGTCAGCACCTGCTTGTTGGCAAGCGAAGGCACGAAGTCAATCTTGAGATCGACCTTTTCCTTCTCCGCCCACTCGTTGCCGAGGCGGATGAGCGTATCGTTGGCGCCGGGGACGAAGTGGTCCCAGAAACCTATCCTGAGTGACCCCGCGGCGTGGGCTGTACAGATATAGGGTGCGGCGAGAAGGCTTGTGGATGCCGACAGAAAACTGCGACGATCGACGTTCATAGGTGAGGTGGAAGTCACTGGCTTGGTTCCTTTATACATCCGTGGACTCGGCCCATGCGGTAGTTGGGTGATGTGCGAGAATCAAAGGCGGCCTTTGCTGATGAATGAGATCCGTGATGCGCCAACCGGCGAGACAACTCGTATTCCCCGCGCCAAGAGCGCGGGGAATACGAGTTCAACGCGCGCTTTTTATAGCCTCGACGAAACTTGCCGTCATTGCCGGTGGAAAAACGCCACTGGAACTTCCATCCTGCCTCCCATAAATACGGTAATATGGCCCCATGAAGACCACCATAGAAATCCCCGATCCCATCTTCCGCAAAGTCAAATCACGAGCTGCCGAGCGTGGACAAAGCCTAAAGGACTTTGTGACGGAGGCACTCAAAGAGAAACTCACCTCGGCCACAAACGCCTCTCCCGCGACTCAACCCGAGTGGATGTCGGGTTTCGGGCAACTAAAAAGGCTTAGACGGGAAACGGCCAAGATCCAAGCGCGAATCACCGAGACCTTTGAAGTAATTGAGCCGGAAGACAAGCTTTGATTGTTGACACCAATGCGCTGTCTGCCTTTGTTGACGGCGAAGATGCAATCGGCCGAATACTGTTTGCAGCGTCAAGGGTTGCGATTCCGGTTATCGTTATTGGTGAGTTTCGATACGGGATCGCCGCATCTCGGCACAGACTAGTGTACGAACGATGGATTGAAGAGCATCTTGGCGACTTTGAGGTCTTGTCCGTTACGCGATCTACAACTTTTCCTTACGCGGCCCTACGCAACGATATTAAACGAATTGGCAAACCCATTCCTGCCAACGACGCCTGGATAGCCGCGCTTTGCCTGGAACACGGGATGCCTATTGTGAGTCGCGATGAGCATTTCGATGTGGTGCCGGGTATCAGGCGAATCGCCTGGTGATGGACTGATATACCCGGAATAGCAGGAAGGGAGAAGGCCACAGTACCGTTTGTTTAGATAACACCAGGAAATCGCCGCCTGGGATGCAGAGGCAGCGGCCCGAGCAACGGTGGTGTGGCCTCGATGGGTAGGCGGTGCGGCTGCTTTAGTCTCTGACAAGTTAAGTGTTGACAGATTTGGCGAAGATTCTGATGCAACTGAACGCTCGCCGGGGGATATACAAGGGGGACACCCCTTGTTCCTTCTTGGGGGATAAACAAGGGGATGCTCCCCTTGTTCGTAAC
>JANNFC010000039.1:0-8384 GCA_031379405.1 Betaproteobacteria bacterium | reverse complement strand
AATACGTGCTGTGGGGTGGCGTCGATCGCGATGGCCAAGCGCAGCAACTTGAGGGGATGAAAAGGATGCAGTCTTGGCACCCGTAAGCTCATCCCCATTTCGTTGGCTCGCCACAGGGACTGCCGGAAGGTAAAGCGTTTCTTCGAAGGAATTTCAGCCGGGCCCAATTGCCCCCAGTGATTCAGCAAGGCTGCGAATAGTACGGGACGGCAACGCAGTTGAAGGGGCCACCCGCGCCGGTTCATGTCTTCGGCTTGCAAATGCACGAAGGGCGACAGAAAATCGAAGTACCAATCGACAACCATAGAATTTCCTATTGGGTGGGCCGAGCGGCGCGCGAATCTACGGGATTAGATGCGGGATTAGATGCCGCATGGGCGGCCTCGCGATAGCGGGTTGCGCGCTCCTCGATTCTTTGCTTCAACGTTGAGATGGCCGCGAGCCCAGCGCGTTCGCCCTCCAAAATGGCCAGATGACGGCCTGCGAAGTCCGTGGAATTGAGATGGGTGATATCGGGACGAACCACGACATCGGCCTGTGTGAGTTCGTGGCCAGCAATTGCACTTCCCATGATGATGAAGGTTTGCACCAGTACATCGATGGTGTCCTTGACCGCCCTCAGCGCGGGCTGTGCCGAGATGTCCACCGCGATAACGATATCGGCCCCCAGCCGCCTGGCAACATTCACCGGGATCGGGCTCACGACACCGCCGTCGACGTATTCCCTACCGTTGATGTGTACCGGTTGGAATACGCCAGGCACGCTACTGGATGCCTGCACTGCGATGCCCGCATCGCCGCGCTGAAACACGGTGAGTTCTCCGGACTGTAGATCGGTAGCGACGACAGCCACCGTGCGCTTCATCTTCTCCAGCGGACGGCGCTCCACCTTCTGGTTTATAAAGTCTCTCAGCGATTCGCCCTTGAGAAATCCGCGATTGGGCAAGGACCAATCACTGAAGCTCGACTCCTTGATCTCCATGGCGATGCGTTGAAGAGCAAATCCATCGTAACCCGCGGCCCACAACACGCCCACCACACTTCCCGCACTAGTGCCAACGACAATTTCTGGCGCATATCCCTGGGCTTCCAAAGCCTTAATAACGCCGATGTGAGCGAAGCCCTTGGCGGCGCCCCCGCCCAGCACGAGAGCAATCTTCGGCGGCGGGACAACGATCGGAGCAGGTGGCGTGGGCAGCGGGACCGGTTCCGCCGGCGTTTGCGCGATTGGAGGTGGAGGAACAAGTTCTGGTGGTTGTGACGTTGGGCGCTGTTGCGGTGCGGTGCAAGCCGCCACCAGCACGCATATCCACACGCCGAGCCAGTACCCGACTCGCATTGAATTACGTGGATTGGTCACAAAACCCAACTTAAATTTGAGACTGCTGGTAATTCTGTAGGCCGATGCGCTCGATCAACTGAAGTTGCGTCTCGATCCAATCCACATGCTCTTCTTCGCTTTCCAGGATGTCCTCGAACAATTCGCGGCTGACATAGTCGGCCGTGGTTTCGCAGTAGGCGATGGCTTCCTTTAGCAGCGGAAGGGCTTCCAACTCGAGCTTCAGATCGCACTTCAGCGCTTCGGTAACGTCCTCACCGATATAGAGCTTGCCCAACTGCTGCAAATTGGGCAACCCGTCGAGGAACAGAATACGATTGATGAGCTTGTCGGCGTGCTTCATTTCGTCGAGGGACTCGTGGTATTCATATTCGTCGAGTTTTTTCAGGCCCCAGTTGCGAAACATGCGCGCGTGCAAAAAGTACTGGTTGATGGCGGTGAGCTCGTTGGCGAGCACCTTGTTGAGGAACTGGATGACCTTCTTATCGCCCTTCATGGGTGCTCGCGGAGGAGTGGTTTTGGGAGGGGCGGATTATAGAACCGGTGACACGAAGGCAGGCGCGCAGGAGTGATATGGCAAAAGTATTTAACGCCAACAGGCATCAATGCGAACGGCCGGAGTTGCTCCTTAGGCCGCGACCTGCTCTATTGACGAAACTCTCGGGCAACGCGTCTCTTGAATGACCTGTTGCGCGGCGATCGAACAAGTACCACAGCTGGTTGCCACGCCCAATTCGGCTCTCAGCGCGGGGAGTGAATCGGCGCCGCCCTGAACCGCATCGCGGATCTGGCGTTCGGTGATGCCATGACAGAGGCAGATGTACATGGCGTAACGATAAATGATAATGAGAATGAGTGTCAATGTCTTTTTGTCTTTTCTACAGATCTTCTAAACTCCACTTCCGATCTCAATTTCACTTTTTTCTAAGCACAAAAAAAAATGCCGCCCAAGGCGGCCTTTTTTTCAACCGAACTGCTTAGCGGTTGTAGATGTACATCGTGACTTCAAAGCCAAAACGCATTTCGGTGTATTCGGGTTTGGTCCACATGGTGATGTTCCTTTAGGTTGGTTAAGCCGGTGTCGGCCAGTTAGGTAAAGCAGTGGTGAAGCAAAGTGGTGAAACAGCGCCGCTCAATGGGTTCCACTACGGTTCCCATTCTGCCCAGCCCTGACGATCCGAACAACCGCAAAATGTTGAAAGACACCTAATGATTTTCATTAGGTTTCGCCGGTCAGGGGTCGATCAGACCTGCCCGAATGGCAATGATGGCGATCTCAGCTGAGTTGGCGGCCCCGAGTTTCTGCTTGATGTTATAGAGGTGGGTACCCACGGTACGGGGGCTTAGAGACATGGTCTCGGCGATGTCCACCACCGACTTGCCCTTGGCTAAGGCAAGGAAAACCTTGAATTCTTTCTCCGAAAGGGCATCGACCGGCGTTTTCTTTCCGTTCAATTGCTGGACGGCGATCTGCTGCGCAATAGCGGGCTCCAGATAGGTCTTGCCCCGGTTCACCTGACGCACAGCTTGGATCAGTTCCTCCGCCGCGCTGCGCTTGGTGAGGTAGCCCACGGCGCCAGCCTTAAGGACTCTTCGAGCATGCATGGCATCCTCATGCGCCGAAAGCACCAGAATCTTGGCATTGGGTTCGCGCGCCAGGATGCGGTCGATGGCCTCCAATCCACCGATTCCCGGCATGGAGATGTCCATCACGGTCACGCTAGGACGAAATTCAGAAAACATCCGGCAGGCTTCCTCACCGCTTTGCGCTTCGGCTACGACATTGATGTCATTCGCCCCTTCCAACAGAAGACGAAAGCCCATGCGTACCACCGCATGATCGTCCACCAACATGACTCGAATTGGATCCTGCATTTCCACTTTCTAAGCAACCATTTGCGTGCTTTCTAGTGTGGTCTCGATGACCGGCACCCTTGCACTGACCCGCACACCCTTACCGGGTTCACTCTCGACGCAAAATTCTCCATCCAGGGCCTGCACTCGTTCTCGCATGCCCATGATGCCAAAGCGCGATTCCCGATCGGAGCGTTCGCTCAACCCTTGGCCATCATCCTGAACAACGACGCCTACGACCTCACCAAGTCGGAGGTCGACCGCGCGCACAACCTCAATGGTAACGCGCGTGGCGCGCGCGTACTTCACTATATTGGTCAGGCACTCCTGCACGATGCGGTAGAGCGTGATGTTGATAGTCTCTCCCAACTTGTCGAGTTTACCGTCCATGTGCAACTCGCAGGCGATGCTCGGATTGCGTGCGCGCCAGGTATCGGCCATCTCGCGCAGCGCCTCCTCGATGCCCAGATGATCCAATGCGCTGGGACGCAACTTCCGAATAATGCCGTGCACCACGTCGTAGATATGGCTGGCAACATTCACGATGGTCTGCGCGCTCGTATGCACTTCTGGCACGGAGTCCTTCGTCTTGTTCGCGATCACCGCACCGATGGTCTTGATCGCCGTTACGCACTGTCCCAACTCGTCGTGCAATTCGCGCGCGATACCACGGCGTTCCTCCTCCAAGGTTGCCTGAATCATGTGCGTCAATTCGCGGTTGGACTTCAACTCGCGCTCGGCCTCTTGTACACGCCTGTGTTCGGTGATATCGCGCATGCTACATATCTCGCCGATCACTTCGCCGGTTTCGGGGTCGCTCAGCGGCGCTGCCGAAAGCGAGACTTGAACGATGCGGCCGTTCTTGGTGCAGCGCTCGGTTTCCTGGTTCTCGATGGTTTTTCGAGAGAACACCGCCTTATGTATCTCGTTTAGCTCTTGCGCGCGGCTGGCGGGTGCGATCAAGCGCGTGGAAAGTCCGACGATTTCATCCGCGCCATAGTCGAACATGGACTCGGCAGCGGGGTTCCAGAAGGTAATCTCACCGCGTGTGTCGGTGATCACGATGGCGTCGCTCGATTGTTTAGCGATCAGCGCCAGGCGTGCATGCTCCTGGTGTCCCTCTTCAATCGCCCCCGCCATGCGATTGAAGGTATGACTGATCGCGGTGAACTCCGGCAGGGAAAAATCCGGCAAGCGCGTATTCAGGCGCCCTTGCTCCATTTGAGACAATCCGCCCAGCACGCTATGGATCGGACGCAGCGCATTGCCCATCAACCAGAACACGGCGACGTTCAATATCACCAGAAAGCCGACCATGACTAGCATAAGCACTTGCAGATCGTCCCACGCATCCAGCACCGCACGCGAAGCATCCTGGGTAAGAATGATCGTGCGTTCGCCCACGTTAAGGGAGACAGGCGGCAGATCGGGGGCCACCAATGCCGAGAACCATTTCGGCGCTACCCTTCCGGTCTTGTAGATGGAAGGTGGGGATTGGTACAAGACATTGCCGGCAGCGGAAAGCAGACGGATGTCAATGGCTCGCACCCGGCCCAGGCGATTCAGAAAATTCAGCAACTCGATTTGGCCGCTGAGGCTGTTCGCTTTGGCGAATGGGGACAGGTCCAACACGTTGGTGAGCCACGTCATGGTGACTTTGCTGCCCGCCTCCATCTCCTCCCGAATCGCGCGCCGCGTGTCGTCCACGACAACGGCACCCATTGCCACCGTGAACAACGAGATGAGCAAGGTCACAATTAGGTTGAGGCGAACACGCAAACTCATCGAGGCGAACTCACAAAGTCGCGATGCTGGTTTCGCGTAGGTTGTCGGTGGCCGTTACCAGCGCCGCGATCACGGCGGGATGCATGGCGGAATGCCCGCCGGCTTCCACCATGACAAGCTCGCTTCCCGTGATCGCGCGGTGCACGTCGTAGGCCGTTTGCGGAGGGCACACTAGATCACGCCGGCCCTGAACAATGACGGTGGGCACTTGAATACCGCTAAGGGCTGACAACAATGGTGCTTCGAGAAAGCAGTCGTGAACAAGGTAGTGAATCTGAACCCGAACGCGCGCGGCCAAGGCGGTCTCATCGTAACCGGACGATCCACCCGAGGCAGATTCTCCAATGGCCATGATGGCCGCTTCATAGTCGTTCCAGCTTCGCGCCGCACTCGCCGCCGACGCATCAGTCTGGATGGCGCGCGCGTAGTGATCCAAGATGGATACACGATTCGGATTTGAGATACCCCGAACAAAGCGCTCCCACGCTTCCGGAACAAATCCTCGTAACCCTTCACAATACCACTCCAGCTCCGCATGCGAGGCGAGAAAAACGCCGCGTAAGACCATCGCCAAAACTCGCTCGCGGTGCCGCATCATGTAGGCCAGTGCCAAGGTGCTTCCCCACGATCCACCTAACAAAATCCAGCGATCGATCTTCAGGTGCAGGCGCAATTTCTCCATATCCGCCAGAAGGTGGTCGGTCGTGTTTGCCACCACGGCGCCGCGCGGACGACTACGTCCGCATCCACGCTGATCGAACAGGAGGATGCGGTAGACCTTTGGATCGAAAAACCGGCGGTGCTGCGGATTGCAAGAACTGCCCGGCCCGCCGTGTAGAAACAACACGGGAATGCCGATGGGATTGCCACATTGCTCGAAGTAGACCTCGTGCCCGTCCCCCACCGACACATACTCGCTACGACTGGGTTCGATGGCGGGGTACAGATCGGGCATGGCTAATCGCTTAGATTGTAGACAACGGGCTGTGTGATAGTAAATTTGGACGACTTGCGCAAGCGCTCCGGAAGCGGCGGCATTGCGATGCCCTTGACCTTGGCAAGGGCATGATCGTCCAGAATCCGGTGGCCACTGGTATCGGCCAACGCGATTTCGGCGATCTTACCGTCGCGCGCGAATATCATGCGAATCTTGACGGTTCCCTCCCACCCGCGTTCGCGAGCAAGTCGAGGATACTCGTTTCTCATGTGCGCCTTGATGGCCTTTGATACCGCCAAGCTGAAATCAGCCGCGGCCTTCTTGTTGGCGGCAACGGCGCGCTCTTCCCCCTCGGACCGCAATTCGGCTTTTGGCGTAGTGAAAGACAACTGGGCCATGGGAACACTGACGCTAGGCTCACTGCGAGCAGCCGCCGCACCTGGATCTACCTGGGGACCGCTCCGCGGCGCGGCGACGGGACTTGGGGCCGGCCCGGCAGCTACGGCCGGGGTAGGCGCGCTGGGTAGAGGGGTTACGCCCGGGCCAGGTACCGGCGCCGCAGCCGCATCGGCTCGCTGTACAGGCGGGGCCGAGGGGCGTGGCCCCGCCGCAGCATCGGCGCGTGCCGGCGCAACGCTAGTGGTTGTTGGGGATTGTGGTTGCGGCCTCGGTTCTGCAGAAGCCACCGGCCCGGGTACGGCTCGGGCATCGGGGCGTTGGATCGGTTGCGCAGAAGCTCGCGCGCTAGGTTGTGCGTCGGCGGCCCTTGCCGGGGCGGCGGCGGGTGCCGGAACGGTTGGTCCGGGCTCTGCGGGCGTTGCGGGCGTTGAGGTGGGCTCGGCCCGACGCTCGGGTCTCCCATCCGGGCGCGGTTGGGCCCTGACCACCGGTTGAACCGGATCCGCACGTGCCACCGGCGCATCTACCGGAGCACTCCTAGTGGGCTCTGGTCGGGCTTCGGGTTTTGCCGTCACCGACTCTGTGCGTTGGGGTTGAGCTTGCGGCTGCACAGTAGGACGCGTCGGCGCGGTCTCGACGGCTGTCGTGGGGCGCGAAACCGCCACCACCTCCTGCCGGGGTTGGCTCTTTACCTCGGGCCGGGTTGCCACGGGCGCCACACGCGGCGTCGGCGTTTGCTGAGGAGCGGGTTCGTTGCGCTGGGGCGGGCGCACTTCGGCGCGCGCGTCGGGTCGCGTCACCGCTACCACGTCGTTCCGGGGCGTTTGGATCGGTTCCACCTTCGCGGCTTGGATGGGCGCAGCCGGGGCAACCGCTTGTTGCGGCCGTGGATCGTTGCGAGCCAAGGGGACAGGCTGGGATTTCATCTCCGGTCGCGCGACTTCCCGACGCGGCGTTGTCAAGGGCTCTTGGCTTGGCTCGGATCGAAGGGCCGGAACCGGCTCCGCTGTTTGCTGCGGACGGGGATCGCTGCGCGCCACCGACACCGGTTCCACGCGTGCATCGGGTCTCGCCACGTCCTGCCGCGGCGCAGTGAGGGGCTCCTGTCTCGGCTCAGACCGAATTTCGGGACGAGGCTCTACCTTCTGCAATGGTACTGGTTGAACCTTCTGCTCCACGCGTGCGTCAGGCCGCGCCACCGGTGCTACGGGCTGGGGCCGGATTGCCTGCGGCTCGGGACGCAAATCTGGCCGGACCTCGGGCGTGGGTTGCACCATGGAAGGCTGGACTCGTGGCTGTTCGCGCGACGGCGCGGGCGCCTCGTTCGACCTTGGAGGAGGTTTCAGCGCTTTTTTCGCTTGGGACTTCCTGGGCTTATCCTGCTTACGCTCCGGCGCCTTCTCCACTTTCGGGGGCGGCACCCGTTCCTTTAACTGCACCTGGATCACATCTTTGGTTTCAGGAGGGGTGACGCGCAAACCCGGAAGGAGCCAGAGCGCCAGGGCGTGAAGAAGCAACGACACCAGGAAAGCAACCAGCGTCCGGCGCTCTTCATACCAGCGCTTTTCGCTCCAAAGAAAATTTCCGTTCAGGGATGCCGCAATCATAAGGGTAGGCTAGGTAAGTCCGGGTCTTGAGTAAACAGTTTCGGCCAAACTAATGATATTCATGAGTTGGATTTGGTGATTTTTCCGCTGTGGGGATTGCCATCCTATCCGTCAGAATTCTCGCCGGAGAGTTGGGGTAGGTAGTATGCGGGGTGGGAAAGTGATTTCCGACTGTGGTCCAAATGCTACAGATTACGGTCTCTTGCACCGGGGGTGGCAGAAGTCGTAGCAATGCGACCAATCTCTGCCGCACATTCTGATATGAGCAATCCAAAACTGGAGAAGACTATGTGGACCAAGCCTGAGTACACCGAAATGCGTTTCGGCTTCGAAGTAACGCATTTCGGTGTACTCAGGCTTGGTCCACATAGTCTTCTCCAGTTTTGGATTACTCATATCAGAATGTGCGGCAGAGATTGGTCGCATTGCTACGACTTCTGCCACCCCCGGTGCAAGAGACCGT
>JANNFC010000038.1:0-7074 GCA_031379405.1 Betaproteobacteria bacterium | reverse complement strand
AGAACGGCACCATCACGGCACCAAAAGGTCCCGGACTGGGAACGAAGCTTCAGCCCGATGTGATGAAGCGCAAAGATGCAAGGATACGTGTGAGTAAGGTGTGACCCGAGTGTTCGGTGCGCGCAGCGCACCCTACAAAATAGCGTAGAGGAAGTAGCCCAGATCGACACGTCATTTCGCTTGCTGGTGTAAGCTTCACATTCTCGCGAAACCACACGACAAACATGAACACTGAAACCGATCAAAAGAAGTTTTTGGAGAAGCAGGCAAAGCCACGAGCGACATCGACGACATGATCGACATCGTCGATCGAGGTGCAATTCGTGCGGAAGCGTTCTTCAAGGAGATCGACGCCATTAAGCAAAGTGTTCCCGGACGAGTGTCCTGGCCGATATTTTCGATCGTCTAACGGGAGTCGCGACCTTGAAAGACAAGCTAGTACTCTAACCAAAACTCCTTCAGATCTACGTTGAACGCCGATTTACGCCGTAACCCTTCCGGGTCACGGAATTCAACTCGACGCCGCTCCGGAAAGACCAACCAACATGGCGGCTTTCACCCATCCGACGCAACCCATAGTTGAGGTCGGACTGAGCGCCTCTACGAGTACAACACCTTAGGCAACCACATCCCGATCGCCGGGAACAGATAGAGCAGCAGCATCGCGAACAACTGAATCAGCATGAATGGCATCATGCCCGCGAAAATCTGCCCGAGGGTGACGTGCGGAGGCGCCACGCCCTTGAGATAGAAACCCGCCATGGCCACCGGCGGCGACAAGAATGCGGCCTGCAGATTGAGCGCGACCAGAATACCGAAGAACAGCGGATCGATGCCAAAGTGATGCAGCAACGGCAGGAATATCGGCACGAAGATGACGATGATCTCGGTCCACTCCAAGGGCCAGCCCAGCAAAAAGATGATCGTCTGCGACAACAGCAGGAACTGGATCGGGGTCATGTCGAGCGAGCGCACCCACCCTTCCAACAGTGACTGTCCGCCCAGCAATGCGAAGCTCGATGAGAATAGTTGCGAGCCGACGAACAACCACGCGACCATGGCAGTGGTACGCGCGGTGAGGATTACCGACTCTTCCAATCTGCCCCAGGTGAGGCGGCGGTACCCCAGCGCCAGCAAGATCGCACCGAGAGCGCCCACTGCCGCTGCTTCGGTCGGCGTGGCGATGCCGGCCACGATGCTGCCGAGCACTGCGGTAATGAGTACCGCCAAGGGCAGCACAGAGGTAGCCAGCATGCGCGCCACTTCTCCGAAGGGCACGTCGCGCTCCTCGGCCGGTGGCTTAGGTGCCAGCGCCGGATTGATCATGGCACGCGCGATGGCATATAGCACGTAGAGTCCGGCAAGCATCAATCCCGGAAACAATGCGCCGGCATAGAGTTTCACTACTGAAACTTGCGCCGTTGCGCCATAGAGGATGAGCATGACACTGGGAGGAATAAGAATGCCCAAACATCCGCCCGCGGTGATGACACCGGCGGAGAGTTTGACGTCGTATCCCGCACGTAACATGGCGGGCAACGCCAGCAATCCCATGAGCGTGACCGTAGCGCCGACGATACCCGTTGCGGTGGCGAACACGGTGCAGGTAAGAATGGTCGCCACCGCCAAGCTGCCCGGCACCCGAACCATGGCCAGTTGCAGACTGCGAAACAAGCGGTCGATGATATTGGCACGCTCGATCAGGTAGCCCATGAAAACAAACAACGGCACCGAGATCACCACATCATTGGTCATCACGCCGAAGGTGCGCAGCACCATCTGATCGAACACGGGGTTGCTAAATATCGGCTGGCCTTCCCGATGGAAGGCAAAGAAACCGAACACCATGCCCAAACCCATGAGCGTGAAGGCGGTGGGAAAGCCGAGCAGAATGGCCACCACGATCAGGCCCAACATCAACAGGCCGAGGTGTCCGCGCGTGATCTCATCGGGGATGAGCAACAACAAAACGATGGCGACGATGGCGGCCACCAGAAAGAACAGTCCGAAGCGTGCCGCTTTCATTTTCCGGCGTTCGCCTTCTGCGCTTGCGCGAGGTCCGCCTTCATTTCCTCGACGTCCAACTCCTCCACATCTTGCAAGCGCACGGGCCACTCACCGGTGCGGATGCAGATCGCGCAGCGCACGATCTCAGCGATGCCTTGAACTAACAGCAGCCCGCCGGCGATGGGAATAACTGTCTTGAGCGGATATACGGGGAGTCCGTTGGACGTCGTCTGCGATTGCTCGAGCATGGCCCAGGAGTCGGATGCGAACCCGATGCCGAACCATGCGAGCGCCGCAATACCTGGGATGAAGAAGAGCACGTAGAGCGCGAGATCCAGTGACGCCTGCACCCGAGGCGAGAGGAATCGATACAGCACGTCTCCCCGCACGTGGCCGTTGCGCGATAGCGTGTAGCCTCCCGCCATCATGAACAGCGCTCCATAGAACATCAGGCTCACGTCCAAGCCCCAACTCGTCGGGGCCCGCAGAAGGTAGCGCACCACCACGTCGTAGCACACCATGGCGGTAAGCCCAACGATGCACCACGCAAAGGCCTTTCCGACCTTGGCGTTGAGCCGGTCAATAGCTAAAAGGTAGCGATTCATGAATGTAAGGCGCGCTTACGCCTTGCCGAAGAAATGCTCGTATGCCATGGCGGACGAAACGTCGAATTTGATCTGATAACCCACTACTCGCTTCATATAGGTTTTTTGCGATTCCAGCACTTTGGCGAAGAACGGATTCTCTTTGCTCTTCTGCTCGGCCACCTGGTCCCACGCCCTGAGCTGCGCTTGCAAGACGTCGGCGGGCGTTTCGATAAACTTCACGCCTTTGTTGTCACGCAAATCGAGATAGGATTGCGAATAGGCATCCATGGTCTTCCAGGTGAACTCCGCGCTCAACACCTTGGGTGCGTAACGCAATGCCATCTTGGCCACGTCCGGCAGTGCATCGTAAGTCTTCTTGTTAATGAGTATTTCGAACACTTCCGCCGGTTGGTGATAGCTGCGCACCATGCAAAATTTGGCGACGTCCTGCAATCCCAGGCCAGCGTCCACTGTCGGGTTGTTGAACTCCGCCGCTTCGATGACGCCGCGATCCAACGCCGGCACTACGTCGGGCCCCGGCATGGCCGTCACCGCCGCGCCCATGGCCGTGAACAGGTCCACCGACAATCCCACCGTGCGGTACTTGAGGCCTTTGAAATCCGCCACGCTCTTCACTTCTTTCTTGAACCATCCCAGTGGTTGGGTGCCCATCGGTCCCGTCATGAAGGGGACGACGTCGAGCTTGAGCACGTCGCGATAGAGTTCCTCGTAGAGCGCCTTACCACCACCGTGCTCCAACCAAGACAGAAAAGTGTTGGCGTTGTGACCCAGCGCGGGACCGGTGCCGAACAATGAGAGCGCGGAATTCTTGTTGTACCAAAAGGAAGGCACGGCCCAGCAGGCATCCAACGTACCTTTGTGCACCGCATCCGCCATGTCGAAGGCCTTGACCACGGAGCCCGGCTGCAGCACATCGAACTTCAGTGCGCCGCCACTTACATCGGCGACGATGCGCGCATAGTCCTGCACAAACTGGAAGAATAAATCCCCGGCTCCGGTACCGGCTTGCATGCGCAACGTCGTAGATTTGATCGACGCCGCGGCGGCCGCCGGTGCGTTGGCCGGTGCGGATTCCTGGCTCTTGCCGCATCCGGCTAGGCTCGCAACCGCCACGCCGCCTGCAACGGCGGCACTCCCTAGGAATTTTCTGCGGGACCGTTCGATGGGCGCATTGGCCCCCGTGCGGCGCTGTGGCTGCATGTTGTATCTCCTCGATGTGGTTGGACTGGCGCGATTATGCTTGAAACGTCTTCTCTAAGTTGCAGTTCTCTCGATCAGGAGTTTTGTTTCTCTTCGGTAATGTCCGCGCGATAAGTTTCTGGCCCAGCGTAAATGGCGGCAGCGGTGAGCGCTGACAGCACGATGATGTATATCGCCACACCCCACGGCTGTCCGCCGCTTTGCAGAACCAACCATGCGGCCAGGAAAGGTGCAGGACCGCCCGCGAGAATCGATCCGAGTTCTCTGGCGAACGCAAAACCGCTAAAGCGCAGCCGCGTAGTAAACAACTCCGCAAAGTAGGCCGCTTGCGGTCCGAACATCGCGGACACGCCGACGGAAATCGCCAACACGAACGCCAACGTCACGAGTGCCGGCTGCTGTGTATTCACCAGCCAAAAGAAGGGAAACGCCAGGAGTCCGCAAAAGATCGCGCCACCCATATACACCGGTCTGCGCCCAATACGATCGGACAATATGGAGAAAGCCGGGATGGTAAACAGCGACAGCACATAAGCGATCATCATCGCGCCTAGCACCGTGGCCTTCTGCATCTGCAGCGTCTTGGTGAGGTAGTTGAGGGTAAATACCGGGAATAGATAGCCCAGACCATTCTCCGCCAGCCGAGCACCGATCACCACCAGAAATTCCCGCGGGTGCCGCAACACTGCTTCACGCACGGGCGCCTTCAGCGGCTTATGCTTGGCCAGGGTTTCGCTGAACACCGGTGTCTCGGTGACACGCGCGCGAATATAGAACCCAAACACAATGAGCACGATGCTCAGCAGGAAGGGCACTCTCCATCCCCATGCCAAGAACTCTTCCTTCGGCAGCGACGAGAATATGGCGAACACGCCTACCGCCGACAAGTTGCCGACCGTCACGCCGATGGGTGCCCAACTGCCGAAGAAGCCGCGCTTGCCTGGAGGCGCGTGTTCCACCGCGAGCAGCACGGCGCCACCGTACTCCGCGCCCGCGCCGAAACCTTGAATCAGACGTAACAGCACAAGCAGCGCGGGCGCCCACAGTCCGATCGAATCGTAGGTCGGCAGGAAACCGATCAGAAATGTGCCACCACCCACGAGGAGCAGCGTGATAACCAGGACCGGTTTGCGACCGATGCGATCACCTAGATGACCGAACACTAGGCCACCCAGCGGACGCGCCACGAAACCCACGCCAAAGGTGGCAAACGCCGCCAGCGTACCGACTGTCGGATCCAGTTTCGGAAAGAACAAATCTCCGAACACCAGCGCAGCAGCTGTGCCGTAGATGAAGAAGTCGTACCACTCCAGCGCCGACCCGACCGACGATGCGAGTAAGACTCTGCGCAGCTTCTCGTCCATGACTTCCTCCCCCTGCCCTTGTTATCGGGCCGCAGTATAGGTCGTCCGTGCAAAGGAGGGAATACGAGTTGACTTCCATGAAGAACGTGAGCATCACACTCGATGAGGAAACTGCAGCTTGGACGCGCATTTACGCGGCGCAGCGCAACACCAGCGTGTCGCGAATGCTAGGTGAGTTGGTGGGATAATCAGCTATCCCGCGCTCTTTTCCAAAGGGGAGGAGCCATGCTAGTTCGCTCCATCGTTCGCTCGTTGAGTGCTATCGCACTCGCGTCCATTGCCAGCGGCGCCAGCGCCGCCGATCCCGTGAAGATCGGTTTTATCTATGTCAGCCCGGTCGGTGAATCGGGTTGGTCCTATTCGCACAAGATCTGCCTGCCGACATCCAAAAGTTGGTGCAAGATCGCACCCAGGCCATCATCTCAGGCAAGGGTCCAATATTCGCGGGGCCGATAAAACTGGTTCATGAAGCGCAGCGCATCAGCAATTCCCATCTCGCGGACCAGCACCTCCGTGGCCTGGCGGTTCCAGCCTCCCCTTTGTCATCGGAACACAGCTATCCTAATTCCCAAGTCGTCATTCCAAGGAATCCCGTTGGATAACGTGACTCTATTGCTTGCCCGCCTGGGCCTTGAACGCTACATCGGCCTGTTCGAGGAGAACGAAGTTGATCTGGATATCCTGCGGGAGCTAACCGAGCAGGACCTGGAACAATTGGGACTTCCCTTTGGCCCTCGCAAGAAATTGCTCAGGGTGTTGGCGGAGGACACACAGCCTGAGACGACGCCTTCCGCCGCGGCGTCGAGGACGCCGACATCGTCACCTTCGGAAGGCGAGCGCCGCCAACTCACTGTGTTGTTCTGCGACATGGTGGGCTTCACGCAGTTGGCATCCCGGGTGGACCCGGAGGTGCTACAGCGAATCATCCGCACTTATGAGGACGCGTGTGCGGTGTGCATCACGCGCTACGAAGGCTACGTGTTTCAAAGGTTAGGCGATGGCATCGTGGCCTTCTTTGGTTACCCCCTGGCACACGAGGGCGAGGCCGAGCGCGCCATCCACGCAGGGCTTGCTATCCTCGAGTCCATGTCCACACTTTCGGTCACCGAGGTGGGCAGAATCCAGGTGAGGATTGGCATTGCCAGTGGCTTGGTGGTGGTCTCCTCCCTTGAGAAAGGCGCGGTGGGCGAGACCATGAATCTGGCGGCGCGCTTACAGGGCATCGCCCCGGTGGGTGCGTTGGTGGTGAGTGAACGCGTGCGCCAGTTGGCCGGCGGTCGCTTTGTGTATGAACCCTTGGGAGCGCAGAGTTTGAAAGGTATCGCAGCGGCGGTGCCCGCCTACCGCGTGCACGGCGTGAGCGAAGTGTCCAGCCGGTTTGAAGCCGCCACCCAAGCAGGGCTCACACCGATGGTGGGCCGCGAGCTGGAGATTGGACTGCTGCTCGAACGCTGGCAACAGGCCCAAGACGGCGAAGGCCACGCGGTGCTGCTCTCAGGCGAACCTGGCATCGGCAAGAGCCGCATCTTAAGCACTTTGATGGAGCGCCTTAGCGCGCAAGGTGCGCGCGCGCTCAGTTTCCAGTGCTCGCCCTACTACACCAACAGCGCGTTCTATCCCAGCATCGAGAATTTTGAACGTGCGTTGAAATTCGCCCGCGATGAAGCGCCGGAGTCCAAACTCGATAAGTTGGAAGCCTTGGTGGTCACGCACTACGGTAGACCGAAAGAGGACGTGCGCTTCCTGGGGACCATGCTCTCCTTGCCTGCCGAGAGCCGCTACGGCCCGATCCAGATGACGCCCCAGCGCTTCAAGGACGAGACCTTGAGAGCCTTGGTGGACTTGACCGAAGCCGCCGCCCGCCACCAGCCCAGTGTGATGCTGTTCGAAGATGC
>JANNFC010000010.1:0-24187 GCA_031379405.1 Betaproteobacteria bacterium | reverse complement strand
CTAGTTCTGATTACGCTGTTGCTGGCTGACGAGCAATTCGGCGAGGCCGCCTCGCGTTACATGGAAGTCATCGAGCTGGATCCGAAGAAGATCGAGCATCGAGTGGGGCTTGCTCGGCTGCATGCGGAGCGCGGTCAGCTTGATCAGGCAGAGGCCACGTTGAAAGCGGCCATCGTTGCTGAACCGGAAGACGACCAACGCCATATCTTTCTAGCGGACTTTCTAGCAGCCAGGCGTGACCTGGTCAGCGCCGAGATGGCTTTGAAGGGGGCGATTGCCCAACGACCGCAGGCCTATGCGCTGCGCTTCGCGTTGGCTGGTCTATACCGCTCCAGAGGCCCCCAGGAGAAACTCGAATCGGTCTACAAGGAAATCATCGATCTCGACAAACTTGGCCCGAGCGGACTGCGCGCGCGCGCGCAGTTGGCGGAGCTGCGCTTGTCGAAAGGCAATAGCCGCGAAGCCGCAAGCTTGGTCGCTGAAGTACTGAAGAATAACCCGCGCGATAACCGCGCCCTCATGTTACGCGGACGAATGTTCCTGGCGAAATCCGACGCCGTGAACGCGATTGCGGACTTCAGAACTGTGATCAAAGACCAACCCGATTCCCTGGAAGTCGTAACAGAACTGGCGAAAGCGCATCTGGCCAACGATGAAGCGGCCCTGGCCAAGGATACCTTGGCGCAGGCGCTAGGACGTTACCCTGACTCGCCCTCGATACGAATCATGCTGGCGGAGATTAAGGCAGCCACCAACGACCTTTCCGGCGCGGCTTCCGATCTTGACGGGGTGTTGGGAAAACAACCGAAGAACGCCGCTGCCCTGGTGGCGCGCGCCGCGGTCGAGATGCGCAAAGGCGACAAAGACAAGGCGGAGCAGACACTGCTCGATCTCAAACAAGCCTACCCGAACGATGCCACGGTACATCACCGGCTAGGTTCGTTCTACCTGGCAAATCGCAAGTACAACGAAGCGGAGGCTGCCTTCGAGGCGGCGCTTAGCATCGTGCCACAGGCCATCGAGCCATTGACGGGATTGGTCAACGCGCATGCGGCCAGGGGCAAGCCGCATGCAGGCGTGCAACGAGTGGAACGCGTCGTAAAGGAGTCGCCCGACAACTTTCTTGCATGGGCGCTGCTTGGGCACGCGTACGCTTCCGCCAACGACTATGCACCTGCGGAAGCGGCCTTTCGCACAGCCATCGGCAAGAATCCAAATGTAGTGGGATCTCACGTGGAACTGGCGAAGTTCCTCGCTCGACGAGGGCAGAATGGAGCCGCACTACAGGCGATTCAAGATGGTCTTAAAATTCTTCCCGACAACGCCATTCTCTCGTCGCAATTGGCCGAGTTGCACCGTAACGCGGGCAGAGCCGCGGAGGCGATGCAAGTGTACGAACGCATGCTCGAAGTGGACGCTGCGAACGATCTCGCCGCCAACAACCTGGCGAGCCTGCTGCTGGATCAGAGCACGGACCAGGCAACCTACCAACGTGCACAGAAGCTGGTCACGCGATTCGAAACCTCCCTCAACCCCGCGTACCTGGATAGCTTGGGTTGGGCACACTACCGCTTAGGTTCGTACGACAAAGCAGTGGAAGTGCTCCGGCGAGCGAATGCGCGGGCGCCGCAGTCCGTGCTGCTAAGTTTTCATCTGGGCATGGCGCTCCACAAAAAGGGGGATGTGGTTGCCGCAAAGCAACTCCTTCAGAAGGTTGTGGAATCCAAGGTCGCAGTACCCGGTATCGACGAAGCCAGGAAAATTCTCGGAGGGTGATGGGTAGGTGGGAGGAACTCGTTCGACTCCACCAGGAAACCAAGACTTATCCGGCCCGCCGCTGACGCTTGACCCAACCGAGCGTCCCGAGCGTCCCGTCTAACGATCGTCCCTCCCGGGAGCCAAAATTCCCCTGGCGGAGTACACTCAACGGTCATAGCGAACCATCGATGAAGTGAGCAATATGCCAAAGGAAAAGTTAGCCATCCTGGTGGGTGGCGGACCCGCACCGGGAATCAATAGCGTGATCGGCGCGGCGACCATTCGTGCTAGTTTGCAGGGTCTCGAAGTGCTCGGGATTCGGGATGGATTTGCGCGCATCATGCAGGGCAGGACTGAAGATGTACGGACGCTTTCCATCGAGGACGTAAGCCGGATCCATTTCACCGGCGGCTCCATTCTGGGGACGTCGCGCGCCAATCCCACGCAATCGACGGAAGCATTGGGGAGGGTGGTCGAGTCTTTGATTAGCCTGGATGTCGGTCAACTGATCACCATCGGCGGCGATGACACCGCGTTTTCCGCGATGAAAGTTGCCGAGCATGCCGCGGGCCGCATCCGTGTTGCCCATGTACCGAAAACCATCGACAACGACTTGGATCTGCATCCGAGCGTGGATACTTTCGGCTACCAAACCGCGCGCCACCTGGGTGTGGAACTGGTAAAGAACCTCATGGTGGACGCGAAGACAACTTCGCGCTGGTACTTCGTGGTGGCGATGGGGCGCAAGGCCGGGCACTTGGCGATGGGGATCGCCAAGGCGGCGGGCGCTACTTTGGCATTGATTCCCGAGGAATTCCCACGGCACAAAGCGCCCTTGAAAACGCTGGTGGATACGCTCACCGGTGCCATCATCAAACGCCTTTCGGAAGGACGCGACAATGGTGTTGCCGTGCTGGCCGAAGGTTTGGTCGAGTCCTTGCCGGAAGAAGATCTGCGATCGCTGGGTGAATGTGAGTACGACGAGCACGGTCATCTTCGTTTTGCGGAACTGGACATCGGCGAGGCGCTTAAGAAGGCCACGGTGGAGCGGTTGAAGGGATTGGGCATTCGCACCACCATCGTATCCAAGAACATCGGTTACGAGTTGCGCTGTGCGGATCCCATTCCATTCGACATCGAGTACACGCGGGATCTGGGCTACTGTGCCGCCAAGTTTCTGTTCACCGGCGGCAACGCCGCCATGGTGTCGATGGAGGGTGGGAACTTCGTCCCGATACCGTTTGCGAAGATGCTCGACCCGGACACGGGACGCACCAAGGTTCGCATGGTGAATATCCAATCGACGCGTTACGCCATTGCGCGCCGCTATATGATTCGGCTCCGGCGAGACGATTTCGACGATGCACAATTGCTGGCGAAGTACGGGAGCGTTTGCAAGCCAACTCTATCTGTTGAGGAGTTTCGCCATCAGTTTGCCTATCTGACTGAGAACGAAGCGCCCCCGCTTGACCTATTGCACGCGCAAGATGCCTCGCTCAGATAGTCGAGTAGTAAGATCGCTCTGATAGGAAAACTACGAATGGCAGCTGACACGAATATCAAACCTAAAGGGAAGCTCGTCATCAGGAACGTGGGGTTGATGTTGTCGGGCGCTCTAGAGCGCCCTATCCTCGACGCGGATACCGTAGTGGTCGTCGATGGAATCGTCAACGCCGTAGGCACGCAACAGGACTGCGATATCGCGCAGGCCGATACGACGATCGATGCCCAGGGCACGGCGTTGTGCCCCGGACTTATCGATAGTCACGTGCATCCAGTCTTTGGCGATTGGACACCGCGGCAGAATCAATTTGGTTGGATCGATTCCACCATGCATGGCGGGGTGACGACGATGATCTCGGCGGGTGAAGTGCATTTGCCCGGCAGGCCGAAGGATATCGTTGGACTGAAAGCTTTGGCCATCACTGCGCAGCGGGCCTTCGACAATTTTCGGCCGGGCGGGGTGAAAGTGCTGGCAGGCGCGCCGGTGATCGAGAAGGGGATGGTGGAATCGGATTTTCAGGAGCTGGCGCAGGCTGGCGTCAGGCTGCTGGGAGAGGTGGGGTTGGGTACGGTGAAGGCCGGCGCGGAGGCCAGACAGATGGTGGCTTGGGCGCGCAAGTACGGCATTCAGAGCACTATTCACACGGGCGGGCCGTCCATCCCCGGGTCGGGTCTCATTGACAAGGACGTGGTGTTGGAAGCGGACGCCGATGTGATCGGCCACATCAATGGGGGTCATACGTCGTTGCCGGAGGCGCACGTGTGTGAGTTGTGCGAGCGCTCGACCCGTGCCATCGAGATCGTTCACAACGGTAACGAAAAAGTCGCCATCGCCGCCGCACAGACCGCGCGTGATCTTAAATGCATGCATCGGGTGATACTTGGCACCGACGGACCGGCGGGCTCGGGGGTGCAACCGTTGGGCATTCTGCGTGTCATTTCTTTACTGTCGAGCTTGGGCGGCATTCCGGCGGAACTGGCTTTTTGCTTTGCCACCGGGAACACGGCGCGTATTCGCGGCCTCAATTGTGGATTGATCGAGCCCGGGCGGTCGGCGGATTTCGTCTTTCTGGACAGGGCGCAGCACACTGCGGGACGCACTTTGTTGGAGAGCGTGGCCTTAGGCGATCTGCCCGGAGTGGGAATGGTGGTGATCGACGGCATCGTGCGCTGCGAGCGTAGCCGCAATACGCCGCCGGCGATGCGGGTTCCTAGGAGCCTGTCGGACTTAGGTGTTCGATAGCGAAACGGTGGGAGAGCGAGGACAGATTTCGATGATTTCGACGCGCATATCGGAAATATGTAAGGAGAAAGCGGCTAAATATGGACCGCTCTCCCGCCGTTGCAGCCGAATCATCCTAAGTCCGACAGGCTCCTAGCGTAGTATGATTCCGCTGGCGCGGATCTCACCCCAGGGATTCGGCGTGAGGTCGGGGGAAAATAAAATTCACTGGAGACATCAAATGTTCGAAATCAATCGGCGCAGATTCCTGGTAGGCGGTGCCGCAGTCGCGGGCGTTGCCGCGGTGCAGTTGGCTGGGCTGCGCGGCGTGCTTGCGGATCACCATAAGGTCAAGCTCATGGACACCGATGCGCTCATCGCCATCGATGTGCAGAATTGCTTTATCCCCGGTGGCACATTGCCGGTGCCCAAGGGCGAGGAAGTAGTGCCCATCATCAACGCCCTGGCGAATCGCTTCAAGTGCGTGGTGATGACGCAGGATTGGCATCCCGCCAAGCATGTGTCCTTCGCCTCCACCCACGGCAAGGACGCGTTTTCCCTGATCGACATGCCTTATGGCAAGCAAGTGATGTGGCCGGACCACTGTGTGCAGAGCACTGCGGACGCCAATCTGCACTCGTCGCTGGATTTGACCCGAGCCAATCTTATTCTGCGCAAGGGGTTCAACCCCGAAGTGGATGGCTATTCGGCTTTCTACGACAACGACAAGAAGTCGCCCACTGGATTGACCGGCTATCTCAAGTCGCGCAATGTAAAGCGCGTGTTCATATGCGGGCTGGCCACCGATTTTTGTGTGATGTGGTCCTCGGTGGATGCACGCAAGGACGGATTCGAGTGCTTCGTCATCGACGATGCCTCACGCGGCATCGATGTGCGCGGCTCCTTGGACGCGAGTTGGAAGGAAATGACCAAAGCCGGCTGCAAACGCATCCAATCCAGCGACATCGTTTGAGCGTATAGCCCAGACAAAGCTTTCTCTGGAGTAGATACACGGCGGGCTTCGACCCGCCGTGTTCGTTTTTGCCTATGCGATGCTCACTGTTTCAAACAATGCGTCATAGTGCAGCCGTGCTTGTCTGGCTGGCGTTCTTTGGCCTGCACGCCCACGCCCATCCTATCCTCAGCACGGACATCAACCGTCACGTCACACTCCGAATCTCGGCACAGCGTGTAGAGGTGCGCTATGTGTATGAGATGCTGGAGATCGCGGCAATCAATGTCGCGCGCGCGGCCGATAGTGATGGAGATGGTCGTACCAGTGACGCGGAACGTGACGCCTATGTGGCGCGATGGAGCGCCGAATGGTCTAGCCATATACACCTGACCCTTGACGGAAATCCGCTGTCCCCAATCACCGATTCGGTCAATTGGGTATTGGGGCCGGCCCCCTTCGGCCTGAATACCTGGAAGATTAGCGCGCAGCTCTCCGCCCCTGTGTCCGGATTCGGTATTGCCAAATTCGAATATCGCGACGAGTTCCGCCCGCAAGAGGCGGGATGGAAGGAGATCGTTCTGCTGCACGGGGGATCGGTGCAGGTGCAAACATCCAACGTCGGCGCAGAAGATCGCAGTAAGGCGCTCACCGACTATCAGGCCATGGCGGATCTGACCAATCCGGAGCAACGCACGGTCAGCGCGCAACTGCGATTTTCCAACCCTACGCAGGTCGCCGCTCGACCTCCGCAAAAACAGCGCCCCAAACGGAAGACCCGCTCCCCGCCTAACTTAGAGGCCGAGCAGTCCTCGCAGCCCAGTCAAGCCGCAGCTCCCAGGCAAATGACCGATCCGGATGCGTCAGCGGCGTCTGAGGATTTCGCGCCTCTTCAAAGTGCCTGGCACCACTATGCCTGGCCTTTCTTCCGATTAGGCATGTATCACATCGCCATCGGTTGGGACCATTTGGCCTTCCTGTTGGGGTTGTTGCTGTTTCGGCAATCGCTTGGGCGACTGGCCATGGTCGTCAGCGCTTTCACGCTGGCCCATAGCCTCACCCTTGCGTTGGCCGCTCTGGGTTGGGTGAACCCGCCTGGAAAAGCGGTGGAGGCGCTCATCGCCGTCAGCATTGCCTACGTGGGCGCCGTGTCCTTATGGCGTCCGGGCGTCAAGCATGGGCCGGTTATCGCATTCGGGTTCGGGCTGATACATGGATTTGGTTTTGCCGGTGCGCTGGCGGAGTCCCTGGGAGAGGTCGATGGCCAAAGTTGGCTGTTTGCATTGGCGGGGTTCAATGTCGGCATCGAGGTGTTTCAGTTGGCTCTGGTGTCGTTGGTGTTTCCTTTGATGCATGTCATGGATCGGTTCCGTTGGTCTCCTTGGTTGCGCAAAGGGTTGTCTTGTTTGGTGATCGGTTTAGGGTTGTGGTGGACGGTGGAGCGTGTGGCGGGCATTTAGACCGGATGGCGATTCCTTACAGCGGAAGGCGCGGTGCTTTTCCGTCCCAGGGGGACCATGGCGGACAATGTATTACAGAGAGATTTCTTCTTGAATGATGCCGGCTTCCGTGTCAAATTCCACGGCGAGCAACCAAGGCCCATCCCCGCGGGGCGGGATTGCGGAGATCAAACCGATACTGCCAACATCGACGATGGAGCGACGTCGCGTGCGGTAACTCACGCAGACGGGCGCGAGACGCGTTGGCCCCCGGCTATCGGGGTCGGCCCATTGCGCATGCTGACCTTCGAAATCGAGTTCGAATTCGGCCCTGGAGCCGTTGGCGAAGGGGTAGGGTGCGTACAGCCCCGAGGTCACGATAGAGGTGACCTTGACGGGCTGGCTGTTGTAGGAAACGCTCAATTCGCACACCATGGAGCAGTGATAGTCGCCCGAGATGAACACGACGCCATGAATCTCTTTCTGCGCGATGAACGTCAGTAGCCGGTTCAACGAATAGGGAAAGCCATCCCATGAATCGGCGCGTATCGCGTTCGCAATCGATCCGCGCGAAGCTTTGCTCCAAGGTGCGACCACGCTGGGAGAAAGGATGAATTTCGGGCGCCGTTTGTCCTGTTTCTCCAGCCACTCCTTCAGATATTCCCACTGCTCGTTATCGATCATGCTGTCCTCGATAATAGCGGGCTTCGAAAGCGCGTGCCGGCGCTCGGTGCGTGTATCCATAACGAAAAAACCGTAGCCGCCGCTGGCGAACTCATACCAGTGACGGAAGGGTTGCTCCAGCGCCGCTTTGCGCCCCTTGGGATTGGGTGGCGCACCGAGAAGTTGATAGGCACGGAAGGTGGGTAGCGCCTCCGTTATCACCGGATTGAGTTTGCTGAACTCGTAGTTTTCCCGGATTTCGTGATCATCCAGCATCATATGCGTGGGCAGGCAGCGCAGCGCTTGGCGCATGTTGGGTGCGCTCCACGCTTCCAGATACTGATTGTCGTAACGATCAATGGGGGACTCCGGGTCGAACAGACCAGCGGTGGCATCGGCGTAGATCTGGTCGCCGAGCAGGAGGAGCAGTTGTGGTTTGCGGCGCAGCGTGTCTTTGGATTCGATCAGCTGTCGCAATCTGCCGAAGGTGCGATCCGCCAGTTCTCGATCGAATGCCGATGCCGCGTAGCGGCAGCTCCCCGCTGCGAAGGTAAGAGGCTGTGCTTCCGAGCGCGCTTGCGTGTCCATGGCGCGCAGCACTTCCTTCGATAGAAAGACGCTGCAAGGCGTGTGCTCATATTCATCATCCACCGTGCGGGCGTCGGCACATGCGTCGGACAGCACCCCGCGCTTGCGTACCAAGCGCAAAATGTCCGCGCAGTGGTGATCGATATCCTCATCGCTACGCAACAGCGCGCCGTTGAGTTCGACGGGAAGAAATTCCTGATCTGCCATGGATCCGCTGGCGAACTCCTCATGCAAGGTTGCGACGATGACAGTGAGTTCGTCTCCTGCGGGCAGATCGATTTCCACGATGCGTGGCGGCGGTATATTCTGGCGGGAAATCTCCAGCCCCACGAGGTTATGCCGCCGGCAGTATCCGGGCACGGGGTTGTTGGCACTTTTGCCGGCACACACCATGGTGATGGCGTGGCGCGGCGTGGATGTACGATCGTCCGGGACAATGCGTACGCTAATGCGGCGGCGTCCCACCTCGTCCGTTCTTGCCCAACACAAGATGGGTCCAAGGCGCGGTGGGCGCAGCGTAATTCGCTTCGAATTTACCGTGAACTCGGTGGTTGATGCCTGCTCCAGAAAGCCGGAAATTTTTGGAAACACATCACGGCTTGCCTTATCGCCGATGATGCAATCCTGATGTCCGTAGTTCTTGATGACCTCGAATCGGAATACACCATGCGTTCTGGCGCTGTCGGATTCCACTTGTTCATCGCCTTGAAACACGGAAGCCAACAAGTCAAAGGACTTGCGGCTGGTCGAGACATCGAACAGTTGATTGTGTTCCCCGTGCATGAAAAAGATGGGGAACCTTAGATGACTGGCGATGTTGTCTGGCGTGACAAAAACATTGCGCCCAAGGTGGTCGGTCAGGCGCTCCTGGGTGGCGAAGTGGATGGTCTGCTGGTAGGTATGCAGGTTGACGTGACCGATCAAATCGCCGAAGGTATCGAGGGTTTCCTGATTCACATTGCGGTGTTCGAACAGCGGATTGTAGATAGTGCTCGACCGGTTGCAGAACACCTCGTGCGTAAATTTGGCGCAAGGCCACAAAGAGCGATGAAAATTCCATTCCTCTTTGGGATAAGGATAGGAACTCAGCACGCGGTCGACGAAGTCCATCCAGTCGCTGCGCGGTTGGGTGACGTCGAACTCCTCCATATTGAGGAAATATCGGAGGTAGCCCGCGACGTATCCGCGGAATAAATTCAGTGAGGTGACTGCTACCAACGGGCCCACCTGCGAAAGCACGGCCGCGCGGATGGAGTTTTTGGGCAGCTTGCCTGCCAGCGCGGCCATGCAGAACATGGCGGAGCCGATGCAATGCGCGACCACGTTTACAGATTGGCCCATTGCCGCAGCCGATATCTGCGCGATGGCGGGCGCGATGTCATCATAGGCCACCTCTTCGAAGGAACCATCCACATGCGAGGAATCCAGCGCGATACTGGTGCGCAGGTCCAGCACCCAAGTGTCGAAGCCGCGCTGCAACAGGTGCTCGACCATGCTCTCGCTGACAGTAGGCAAGGTAAAGCTCGAACCGCTGGCGCCGAAGCCGTGAATCAATACGACGGGCCCCAAATCTTCACGCAGAGTCGGCGGCGTGTAGCGATGCAGCACATACTGCCCATGGCCAATGGGGGCGAAGCGCATCGGCGCGATATTCCGGACCTGGCCCGGCAAGCGCTGGAATTGCGAGCGGAAGGCCTTTATGTCGATAGTGCCAGCGGAATTTTTCAGGCTAGGCGGATAGTCCGGCAGACGGAAAGTCCATAGATGTATCTTTGCGATGGCACGCGCGGTATAGGTCGCAAAGGAGATGAGATCGGCAATGGCCTGCGGCTGAGAATCCTGCTCAGTGAGCTGCAGTTGGCTGGCGTGCTTCCTAACATAGTGCGGCAGGTCGACTCGCATCTCGCCAAGGTAGGTACGGCCTTTCGCGCCCGTTTTCATGACGTACAGCTTCATGTCCATCCATTGATGCCACGGATTGGAACGATAGGTATAGGCGATGATCTTCTCACCCATCAGGCGATCGCCGGCGGAGAAATAACGCTCGTGGTTGCGCTCGACATCGCGCGTCACGACCAGTTCATAGCGATAGCGCCGACGTTCACCCACGTGCGATGCCATGATGAAAAGCTGTTTCGCGCGTTGCCGCAACGACACAGTGTCCGGCTCGGAGTCTGACTCACGTGAGCGCGGTGCTCCGGCGGCCGAAGTATCCGGCGAAGGCGAGAGCCGCTGTGCGGCGTAGTTCCAAATTTCTTGCAGACCGCGATTGAGCAACCAGGCGATACTGGCGCGCAGCGTACGACGCCAGGGTGTGGAGTTTTCCAGCTCGAGAACACTCATGTATCCCGAAACCGGCACCGGCAACGGTTCGTCGCCGTCGCGGCAGAGCAAAAAATCGCAACGGTCGATGGTCATGATCTTGGGCAGACTCGCCAGAAACATCTCCATGTCCGGCACCGGGGCGAAATCCAAACGCATGCTGGCGTCGAGGAATTCATAGCGTTCGTAGGGCACCTTGGATCGGCTTATGCCAACGGGAATGCGCAACTTCTTGCCTTCCAGCTTCTCGGAAAAACGAAATGCCGTGGCGCGTGCGGTCGTGGGTTGCGATTGCGTGTCAACGCGAGGAAGTGCCTCCAATAAATTGGGAATGGCGCCTCGGACAGCGTCCAACTTCCAAGCCTTCTTGAGACCTTCGATGGCGCGCTCCGCCACAGCGGCGATGGTCAGCGCCGGATTGATCCCCAAGGAGGTGGGGACGATGGACCCGTCCAGCACCACCAGAGTCTCGTAGACTGCGCTGGCGGATCCTCGAAAAACTTGGCCTATGTGATTCACCACACCTGTATCGGCAGAATCCGCCATCACGCACCCGCCAAGAGGATGCACCGTAAGCACACTGCCTTTATTGGGCGTGGTATCGAAGAGCTGGACAACCTCCTCGGGCCAAGGGTCCCAAAGGGGATTGGGCAGCAAAGTGCCGCCGAGCATGGGATTGGCGTGCGCTTGCCGGAGGCGTTCTATGCCCAATTCGAATACCGGTTGCTCGCCGACGGGAAGTTTGGAGCAGCCTTGCGTAACCTTGATGCCACCGTCGCTCATCGACTTAGCGGACCCGGGAACCTTGCTTGGTGCAGTGGAAGGTTCGTCGTCCTTGACCAATTCGAGTTGGGCCCGGGATTCGTCATGCCCGATGACGGCGTACAAGATGGTGTGGTCCAGGGACAGAGAATCGATGCCGGCCGGATCTTGCCCGACATGGTCCTGGTGATGCCGTATCTTGTTCCAGCGAGTCAAGGCGTGAAAAGCATCGAGATTCGTAACCATTTCTTCGAGTAAGCGCCGCAATGCCGCCGGCACCGCCATCTCTTCGATGACGATCTGTTTGCTCAGGTCGGTGTCCTGGCGCAAGTCGATGAGGCCGGTGATGGTAGGGCCCACGTTGCGTTTGCCAGGGGGTTGGCCCTCCTTCGGACTGGCGTTGACGAGCGGGCGCATCTTGAATCCGGCTGCGATCATGTCGCCGTTGGTGGAAAACCGTTTGCCGAGGCAGGTGGAGAACTCAACGCCGCGCTTGGAACGCAGCAAGATTTCGGTAGAGCCGTAGGCGCCCGCACTGAGAATGACGTGCTTGGCTCGCACGGGCACCGTGTTCCGAAACAAGAAGGGCGACTCGCTAGCTGACACGTACTTGTCGGCCAGCACTTTATCGGTGAGCGTCACGTTGAGGGTCCAATCGCCGTCTTCACCTTGCAATGACAGGACCGTGATACCCGTCACAAGACGCACACCGCGCGCGCGGGCGTAAGGCAGGTAATTCATCGCCAAGGTGTTCTTTGCCCAGTGATTACACCCGGTGAAGCAGTCGCCGCATTGAATACAGGGCTGTTGCGCGACGCCACCTTGGCTGGTGCCTGCCTCGAAGGTGACGGCAATTTCGGCGCGGCGATCGACGTTAGTCTTATCCAATAAGCTGCCGACTTGTTCCAAGGCGGCAAGTTTCGCCGGCTTCACGTAGCGTCCGGAGCGAGACTCCGTGGGCAGCGGAATCTTGCGTGCGCCCAGCATGTCGCGCACGCGCTTGTAGTACGGGGCGAGTTCGTGTTTGTCGTGGAGCTGTTTTGGCCAACCTTGCCGGAAAACTTCGGGTGTCGGTTCGGCCATGACGCCGGCGTTGATGAGCGATCCGCCACCCAGACCGTTGCCGACCAACGCACTCACCTGGGTGCCGATGCGTACATCGAACAATCCTTGGCGCTGACCCTTGGCCTCGGGATCTTCTTCATCGTTGATGCGCACGTGACCCGGAAGGTCCGCGAAGCGCCGAGGAAAATCCCCCGGAACATATTCCTTGCCGCGCTCGAACACAAAGACATTGAGCGGCCGGCCGTTATGATGGTGCTGGGCCAAGCGCGCAGCGGCCACGGAACCGCCGTAACCGCTGCCGACGATTACCACGTCAATTGCTTCGGTTTGTTTAGCGCCCTGCTTGAGATAGTTCGCCAGAAAGCTTTCCGCACCCTGGGACAACCATTCCGTACCGCTCACTTTTTGTCTTCTGTCATGCTAGGCTCCCCCTACAACTTCCACTATGGCCTGCCGCAGCGCCGTCTGCGCGACCGGTTTGTGCAACAAGCGAATGTTTTCTTCCTTGAGTTCGTGAATACGTTCAGGTGCGGTATCGCCGCTGATCACCATGGCGGCCAGGGTTCCGTGTTGTCGCCGCAGGCTGCGAATCACATCCAGACCGGTCTCACTATCACGCAGCCTGTAGTCGGCGATGACCAGATCCATACCTTGTTGTGCGAGCGCCAGGGAGGAGGTCGTATCCCACGCCAAAGTGACGTGCAATCCCCAGCTCTCCAACAGAGCTTGCATGCCGGTGCGTATGGAAATCTCGTCGTCGATCACCAGTACTCTGAGACCCTGCATGGACGCCGCATCGGCGAACTCGGCGGGTACCTGTGTGGATCGCGGGATGCGCGGACGGGGTGCCAAGGGTAAGGACAAAGCGAAGGTGCTGCCAGCACCTTCTTGCGATTTCAATGTTAAGGTGATGTCGAGCAGCTTGGCCAGCCGGTGCACGATGGCCAGTCCGAGGCCAAGGCCCTGCGAGCGATCGCGTGCGGAGTTGCCCAGCTGATAAAACTCCTCATAGATGCGGCACTGTTCCTTGGGGGGAATTCCGATACCCGTATCGGCAACTTCCACGATCACCATGCCTCCACGGGAAAAAGCGCGCAGTGCCACCGAGCCTCGCGGTGTGTACTTGACGGCGTTATCCAGTAGGTTGCGCACGATGCGTTCAAGCAGCATCGCGTCGGTGTGCACGAATAGGTCGGGCGCCACACGATCTGATAGGGCAAGCCCTTTTTCATTTGCGACCGGACCTACTTCGTCCATCAGTCTGGCGGTCAAGGCACCCAATTCGAAGGTGGCGACTTCCGGCACGACAGCGGCGGCGTCCAGCTTGGAGATGTCGAGCAGGCTGTCCAACAGCGACGCCAGTGAGCCGACCGCCAGGCTGATCTGGCGCGCAAGTTCCTGGCTACGCTCATCGGTTTTTCGCAATGACAGTGCGGCGCTGTACAACCCGATGGTGTGCAGCGGCTGGCGTATGTCGTGGCTGGCTGCGGCCAGAAAGCGGGACTTGGCGAGATTCGCGGTCTCCGCCCGATCCTTTTCGTGCAGAATCTCTTGCCGCTGCCTCTCGAGTTGTTCGATCAATTGCTCGTTCTCGTAGCGAATGGAGAATGACTGTCGAAACACGCGTTGATTGTCACTGACGAATCCGCTCTCGATGGCGAGAAAGAGCATGAGCAACGCCGCGATACCAATGCCTTGCGTCCCTTGCAAAGCCCAGACAATCGCCAGCGGTGTGAGCAAAACCAGGGTGTAGGCGAAGAATGCGCGCGCGTAGGCGGCATTGGCGGACACCGCCCCCGCGGTCCAGCCGACCACGATCATCGTGAGGAGCGTTTGCCGGTCCGCGGGCAGCTGGGTGAAAAGGTAGGCCGAGCCTATCCCAGCCACGGAGCCATTGAGCAAGCTCAATAGAACCATATGATGCAGTCTCTTCTGAATGGATTCCGATGTCATGCTCAGCGGACGTCGGGAGTAACCTGCCCGCACGAACACCGCCGCGGCCACGACCATACCCCAGCCAATTGCAAACCATGACGGTACGAAATCCCATGCGATGAAGGCAACGACCGCGGCCGCCAGGATCACCGGCCCGGGTACGCGCCTGGCCTGCCGGGAGAGATTTTCCAACTGGTACTGCTTGAGCTTGACCTCTCGCGCCGATTCATTGTCGGTGCTAGGTTCGGGACTCAGGGGGAGGGGGGTGGCGAGTTGCACGCGGGGGACGCTCAGTCTTTGATCTGCAAACCCAGCCGTGCCGCGACGTACACCGCTTCCGTTCGATTGTGCACGCCCAGCGCCACGAAGGATGCTGCGAGATGGGCTTTGACCGTGCCTTCGGAGATGTCGAGTTCGCGCGCGATCAATTTGTTGGACTTGCCCGCGATCGCCTTGTGCAACACTTCCAGTTGCCGAGGCGAAAGCAAGTTGCCGAGCAGGTGGGCGTCGTGGGAGCGTGAATGCTTCTCCGTACCGTTGGCGGGCGCCGGTTCGGATTGCAGATCCTTTAGCGCCAATGGTGGCAAGTAAATGGAACCGGCCAATACGATTTGCAGCGCGCTTAACAGTACTTCCGGAGACGATGATTTCGGCACGAAGCCCATGGCGCCCTTTTCAATAGCGCGTCGCACTTGGCGCGGGTCCTCCTCTCCGGATAAGACGACGATTCGACTGATCTCGAAGGTTTCCTTCATGGCTGCCAGGGCGTCCAACCCGACGGTGCCCGGCATGTGCAGATCCAGCAAGATCAAGTCGAAGGGCTGCCCGCGCAGCTCGATAGCTTTCTGGCAGTCCGCGGCTTCGGAGATGTTGAGATGCTCGTCCAGATCCCGCAGCAAGAACTTCAGACCCTGCCGAAACAGCGTGTGATCATCCACCACCAGCAAGTTCAATTCGGACACTCCTCTCATGGCTGCTAATGTACACTTGGTTCGGGAGCGAATGCCAGTTGCTTTTTATCCTGCTTCTGATCCTGACCTTCACCTTGCCCGCGGCGAGCTAAACATCATACTGCCGCAAGCGGGATGAAATGGCTATTGGCCGAATGGCTAGTAGGGCGGGAGGCGTTAGAGCGTCGCGGGAATGGTGGTCCCGCCCGGCGGAACGAAAAACACTGCTTCCAGCGCCGCCATGGGAATAAAGGGGGCTACGTGAAAATCACTTCGCCCCCTTTGGAAACCCCCGAAGTTTGCCCCCGCGCCAAGAGCGCGGGGAATACGAGTTGAGCACGCTCCTACGCCGGCGAAAGTGTTAGTTCCTGACGCACACCCCGGCACTCCAACTCGACTTCGGCGCCCACGATGGGAGGACGCGCAAGGTGGACCCGTACGCCGTGCCGAAGCGCCGGCTCCAAGGCGGGCGCGATGACGCTTTCCCAAAGCCCTGGAATGGCTTGTACGACGCACAGGTCCGTATGGGTCACCACACCCCAGTCCAACTCGATCTCGGCGAGCCGCCCCGTGATGGTTTCCACCACGTGCTGCAGGCGTCGCTTCATCCCGGCCGGAGACACATCGTCCTCGGCCACCGGCTTGCCACGCGCGTCGATATCCGCGGCCCCGGAAACACAGAAAGTGAGCGTCTTGGCATCGGACGGTACGCCATAGGAAAAGGCGTGCGGCATGGGTTCGGACGGGACATCCACCACGGGCGCCACATTGGTTCGGCACACGGCGCTGTAGCGGCCCAGAAGCAACTGCCACTTCTGCAGTTGCTCGACGTAGGGCGCGTTGAATGTTCTGAAGCCTTCAAAGGTGAGCTGCTTTGGGATGCGCAGTTCCATCCCGCACAGCGCCTGCACTGGACGACCCAGCCCCTTGAGATGGGCTTCAATGAATCCCCAGGCATCCTTGAGGGGAATCCATGGTTTTAAGATGGCGTGCACGATCTCGTGACCCTCCATCGAGATGGCTCCCCCTGCGAAGACGGTACCGGAGGGCAGAACACGATAGCCCCCCGGAATGTTGTCGAACAATGCCGGTGGGTTGATGCGTGGCTTGTTCTGCGCTAAGGCATCGCGTAGGGAACTGGCGACGCTAAGCGCTACACCGGCTTGTAGAAACGATCGTCTTTGCATGGCGGTCTCCAGAGTTAGTTGGTTGGCGATTATAGGGGGAGCGAAGCCGGAGACTGCGCATGGCACAATAGACGGCATGACGCAGTTCTAACAAGTCTCCGACCGAACCCATGAACGATATTCATATTCCGCATCCAATCTCGCTGCCCGCTGCGCCATTGTGCGAAGAACTCGAAGCGGCCCCGCGCTGGCGCGTAGAGGATATTGAGGCGTTATTCGAGTTACCGTTTGCGGATCTCATGCATCGCGCCCACCGCGTGCTCCGCGAACACTTCAGGCCAAACGCCGTGCAGCTGTCGACGCTGCTCTCCATCAAAACCGGCGGCTGTCCGGAGGATTGTGGATACTGCCCGCAGGCGGCGCGCTACCACACCGGCGTGGAGAATCAGAAACTCATGGATATCAGCGAAGTGGTGGCGGCGGCCAAACTGGCAAAGGCCAACGGCGCTTCGCGGTTTTGCATGGGCGCCGCCTGGCGCGGGCCGAAAGATCGCGATCTTGAACCGGTGCTGGCGATGGTGCGCGAAGTCAAGGCGCTCGGCTTGGAAGCTTGCTGCACCTTGGGCATGTTGAAAGATGGACAAGCCGAAAAACTCAAGGACGCCGGCTTGAATTACTACAACCACAATCTCGATACCTCGCCCGAGTTCTACGGCAAGATCATCACCACGCGCGACTATCAAGATCGCTTGGACACGCTTGGTCGAGTGCGTGAAGCCGGTATCAAAGTGTGTTGCGGTGGCATAGTGGGCATGGGCGAATCGCGGCTTCAACGCGCCGGCTTGATCGCGCAATTGGCCAACATGGAACCGCAGCCCGAATCGGTTCCCATCAACAACCTGGTACAGGTGGAAGGCACGCCCTTGCATGGAACCGAGGCCTTGGATCCATTGGAGTTTGTGCGAACCATCGCCGTGGCCCGCACGACCATGCCGCGATCCTTTGTGCGTTTATCCGCCGGGCGCCAGCAAATGTCCGAAGCGGTGCAGGCGTGGTGTTTTTTTGCTGGCGCGAATTCTATTTTCTACGGCGACAAGTTGCTGACGACCGGGAACCCCGACGTGCTGCGCGATCAAGCGCTGCTAAGTAAGCTTGGCATGCATACCATATAACCGTCACAGGATACGCCTGAGTTCCATGGTGCGCGCGCATCCTATGCTCTGAGTAACCGTGCCTGATCTTTCCGTAGCCTTGGAGCAACTTCGCCACAAGGGTCTGCTACGTCAGCGCCAGATCGTGGCCGGACCGCAGGGTCCTTATCTCGATGTGGGCGGCAAGCGCTATCTCTCCTTCTGCAGCAACGACTACCTGGGATTGGCCAACGACGGCCGCATCGCCGATATTGTTGTGCGAGCGGTTGCGCGCTACGGTGTGGGGGCGGGCGCATCGCATCTTATATCCGGGCATGGCGTGCTGCATGAAAAACTCGAACACAGGCTCGCGCAATTCGTCGGGTGCGAACGCGCGGTGTTGTTCTCCACAGGATATCTGGCCAACATAGGCGTGATACCCACGCTGGTGGGAAGGGGCGATGCCATCTTTTCCGATGAGTTTAATCATGCCTCCCTCATCGATGGCGCTCGCCTATCGGGAGCGAAGATCGAGATCTACTCGCACGCCGACACCACGCATTTGGCGTTCGCTTTGGAGAGCTCGACCGCCCCACGCAAACTCGTCATTAGCGACGCCGTGTTTAGTATGGAAGGAGATTTCGCGCCGGTGGCCAAGCTGGTGGAATTATGCGAACGGCACGACGCCTGGCTGCTACTGGATGATGCACACGGCTTCGGGGTCGTTGGACAGGGTGGACGCGGCACTTTGTCGCACTTTGGGCTGCAATCCAAAAACGTCGTCTACATGGCGACCCTGGGCAAAGCCGCGGGTGTCGCAGGTGCGTTCGTGGCAGGCAACGCCGACCTGGTCGAGTGGTTGATTCAAACCGCGCGCGGCTACGTCTTTTCCACGGCGGCGCCGCCTGCACTGGCAGCCGGAGTGCTGATCAGTTTGCAATTGATCGAGCAGGAGCAAAGTCGCCGCGATCGCCTGCAGCATTTAATTCATGCGTTGCGCGCGGGCCTGACAAATAGCCCCTGGCGCCTGTTGCCCTCCGATACCGCGATACAGGGCTTGTTGATCGGCGACAACCACGCGGCGGTCGGTCTTATGGTCGCGCTCAAAGACAAAGGGATCTGGGTGCCCGCCATTCGGCCGCCGAGCGTGCCGCGCGGGACGGCGCGCTTGCGCATCTCATTGTCCGCCGGGCATTCCCTCGACGATGTCGAGCGCCTGGTGACGGGGTTGAATGAATGCGCGCCCAAATCTCATTGCGTACAAACGGCGCTCGGTGACTAACGACGCGCTCATCGCGCGCAGCCTGCGCGCCGTGTGGAATCCGTGCACGCAGATGAAACTGCACGAGCAGTTCCCGATGATTCCCATTCAACGCGGACAAGGCGTCTGGCTCTACGACTTCGACGACCATCGTTACCTGGACGCCATAAGTTCGTGGTGGGTGAATCTATTCGGGCATAGCAATGCGCGCATCAATGCCGCGCTGCGCGCTCAGTTGGAACAACTGGAGCATGTCATCCTGGGTGGCTTTACTCACGAACCGGTGGTGGAATTGTCTGAACAATTGAGCACGCTTACGGGCAACCGCTTAGGCCACTGCTTCTATGCCTCCGATGGGTCGGCGGCCATCGAAATCGCATTGAAGATGAGCTTCCATTTTTGGCGCAATAGCGCTCGCCCGGACAAGACCGGATTCTTGAGTTTGAGCAACAGCTACCACGGTGAGACGTTGGGGGCTTTGTCGGTGGGGGACGTGGGACTCTTCAAGGACACTTACGCGCCACTATTGATGAAGGTGGCGACGGTACCCAGTCCGGATTCCCGCTTCGCCACCCCCGGTGAAAGTGCGAGGGAGTATGCGCTGCGTTGCGCGCGAGAATTGGAAGCGTACTTTGTGCAACATCACGGTCAGCTCGCTGCCTTTATCGTGGAACCGCTGATTCAGTGTGCCGGGGGCATGGCCATGTACGACCCGGTCTATCTTGGCGAAGCGCGACGATTGTGCGATCGCTTCGAAGTTCACCTCATCGCCGACGAAATCGCCGTAGGGTTCGGCCGCACCGGGACTTTTTTTGCCTGCGAGCAGGCCGACATCATGCCGGATCTCCTGTGTCTGTCTAAAGGCCTGAGCGGAGGGTACTTGCCGCTGTCCGTGGTGCTGAGTACCAATCGAATCTACCAAGCTTTCTACGACGAACGGGATGCCCGCGGATTCCTGCATTCGCATTCTTATACCGGCAATGCGCTGGCGTGCCGCGCCGCGCTGGCGACTTTGGCGATCTTTCGTGAAGACAAAGTGATTGAAGCCAACGGCGCCAAGGGGAAAGTGATTGACACCGCCTTTGTACACGTAGCAGCCCATTCATTGGTAAATCACTTTCGCCGCTGTGGAATGGTGTGGGCTTTCGATGTCAGCACCGAAGATCCTTTGTTCGCACGCAAATTCTCCGAACAAGCCTCTCGCAAGGAATTGCTGTTAAGGCCGTTAGGTAAGACGGTTTACTACATGCCACCTTATGTGATTAGTGAAGATGAAATCAATCTATTGGCACGGCGCACGGTCGAGCTATTGAACGAGTGTGTGGTTCGATGAGTAACGGCCTAGTGGCGGGCGCAACTCATACCCCACCACCACTTCACGCCATCGCCCCGCCCGCGACGAGAGGGTCGGGGTGAGGGGCGCCTGATCCGAGCAACCCGCACCGCACATGGCCCTGGGCTACTTCATCACCGGCACAGACACCGGCGTCGGCAAGACCTTGGTAAGCGCCGCCTTAATTCGTGCCTTCGCCACCCAAGGTAAAAAAACAGCAGGCATGAAGCCCATCGCCGCCGGATCAGTATTGCGCGACGGCGTCCACGTGTGGGAAGACAGCGAAGCCCTTATTGCCGCCAGCAACGTGCACGCTCCACGACAGGACGTCACCCCCTATGCGCTGCACGCCGCCATCGCTCCGCACGTCGCAGCCGAGAGGGAAGGGGTGTCCATCCAGCTCGAACCCATCACTACTGCCTACGCACGACTTTCCGCCTTGGCGGAAATCGTGATCGTCGAAGGCGCTGGTGGATTGATGATTCCGTTGAACGAAGATTTGGATGGCTCCCAAATCCCATTGGCACTTAATCTGCCCGTCATTCTCGTCGTCGGAATCCGTTTGGGGTGCTTGAACCACGCGCTATTGACCCAACTCGCCTTGCAGCAAAGAGGGTTGAAATTTGCGGGATGGGTTGCGTCCCGAATAGACCGTGATATGAATGCGGCCGAAGAGAACATCACCTCATTACGGGTGGGTCTTCGGGCTCCGCTGCTGGGCGTAATTCCATTCCTCAAAGCCCCGAACCCAGAGCAAGCCCTGAGCCATCTGGATGTGTCGCAACTTGCATAGGTGTGGCTGGCGAGAGTAAGCTTATTGTCGCAACATACCATACAGGAGGAGACAACCATGACGATTCAGCGACGAGGATTTCTAAAGGCAAGTACCGCGTTGATGGCTGCCAGTACAGGTGGCATTCCGTGGGCCAAAGCCGCAAATTCACTTAAGGCGAGCGCGGATAGCGTGTTGAGTGCCGGCGCGGGCTCGGGTGATGTACCCGGCGTCATCGCCATGGCCACCAACCGCGAAGGCGCCCTCTACGAAGGCGCCTTCGGGCAAAGAGTGCTGGGCGGAGACACAATGACCACGGATACGGTGGTATGGATCGCCTCCATGACCAAGGCCATCACCGGTGCCGCAGCCATGCAACTCGTTGAGCAAGGCAAACTAAACCTCGACGGGGCAGGCAGCCAGTATGTCCCGGAATTGGGTAAGGCGCGTGTGCTGACGGGTTGGGACGCCAACGGCCAACCCATTACCCGCGCGCCAAAGCGCGCCATTACGCTGCGCCACTGCCTGACGCATACCGCGGGTTGGGGCTACGAACTATGGAGCCCCGATGTCGCCCGGTACCAGAAGGTCAAGGGCATTCCGGGCATCATCAGTTGTACCAACAATGCATTGAAGACGCCGCTATTGTTCGATCCCGGTGAGCAGTGGGAGTATGGTATCGGCATCGACTGGGCAGGCAAGATGGTCGAGGCCGTGAGCGGCCGCAGGTTGGGCGACTACATGGAGGAGAATTTCTTCTCGCCGCTCGGCATGACCGACACTGCCTTCAAGATTCGCCCCGACATGCGCGCACGCCTGGCGAAGGTGCATATCCGCAATGCCGAAGGCGTGCTGGCACCCATGGAATTCGAGATCCCACAGTCGCCCGAGTTCGAAATGGGCGGAGGAGGCCTATATTCCACCGCGGGCAACTACCTAAAGTTCGTTCAGATGATCCTCAATCGCGGCAGCGCTAACGGCAGCCAAATCCTGCGCCCCGAGACTGTGGATCTCATGTCGCGCAACGCCATGGGCAACGTGAAAGTGAAGTTGCTCAAGACCGCCATTCCTGCGCTCACCAACGATGCCGAATTTTTCCCGGGCATGGACAAGAGCTGGGGCTTGAGCTTCATGATCAACAACGAACGCGCCCCCACCGGTCGCACGCCGGGAAGTCTGGCGTGGGCGGGATTGGCCAACACCTACTTCTGGATCGACCACAGCCAGGGCGTCGCGGGCGTGTACCTCACACAGGTGCTGCCGTTCGCAGATCACAAGGCACTGCCTTTGTTCTACGCGTTCGAGTCGGAGGTGTATCAGTCTATCGCCTAACGAGGCTGCCGCACCATTCGGCGCAAGATCTCAACTCGGCACCTCAGTTGGTAGAATCACCTTATCATTCGCTCTCCCCGCTTGCGGGGAGAGCGAGGGTGAGGGGCCTCTATGAGAGTGTGTCTCGTCCGAGTTGGAGCCTCCCTTAAACTAATCCCATCTCCATGACCGCATCGCGCCTGCAAGCCGTCTCCACCACGTTCATCGAAAACGCTCTGGTGAAAGTCACGGAATGGCGTTTCGCCCCAGGCGCTGAAACCGGCTGGCATATCCACGCGATGGACTACGTCGTGGTCCCGCAAACTACGGGGAAGCTACTCCTGGAAGAAAAAGAAGGTAAGCGATACGCGGATCTCACAGTGGGCATCCCCTATACGCGCAACGCGGGCGTGGAGCACAACGTCATCAACGCCAACGACTACGCATTCGTATTCGTGGAAGTGGAGATAAAGTAACCCTTCCCACGAAGCGTAGGGTGCGCTTGCGCACCATTGTCCATTCCACACGCCCGGTCTATCTCAGGGTGGGATTCGCATGCGCGCATCCCACCGTCATGTCGGTCCGCCCTGAATGATCCTGCGTCGTGCTATCGTTCCAGTTTCTCCAGGAGTGATTTTGCCTCCTTCAAATCCTTGGTATCGAAACCTTCCGTAAACCAGTTGTAGACTGGGGCAAGCACATCATAGGCTTCCTTGCTCTTGCCTTGACTGTGCCAGAGCTTCGCGAGACTTGTCGCGGTGCGCAGTTCCCAGGATTTAGCTTGTTGGTGGCGGGCGCAATCGAGGGAAGCGAGGTAGCATTTTTCGGCGCCAGTCGAGTTTTTCTTCAGCGTCAGCATCCAGCCCTTGAGGCGAAGGATTTCAGCATAGTGGGCACGTTCCTCCCAACCTCGACGCTCCACTTGCTCGATCTGCGCCTCGATCAACTGTAGGGCAGCATCCACGTCACCCGATTGCGCCATCGCATCGGCCAATACCGCACTGCGATACGGCATAAAAATTTTATCGTTGGACGCGTTTTTTCCTGCAACGGCGGAGCGAAGAAGTCCGAGCGCTTCGGTAACCTTTCCTTCCCGAAGCAATGCGATCCCGCGCTGATTTGGAACCATCTGAGCCCAGACGTAGGGTAGGTGGTTTGCCCGTCCCCACCGCTCGGCTTCATCGGTTCGTTTGTGAAGCTCCGATGGCTCGCATCGGAAGTCAAAAACGCCTGCGCCGAAGGTCAGGGCCCAACTGATTTCGAAGGGCTTATCTCCCGAGCGCGCGTGCTGATCCTTGTCGTTGCTTATCCGCACCGCACGATCCGGATAACCCAGTATCCATGTGGCGAGCGCAGCATAGAGTAGTGCCCCGGTTTTGATGTCCGTATTGGTCGTTTCCGCAATCTGACTATGCCTCTTTTCGACATAAAGCCCGAATACTTCGTCGCTATGATGCAAAACACTCGTAAAATCGCCCAGCCAGAAATACCTGGCTGCCGCCACCCCGTGCGCGGTGATCAAAAGTTCCTCGCTCTGGGATGCTTCGGCGGCCTCAAAGGTCTCCTTTACCCATTCCAACGACTCGGCAACTCGCCCCTGACACATGACGTTAAATAGTAAGCCCCATAGCACCGGAAGCAATTGCTCGGTGCGTTTAAGTGACTTCGCCAATGCGAGCGCTGGGCGGTAACTGTCCCATACTTCTGTACCCGCCCATCCCTTGAATGCCATCCAGGCAGTGCCGAGTCTGACCCGCATCTCGAGCTCCAATTCATCGCGCTTGCGCGACGGTGGCAACGAACTTACAAGGTCCAGTCCTCGCGTCAGGTGTGCGATTGCATCCGTTAGCGCCATGCGTGCTAGTGCGAGTTCTCCAGCCTTGCGCCTTCGTGGGATAGCCTGTTCCATATGTCCCGCTGCGGTCAAATGATGGGCTAGGCGTTCTGGTTCGCTTTTCTCGATTTGCGGGAATCTTTTTTCAATGACCCGCGCAATCTCACCGTGTATTTCATTACGTCTGCTCTTCAGAAGGGAATCATAAGCGGCATCTTGCACCAACGCATGCTTGAAGGTGTAGTTGGCTTCCGGCGGGG
>JANNFC010000001.1:0-3548 GCA_031379405.1 Betaproteobacteria bacterium | reverse complement strand
AACGCCAGGCTCGGCTTTCAAACTTTCTAGACCTCGTTGGGACGGCGATCCGCAGACACTCATCAGCAAACCCCTCTGCGCCGGCCGGATCTCGCCGTGCCAGCGCCAATTCGCCTAGACTGACATAGCAGTGTGTCGAATAGCGCCACGTCATCCACCGAGAGGGTGGCGGGTGCTTCACGATCTGCAGGGTTTCCCCCAACTTCTCGGAGGCGGCGCTGAGATCACCCTTCGCCAAGAACGCATCGGCCTCGTTGAGCAGAGTGAATGCCGCGCGCTCCGCTCCGGTGGCGTGCTTGTCGCGGCGAGCCAGTTCGAGACTCTTTGCGTTCATCTCAAGCCCCGAAACCAGATCTCCGCATTCAATGTGGAGCCAGCCAAGCGTATTCAGGTAGCGGCACATGAATCCCTGATCTCCGAGTTTTTCGGCAAGCGACAGGCCTTCCCGCAGGACACTCAATGCTGACTCATAATCGCCAAGTCCCGCATACCCAATACCTTGGGTCCAGAGACATCGGATCAGGGGGACGACCAAGTGCTGCTCTCGCCCCAATCGAACGCCTTCAGCTCCCACCGCGATGCTCTCCCGATACCGTCCATGCCATCCCCGTAAAGCGCCGATGAAGAAAAGGGTAGTTCCTTGGCTATTGAAGTCACGCACGGATCGACTGATACTCAGTGCCCGCCCCATCTCTTCGTCCGCTTTCTCATGCGCACCATTAAGGGCGTTCATCATGCCTTTGACGAAGAGACCACCTGCCAGGGCAGACTGTGCCTCGGCGTCCGTGCTTATTTCGATGGCTTTGGAAGCCCTCGCAGCAGCGTCGGGGAAGTCCTCCCGCCAGAGTCTGGCCCGTGCACCTTGCACCAATGCGCCGGCCTCAATTGTTCGGTCGCTCGTGCGCTGCGCCAACATCAGCAGTTCCTCGGCTTCAACCTGAGCCTGCGAGAAATCGCTGACACCGAAAAACAGATCCGAGCGCGCGCTGTGAATTTCCATCAGCGTGGTCACGGAAAGCTGGTCACCAAGCTTTTGCACCACCGCCAATGCGTTGTCATAGAAGCGCAGTGCGTCTCGTAAAGCGAATGCCTTCACTGCCTTCGCCGCGCTTTTCAGTAAATATTCGAGCGCCTTCTCCCAGTGCTCGGCCATGGAGAAATGATGTGCGAGAACCTCGAAGTGCTCACCCAGCCTGTCGGCATACAGGTCTTCGATCGAAAAGCCTACGAGGCGATGAAGATCCTTGCGGCGTTTGATCAGGAGCGAGCCGTATGCAACCTCCTGAGTGACGGCATGTTTGAAGATGTAGGTCAGTTCGGGAAACACGCTCTTTTCGTAGATCAGTTCCTTGGTCTTGAGTTCGCGCATGACCACATCGGTGCCGCCGTGGGTATCCGCCAATCGGGCAATCAGCCGGTTAGTGAACTCTCTTCCGATCACCGCCGCCAGTTGCAAGACGCGCTTCGGTTCCTCCCCAAGACGATCTATACGCGCCATGATCGCGTCCTGCACAGTGTCCGGCACAAGAATCTCGGAAAACGATTGCGTCGTCATTGCCTTGTCGCTCCGTGATGTGAGCGTTTGCGACTCTTTGATCGACCTGACTGCCTCTTCGACAAAGAACGGATTACCTTCGGATTTCTGGTAAATCAGCGTCCGCAGCGCCTCGGGCAGGTTGTGATCGCGCAACAGTGCGTCTCCCATGCGCGAACTTTCCTGGATTGAAAGGGGCCTTAGATTCTGAATGCTCTGATAGCTGCGATGCCCAAACGGGAAGTTGTATTCTGGCCGATAGGTAAGCAGCATGAGTACGCGGGCGGCCGGCACGTTATCGAGAAACAAACGCAGGAAGTCCTCGGTCGCCTGATCGATCCAGTGCAGATCCTCGAATACGATGACCAGAGGGTGTGACTGCGCCGAACTCAAAAAATAGCGCTGCAACGCATGCAAAATTTCGATGCGCCGCAGGCGCGCGTCCATCCCTGCGACGCTGCCCAGATCAACACCGAGCAAATGCTGCAGATATGGAAGCTCAGCTTTCAACTCCTGGCCCAGCGCCAGCACGGCATGCTCGACGTGCTCAATGACATCTGCCTCCGAGTCGGTCTCATTAATGCGATAGAGCCGCCGCAGCATATCGATCAGTGGATGGAATGCCATCCCACGTCCGAAGGACAGTGCACGTCCCTCGCACCAAGTGGCCACGTCACCGATACGATAGCGAAATTCCATCAGCAAGCGTGATTTGCCGATTCCGGCATCGCCCACCAGCGCCACCACCTGCCCATCTCCCTTTTTGCTTTTCTCGAATGTCTGGACAAGAGCCTGGATTTCCTGGTCGCGACCAACCAGAGGCGTCAAGCCGCGATCTGCTTCGATATCCATGCGGGTGCGGGTGGATTGGGCAGAAAGGACCTCGAAGCCATCAACCCCCACCGTCTTGCCCTTAAGATCAAGAGTCCCGATCGAACGCAGTTGGAAATAGCCCTCAACTAGTCTGCGTGTTTTGCCGGAGATCAGAATCGCTCCGGGCTTTGCGGCGCTTTGCAGTCGAGCGGCCACGTTGGTGACATCGCCAACTGCCGTGTAGTCCATCCGCAAGTCAGTGCCTATGCTGCCTACTACGACCAATCCAGTATTGAGTCCTTGTCTCACTTGCAGACCACTGCGGCCCTGGATGTGCAACTCCTCGTCCAGTGGCCTAAGAGACTGCTGAATGGCAAGTGCTGATTGCACGGCCCGGCGCGCATGGTCCTCATGCGCAATGGGGGCGCCAAACAACGCCATAACCCCATCGCCCAAGAATTGATTAACGGTGCCTTCGTAGCGGTGCACTTGCTCGACCATGACCTCGATGGCGCGCGCCATGAGGGCATGAGCTTCCTCGGGGTCAACGTTCTCCGACCGGGATGTGGAGCCCACGATATCCACGAACAGGACCGTAACCTGTTTCCGCTCTCCCTCCAGCGCGCTCTTGCTGCTGAGTATCTTGTCGGCCAAGTGCTTGGGGGTATAGCTTTGCGCTGCGCGGGGATCAATGGCGGTTTCGCTGCCAGGGGTCGCCTGCCCACAGTTCGCGCAGAACTTCGCCGTCACTGAAATTTCGTTACCGCAACTCGAACATGCCCGCGACAGGGCAACGCCGCACATCTCGCAGAACTTCGCGCCAATGCGATTCTCATTTTCGCAGCGGACACACTTCATAAGTTAAGAAAGTAACTGGGCAGAATGTCGACTGCACAGCATAACAAAATTCCGACCTAGGCGATCATGGATGGCCCTTTTGCGAAAGTCGCCGAGATGGGTGCGTCTTTGCGTAGTTAGCAACGTCAATGTTCTGGTGCAGGAATTTCTTGAATAGTGGGGCGGCGTTAGGTTCTGCGAGAAAATGCGGCAGTGAATTTCGCAGTGCTGCGGCGGTGACGAACTCGGAGGGAGGGATACCGAGGCGAATGGTACGTAGCCATGATCCGAAGGAAGCCCAAACCTGGCGAGGACAACTCACGGCGAGGTACTGCAGGATTCCCTGAGCGATGAGGCCGATTTG
>JANNFC010000723.1:0-2703 GCA_031379405.1 Betaproteobacteria bacterium | reverse complement strand
CATGTCGCGCAGTTTGGCACCATGCTGCGGGCTGGTGGAGACGATTGCATTCCAGGCCGCGTCGTTCGCCATCTTGACCAGCGCCTGCGCGTGTTGCGGCGCCAACTGAATGGTTTGAATGCCCGCAGCCTGCTGGCGTTTGATTTCCGCCGGTGCGTCCTTGGTAGGCATATCAGCGTTCAAACTCTCCAGCCACGTAGCCTGTTTCTCCAAGAACTGGCGCTGGGCCGGTGAAAGCTTGCGCCAGGCGGTGGCGCTGAATACCACACCTAACTCGATGTAGTAGAACCCGGGCTCGACGCGGTACTTGGTTTTCTCATGCCAGCCCAGATCGAAAATGCCGATCAGTGGCCAACCGTAGCCATCTACCACGCCACGTTCCAAGGCGGTGTACACCTCGCCCGGCGCGATCTGTAACGCCGATGCGCCCGTCTTCTGGAAGAAGTCACGATACAACGGGGTACTGCGCAACTTCAATCCAATCAGATTGGGCGTGTCGATGCGCCTATTGGTATAGAGGTAGTACTGGATGCCCTCGCCGGTGCGTGCAAAGTAGTACAGCCCTTTGTCCATGTAAATCTTGTTGAGGTATTCAAGCACACCGTTCTTGCGCATCTGCTCCATGGTGAGTGGTGTGTAGTTCAAAGCCAGGCCCTCGGGGACAACGCTGGCGGTGAAGGACGCCGTCGTGTTCGCCAGATCCACCACGCCACCGCGCAACGCATTGCCTTGTTCGAACGTCGGTATCGCCTTCGGCCCGCCAATGTATTTGATCTGTACTATACCCTTGCCCTCTTCATTCACTTTCTTCACGAAGCGCTCGAAGTTACGGGCGTAGTAAGTCCCTTCTGGAAATGCATTCACCGCTTTCAGCGTGATTTCCTGTGACCAGGCTGCCGAGCATGCAAACAACAAAGCGATACCGGCACGCAGGGCGGTGCCTATTCGGTGCGACAAGCAAATCATTCAAACTCCTAAGGATAGGAAATTCAACGCCACCTATATGTTATAGCAAGCACCGAATAGCGCCGCCATGTGATGGGGATCTGCGTGGCGACGCCTTCCGTAAACTCGTACGTTGCTGCAAGACCATCGCCGCTCCACTGACTTTTCAAGAATGAAATGGAACCCTTATAGCGATCGCCCTGAATACACCTAGTGATATACTTCAAAGATGCTGCGGGTCTTCAAAACGCGCCCGTTCGATCGTTGGGCACGCAAAGTAGGGCTTCGAAACGAAGCGCTATGTGAAGCCGTCGTCGAAATGATCAAGGGATTGATCGACGCCGATCTGGGTTCAGGCGTGCTCAAGAAGCGCGTGGCGCTTCCGGGACGGGGCAAGCGAGGTAGCACCCGGACTTTGGTCGCCACCGACAAGGGCGATCGATGGTTCTTTCTCTTTGGATTCGAGAAAAACGAGCGCGGCAATTTAGACGCCCAAGAATTGGGGGCGTTGCAGTCGGCAGCATCGGACTTGCTAAAGTTTTCCGGTGAGGAACTCGATCATGCCGTCGATCAAGGAATGTTATTGGAGATCTGCCATGGTAGCGAAGCGTAAACCGACTAGCCGCGTCCTCAAAACCGTCCACGAAACCGCGATCGATCTTCACGAAGCGGGACTCATCGATATACGCCGAATGCGGGAGTACGATGCGCTGTGTCTGGCGCCCGTGCCGGCGTATTCCAGCAAGAAGATTCGTGCACTGCGAACGCGCCATAAACTCAGCCAGGCCGTCTTGGCGGTAGTGCTGAACACCAGCCTGTCAACGGTGCGCCAATGGGAAATTGGAGAGAAACATCCCAGCGGGCCTTCGTTGAAACTACTCAATTTGCTGGAACGCAAAGGCCTTGACGTACTGATCTAACAGACAAGTAGCTTCGGACGTGACCGTGCCCTCCACGCCCCCCAACCCCGTTGATCGGTTACCCCCCAACTTCTCACTGTCGCAAGACCTGGCAATCTGCTCGACGACGCGCTTCCGCAAAATCGTACGCTGCTGCAAGACTTGACCCCAACTACAACTGATCGGGGTCCCCGCTAAGGTTGGTGAACGGGAGCACGGTGATTGAAGGCGAGGTGGGTAGCGCAAGCAGAGGCGGGTCCCGAACGCGATCGCCGGGGAGGCCCACACGGTATACCGATACGGGCTTAGTGACATTCTTGACCTGATGCTCCCCCCATGAACTCAAAGATGTAGGGGAGCTTTCGTTCCGCTTGATCGAACACCATACTAGAGACGCAAAGCTCGCCAGGTTCAGCCAAGGTCTGCAGGCGTGCCGCCACATTCACCCCATCACCGTAGAGCGCACCGTTCTCCTCGATGACATCGCCAAGATTGACGCCGATCCGGAAGAGCATTCGGCGGTTCTCGGGAACCGATTCGCTGTTTTGGCGAAAGCGCTCTTGGAGTTCCCCGGCTGAACGTACTGCCTCCACCGCGCTCTTGAACTCCGCCAGCACGCTGTCGCCTGCGGTATCGATGATGCGCCCGCCGTGGGAAGCAGCCTGCTCAGAGAAGAGCGCCCGGCACTCGTTCAGGGATTTGAGTGTCGCGCCGCCTCATCCCCGGCCATCAAACGCGAATAGCCCGCCACATCGGCGGCGAGGATTGCCGCTAGCCTTCGATGATCGTGCTGCAAAGACTGGTCTCCCAACGGAGCATTCTACCGCAATTGACAGCTCGAGCGAGAAACTAATATGAT
>JANNFC010000699.1:0-2723 GCA_031379405.1 Betaproteobacteria bacterium | reverse complement strand
GCTGGTCTGTCCTGCCTGTAGCCAGATCTGGAGTGAGGCGCAGCGGGTAGCGGCCAACGCACAATGCAGACTGGTGCATGAGGGCCAGGTCATTGAGTCCGATGGCACTGTCCGTGGAGAACTCCCCTCCACCGATACCCTGGGCTTTCGCTGGTCAGCGGTACACAACCTCTTTACCTCAGCAGGAGACTTAGCCGCCGATGAGTGGAAGGCCTCGCGCGCGGTGGATGAAGAATCGGCCGAGCGGGAGATGAAGCAGTTTGTCTGGTGCATCCCGGTGCAGCCCAGCCAGATGCAGCAGACCCCATTGGAAGTGACCGAGCTGGCAGCGCGGATGCTTCCTCTGCCGCGCGGGGTTGCACCTGCCGACGCCAAGTGCATCACCCTGGGAGTGGATCTTGGCAAGTACTTGGCTCACTGGGTTGCGGTAGCCTGGAGCCCTTCAGCTAATGGCCACATCCTGGATTACGGGAGATTGGAAGTTGCCGGCAGCGACCTGGGGATCGAGCAGGCGCTGCTGGCGACGCTCCGAGAGCTGCGCGATCGGGTGCTTGAGGGCTGGCCCAAGGTACGTCTCGATGGGGAGAAGCTCATCCCCCAGCAGGTGTTCATCGATGCCGGGTATCAGACGCCGGTGGTCTATGCCTTCTGCCGGGAATCGGGGATGAGGTTCCGTCCAGCGGTGGGGCGGGGCACCGGTCAGCAGAGAGAAGTGAGCATCGGCAAGACCTCACAGACCGGCTCGATCGTCAAGTATGTTGGCGAGGCGCATCACGGGGTTCTGCTTCCCCTGGAGAAGCTCTACCTCATGGAGATCGATGCCGACTACTGGAAGAGCTGGGTGCATCAAAGACTTCTCACCCCCATCGACAAGCCCGGCGCGATGACGCTCTTTCAAGCCTCGCCGATGGATCACCTGTCACTGGCCAAGCATCTCACCGCCGAGCAGAAGGTCGAGGAGTTTGTGGTGGGCAAGGGTGTGGTCACCCGCTGGGAGCGGATCCGTAAACAGAACCACTGGCTGGATGCGCTCTACAACAGCTGCGTGGCCGGCTACTGCTGCGAGATCCGGCTGGTGCAGGAGAACATTCCTGCTCCGCCGCGGGAGCCGCCGCCGGCACGCATCCGTACCGAGTACCGCTCCCCGTACGCAGACTGGAAAGCCGTCCGAGAACGCTGGCGCGGGAATCGATGGTGGGAGAGGTGAGGCGCAGGTGATCCTCGCCAAAGTTGTCATTTACTGACGCGCGAGCGAGTAGATTGCGACACTCAGTCCGGCTTGGTTGAGGGTTGCATTGATGATGGTGTTGACGGCGCGGTCGTGGGCGGTTTGTAGACGACATCTCGAATCGAAGGGTCGGGCGGCCAGCCCGGTTTGTTTAAGTCGAGCCTCTTTCCACGAATCTGCGTTCCCCCTCGTGAAGGTAGCGCAGTGACTTCACGCGCGCCATCGCGAACGAAAACATAGATCGCAGGGTTTGCTGGATTTGATTGATACCAAACGTCACCCCACGCCGTAATCTGGTAGCCACGGTTGTAAACGCCACCCTCGCCTTGGCCCCAACGGTTACAAAAGTGACGAAACCCTGCAGGAACTTCCGGCTCGACTCTAAGAATGTGGAGGGTCATTTGTTGGTGAAAGCGACCGTTGGCGTCGGTTGTTACGTGCACGTGCGTAACATCATGCGGTTTGCCACGGTTATCGAAGGACCAGTTCACCGGAATCGATTCGATGGAGAGCTCAAAAGCGACACCTTCCAGTGGATTACCTAACTCATCGACAGCCAGCCCGTAAAAGGTCATCTCGGCGTTGCTCTGACCTTTCAATCCCGCGGGGGAGCTTGAGCTAGGGTCGCAAGCACCGAGCAATGCTGACAAGACCAGCGAAACTGAAAGAATTACTGAGGCGCGCGCCACCTTAGATCCTCGCCAAGTTTGTACCCGAACTGGTTGATGTCTATTAACGAATGCACGAACTGCGCGCTGTGACCCGTGTTCAGGTTGTTGAAGCGCGTCGTGGCCGGAAGGTCTACATTAAGATTGACTCCATTGGAACTTTTACGAGATGCTAGCTTTCGGGGCGAGCAGCATCGTTGCCGCTGTCGGCCAGACGGACTGGCAAGTGATGAGCGGAGTCCGGCCCCGCCCCATGAATCAACGCGTAGGTCGACTTCTACCCAATGAGACACGCCGGGTCGCTCACGATCAAATCGAACGCTTATTTGTTGACGTAGCTGAATTCGCCGTGGAAAAAACGGTTTATGCGCCCAGAGCGTTGTCGTCCCGAGGAAGAGTATGAGCGACAGGACAGTCAGCGAGGTTCGGAGAATGCGGAGCGAACGATGAAACACGATGCCATGATTCTCGCAGGTGAAGGCGGCGGCGGCAACGCGGTGGTGCCACGCGTGCCGATCAACGTTCGTCCTGCGACGCTCGACTATCGACCGCGCGACGGACATTGCCCCATCTGCAACTACGACCTGCGGGCGACGCCGGAGCGGTGTCCGGAATGCGGGACCGTCGGGGAAACGCGGAACGCGGAATGGTGAATGATGAACGATGAATGCCTGCCCTGAGTACGCCGAAGGGATGAACGATGAATGCCTGCCCTGTCTTCGACCCTGAGGCTCAGACCCGAGGGGAGCACGTCGAAGGGATGAATGAGCGGATTCGTGCGAAAGTGTTTGCACCGCCTGCGCGGACGCGGGTAGACTCGCTTTCTT
>JANNFC010000721.1:0-6610 GCA_031379405.1 Betaproteobacteria bacterium | reverse complement strand
CGGATGTATGGCGCTGGTGATTCGTACCGAGTTGTTTCAACCCGGCATGCAAATCGTCAAGCCCGAAGTCTTCAATGCCATGACCACCTATCACGGGTTGATCATGGTGTTCGGCGCCATCATGCCGGCCTTTGTGGGTTTCGCCAACTGGCAGATCCCCATGATGATCGGCGCGCCTGACATGGCGTTCCCGCGGATGAACAACTGGAGCTTCTGGCTGTTGCCGCCAGCGGCCACTTTGCTGGTGCTGGCTCAGATGTTCCCGGGCGGTGGCGCGGGTGTGGGCTGGACGCTCTATCCCCCGCTTTCCATTCAGCAGGGGATGAGCATGGACCTGACGATTTTCGCGGTCCACATCCTGGGGATGTCCTCGATCATGGGCTCCATCAACATCATCACCACGATCTTGAACATGCGGGCGCCGGGGATGACCCTGATGAAGATGCCGCTGTTCGTATGGACGTGGTTGATTACGGCCTACCTGCTGGTGGCGGTGATGCCGGTGTTGGCAGGAGCGGTAACGATGCTGCTCACGGATCGCCATTTCGACACGCACTTCTTCAACCCCGCCGGTGGCGGTGATCCGGTATTGTTCCAGCACATTTTCTGGTTCTTCGGGCATCCCGAGGTGTACGTCATTGCGATTCCAGCTTTCGGTGTCGTTTCGCAAGTCATTCCCGCGTTCTCCCGCAAGCCGTTGTTCGGCTATGCGTCCATGGTGTACGCCACCGCGTCCATCGCGATTTTGTCCTTTATGGTGTGGGCGCACCACATGTACACGGTCGGAATGCCGGTGCAAACCCAGTTGTACTTCATGTACGCCACCACCTTGATCGCGGTACCCACTGGGGTGAAGGTATTCAACTGGGTGGCCACCATGTGGAAGGGTGCGCTGACGTTTGAAACGCCTATGTTGTTTGCCTGTGGATTCTTGTTCCTGTTCACCATGGGAGGCTTCACCGGACTGGTGTTGTCTATCGTGCCCGTGGACGTGCAGTTGCACGATACCTACTATGTGGTGGCTCACTTCCACTACGTGATGGTGGCGGGCGCATTGTTCTCCGCGTTTGCCGGCGTGTACTACTGGCTGCCCAAGTGGATCGGCCGCATGTATGACGAGACTCTGGGCAAGTGGCACTTCTGGCTGTCGTTCATATTCTTCAACGTCACCTTCTTTGTGCAACACTTCCTGGGGCTGGCGGGCATGCCGCGACGGATCCCGGACTATTCACTACAGTTCGCCGAATTCAACATGATCTCCAGCATCGGCGCGTGGGGCTTCGGGTTGAGTCAGATATTTTTCCTCTATATCATAATCAAAGCCATCAAGGGCGGAGAGAAGGCGCCGCAAAGGCCGTGGGATGGCGCCGACACGTTGGAGTGGACCGCATTACCGACGCCGGCGCCTTACCATACCTTCGAGACACCACCGATCGTCAAGTAAGTTGGATGAGTGCTAACCATGGGTCCGACGCTCCAAGCCCGACTACGAAGGAAAAATCTTCTCACCGGCTGGATTGTGGGATGCGTGGCACTGGCGTTTCTCCTTGGATTCTTGGTTCGGGTGTTCAGCACCCAATGACTATGACGCGATGAGTACCGGCGCACAACTCTCTCGGGCAAATCGAGTGCTGCTGCGCAAGCTAGTGGTTGTAACAGTGGTGATGTTTGGTTTCGGCTACGCGCTGGTGCCGTTCTACAAGAAAATCTGTGAGGTGACGGGACTCAGAGAGCTTGCGCAGGCCGATGAAGTCAGCAACACCCAAGTGGATACCTCACGTTGGATAACGGTTCAACTCGATGCCAATACGCGAGGCTTACCGTGGGATTTCCAGCCGGTACAAAGGGAACTGAAGGTTCATCCAGGGCAGTTGGTGCAGGTGATGTATCGGGTGAGGAACAATTCAGCCCACACTATCGTGGGGCAAGCGATTCCCACCTACGGTCCGTCCTACGCCGGAAAGTACGTGGCTAAACTGGAGTGCTTCTGCTTCACGCGGCAGGAGGTCAAGGCGAACGAAGTGCGCGAGATGCCAGTCCAGTTGGTAATAGGTGCTGACTTGCCGAAAGAAGTAGACGTCGTGACGCTGTCTTATACTTTCTTCGAAGTGCCCGGAAGTCCTTCACTGCAGAAGGCTTCTAAGGGTTAGCCGTAGGCGGTGTAGGATGGAAGGAGTGGCCATGAGTGCATCACCGGAGTCACCGGAGTCCCCGCGTAATCCATCACCACTGCGGGCCGTGGTGGCCGTGTTGTGGGCGTTCTGCGGAATCCGAAAGGGCGCCGAACGGGATAAGGATTTGGCATCGCTTCGACCCCTGCACGTCATTGTCGCAGGTGTGTTGATGGGTGCACTGTTTGTTTTGTTGGTAACGACGGTCGTCAGGATTGTGATTTCAAATTAAGGAATCGCGAGCCTCACTCGCAATTCTTAAGTCAAAAGAGGAGTTAGAACATATGGCAACCCATTCCGCTAACCGCTACTACCTGCCGGAACCGTCCCATTGGCCGGTGACGGGTTCCATAGGCATCTTCCTGATGGCGATCGGTGCGGTGCTGCTGATCAATCACGTCGGCGGAGGCGGGTATGTACTCCTGGCCGGTGCAGCCGTCATGGTCTACATGTTGTTCGGATGGTTCGGCACCGTAATCGGTGAAAGCGAATCGGGCAAATATAACAAGCAGGTGGACGCGTCTTATCGCTGGTCCATGAGCTGGTTCATATTCTCCGAAGTGATGTTTTTTGCGGTCTTCTTCGGGGCACTGTTCTACATGCGCGGACTGTCGATTCCCTGGTTGGGCGAAGGTGATACTCAGCAATTGCTGTGGCCCAGCTTTAAGGCAGGATGGCCGGTGGCGGGTCCGGGCATCGAAGAATCCTTTACCCCCATGGGTGCCTGGGGTATCCCCGCGCTCAATACGCTGATCCTATTGACCTCCGGCGCTACGCTGACATGGGCGCATTGGGGATTGAAGGAGAACAATCGCGGTAAGCTCAATGTTGGCATGTTCCTGACCATTGCGCTCGGCATTACGTTTTTGGGGTTGCAGGCCTATGAGTACGTGGAGGCATACCACCAACTGAATTTGACCCTGACGATGGGTGCGTACGGTGCAACGTTCTTCATGTTGACGGGCTTCCACGGCTTCCATGTCACCGTTGGAACCATCATGCTGATCGTGATTTTCGTCCGCTGCTTGAAGGGTCATTTCAAGCCTGAACATCACTACGCCTTCGAAGCCGTCTCGTGGTATTGGCACTTCGTTGACGTGGTCTGGCTGTTGCTGTTCGTGTTGGTGTATTGGCTCTAACCCAACGAACGATTTGATCGCCCTACGCCGCACCCGAGTGCGGCGTAGTCGTTTATAGTCCCTGCTTTGGAATCAAGCCGAAGTAATAGCTCAACATGATCAGCACAAACAACGTGATCGAGAGCGTGATGCGCACGGTCAAAGCCTTCACCGTGCGGGTGGTGGCGCCTTTGTCCCGCACCAGATAAAACAACGCCGAGCCTAGGCTGGCCAGAATAACGATGAGAAAAGCGACAATGACGATACGCATGGGAATCCTCGGTGTTGCCTGGCAGTCTATCCTCTAATGGGGCTAGTGTTAACGGCTGGCCACCCCGACACCATGCAGTTTAGGTTTGCCCTTATTCCCTCATTGCTCGCCCTCATTGGCGTGGTGGCGACGATACTCCTCGGCAACTGGCAGATGGGAAGAGCTCACAGCAAGGCTTCGCTTCAGGCGAAAATTGAAGTGGCAAGTCGTGAGCCCCCCATTCCACTGACTGCAGATTCCGCCGTTCAGGAGCCGATCTACTATCACCGCGTCGAGATGTCGGGGCGTTTCCTGTCGGCGCACACCATTTTCCTCGACAATCGAATGCGGGATGGGGTCGCGGGATATGAAGTCATCACACCCTTAGCTTTGAGCCCCACCAAAGCCGTGTTGGTAAATCGCGGGTGGATCGCCGCCCCGGCGGACCGGGCTCGGTTACCGGATGTGCAGACGGTGGAAACCGAAGTTCATGTGCTGGGATTAGCGCTGGCGCCGACTGCCAAGTTCGTTGAATTGTCGAAAGTAACCGTCGCCGGCAAAGTTTGGCAAAACCTGGATGCGAGCAAGTACGCCGCGCACACCGGTCTTGATCTATTGCCGGTGTTGGTCCAGCTTCACAGCGAATTTCCCGACGGACTCCGGCGCCAATGGCCGCGTCCAGATACGCGGATCGATAGGCATCGCGCCTACGCTATGCAGTGGTACACCATGAGTGTAGCAATCCTAATCTTGTACATCTTATTGAATGTCCGAAGAAATTCATCAAAGCCCGAATGATGACAAGCGCCGCCGCAGCGCGCGCATACACATCGCATTGATCGGCACAGTGGCCGTATTCCCGGTGCTGGGCTCTTTTCTCCTATATCAGTTTTGGAAGCCCAGTGCCTTCATCAATCACGGGGAGTTGATCGCGGCCACACAACAAATCAGCCCCGCGGCAGGCGACCCGATGGGCGCGGCGCTAAAAGATCTGTCCGGCAAATGGACGCTGGCCACCGTCGATTCGGGCGCCTGCGATGAGCATTGCAAACAAAAGCTCTACTACCTGCGCCAGATCCGTCTGACTCAAGGCAAAGAAATGGACCGCATCGAGCGACTCTGGATCGTGACCGATGGCGTAGCGCCGACACAATCCCTGATGAAGGAGTACCAGGGAACAAAAATCGCGACCGCCCCCAACAGCACATGGGTGGCCGGCCTTCCAGTCACCGCGGCGATAACCGACTATATCTTCATCATTGATCCATTAGGAAACCTAGTGTTGCGCTATCCCCGCGGCTTTAACCCCACGGGGATGAAGAAGGATCTTTCGAGGCTTCTACGTGCATCTCGCATTGGTTAGAGGGGCCAGTTTTCGGCAGACAGTGCTAAACTTCGCGCCGCTTTCGACCCGCAGTGATACCCATGTCTATTTCGACCACCAATACCACCAATACTTCCCAGCCCCTGAGCTTCAGGTTGCAGCAATTCTTCGCGCTGACCAAGCCGAGGGTGGTCTCGCTTATCGTCTTTACCGCGATCATTGGAATGTTCCTGGCTGTCCCCGGCATGGTGCCATTACAGCCGTTGCTCTTCGGCACCTTGGGAATTGCACTGGTTGCGGGCGCCGCCGCTGCCATCAACTGCCTGGTCGAACAAAAGATCGACGCCATCATGGCGCGCACCCGGGCGCGTCCGCTGCCCACGGGGCAGGTCTCGAGCGTGGAAACGCTTTTTTTTGCCGGCACCGTGGGCGGTGTGGGCCTGTTGATGCTCTACCTTCTGGTGAACCCTCTCACGATGTGGTTGACCTTAGGCACATTCGTCGGCTACGCCGTGATTTACACCGTCATCTTGAAACCGCTCACGCCTCAGAACATCGTGATTGGCGGCGCTTCCGGCGCCATGCCGCCGGTGCTGGGATGGACCGCGGTGACGGGTGAAATCGCGCCCGATGCGCTGTTGCTATTTCTCATCATCTTCGCTTGGACACCCCCGCATTTCTGGTCGCTGGCGCTGTATCGCACCAAAGAATACGCGAAGGCCGGCGTGCCCATGTTGCCGGTGACGCATGGTGAAAAATACACACGTTTGCACGTCCTGCTGTACACCATCATATTGTTGCTCGTCACCATTTTGCCCTTCGTGACGCGGATGAGCGGCCTGATCTACCTTGCCTCAGCGTTGATCCTCGGTGGCGTGTTCTTGGCCTATGCCATACGAATCCACCTTGCTTACTCGGATGAGTTGGCGAAGAAGACCTTCCGCTACTCCATCATTTATCTTTCCGCGTTGTTCGCCGCTCTGCTGGTCGATCACTACTGGAAGATTCTGCTCTGAAGCCGTTTGCGCGGTGGGCGCTACTATTGGCGATCATCGCGGCCTTCCCGGGCTGCGACAGCCAGCCTAAGGCAAGCTTCAAATCGACGGACATCACGGGCGCCGAATTCGCCCGCGATTTCACCCTTACCGATCACCACGGAGCCAAGCGTCGCCTCGTCGATTTCAAGGGCAAGGTCGTCGTCATTTTCTTCGGTTTCACCCATTGCCCCGATGTCTGTCCCACCACCTTGGCGGAAATGGCCAAAGCAATGAAACAGATCGGACCGGATGCCGCTGAGCGCGTGCAAGTATTGTTCGTAACGGTCGATCCGGAGCGGGATAAGCCCGCGGTGCTCAAGAATTACGTCACCGCTTTTCACCCCAGTTTCCTCGGACTGTGGGGTGACGAGGAAGCCCTCAATCGCACGAAGTCAGAGTTCAAGATGGTGGCCGTCAAGAACGGCGAAACCTCGCCCGGCAACTACACCGTCGACCACTCGACGCAGTCCTTCGTCTACGATGCCCAAAACAGGGTGCGTCTTTATGTTCCCAACGCCAAGATTGGCGAAGCCCTCGCGCACGACATCGGTATGTTGCTCCAGTAGGGCGAGTACGACTTCCGCCGAGACCCTAGCCAAAACAAAAACGCCGCTCATAGAGCGGCGTTTCTTCGCGAGACTAAACTCGTTTTCCCCGCGCTCTTGGCGCGGGGGCAAACTTTGGGGGTTTCCAAAGGGGGCGAAGTGATT
>JANNFC010000630.1:0-12906 GCA_031379405.1 Betaproteobacteria bacterium | reverse complement strand
GATGTCGGTCAGCATCTCGTCCTTGGTCAATGCATTCTCGGGATTACCCTCACAATCGGTCCACGTGCGAAATTTCTCCACCAGCCATGCCGCCAATCCCACCGGAGAATCCGTCAAGCCATAAGCCAGCGTAGTAGGCTTCGTACCTTGAATCCACTGGTACCCGGTTTCCTCCTTCAGGAAGTGATGGAGTTCTTCGAGAAATTGCCGCTCCTCCGGCGTGGGGTTCTCCAACATCTTGGGATCGCGCCGCACAGCGAGTAAATTGAGATGAATCCCCATGACGTGCTTTGGATGGGTGTATCCCAAACGTGAAGTGACAAAGGCACCCCAATCCCCACCTTGAGCTGCGAATCGGTCGTAGCCCAGAACGTCGGTCATTAATGTGCCAAAGGTGGCCGCGATCGCTTCCAGACTGAAGCGCTTCTGCCCCGGTTTGAAGGAAAAGGTATAGCCCGGCAATGAGGGCGCGATCACGCTGAAGGAATCGTTAGGATCACCACCGAAGCGTGCCGGATCCGTCAACATCGGAATCAACTTATGGAACTCGAACACCGAGCCGGGCCAGCCATGCGAAAGCAAAAGCGGCGTTGGTTTCGAGCCCTTGCCGACCTCATGGATAAAGTGCAGGTCTATGCCGTCGATGGGAACCGTGAATTGGGGCAACTGATTGAACCTCGCCTCCTGCGCCCGCCAGTCGAATTTCCCCACCCAATAGTCAACGAGTTGCCGCATATAGCCGACGCTCGTCCCCGTGGACCACGGCTCCAGGGGCGGCTCATCGGGCCAGCGAGTATTCCTTAGGCGTGCCATGAGATCCTGCAATTGCGCTTCAGGCACCAATAGTTTGAAAGGACGCGGCTGTGTCGTGGCTGGATTCATTTGCCTGTTTGAACTCCGTTAAGGTTTAGGTTTTCTATGTACTCCATTGTGCTTCACCGCGCCGACAATAACCAACATGAATGTTACGCTCTCCTTCGATGCGACCATTGCAAGTTGAAATGCGCACCTTACGCGTCTCGATACCTGCTCATGAATTTTCGATCAATGGAATCTTTCCAGCGCCATACCCACTTGCCTGACCACGCCAGAATTCCCCACGAAGCAATGGCGTGACGCGCTCCGGTGCTGATGAGCGCCAAGGCTCGACGCTGTGGAATGTAGCGCACTAGCGTTTGATCGAGACTCGCGCGCCGTAGATTCTCCGCCAAAGGCGGGCCTTGGCGCACGGCGTAGACACCGGATTTCGGATAAGCGCGAGCGCGCATACTCCCCACGTCACCCGCCGCGAATACATCGGGATGTGACACCGATCGCAAGTGTTCGTCCGTCAGGATGAACCCGCGCGCATCAAGACTCAGTCCGCTCGCTCGCAACCATGCGGGCGCCGCCGCGCCCGTCGCCCACACCACGGCATCGAATTTCAGCGTGGTACCGTCGCGCAAGTGCAGGTGATCTTCCTCCACGCTGGTCACATCTTTGTTCAGATGCACTTGAACGCAGTTGCGCCGGAGTTGCGCGCGCATGCATGCTCGCGCCACGAAGTTGTGTCCGTCGAGTACGCGTCGCAAGGACGACACGAGATGAAACTCGATGGAAGGATTGCCCGCGCCGACGCGGTGTCGCAGCGCGAGGCAAAGTTCGACGCCGGCGGCGCCACCGCCAACGATCGCGACTGTCTTCACACTGTCGTTCACGGTGCGCCCCACGAGCCGTTCCACTTCATGGAGAAATAGGTCCACCGGCCTGACCGGAATCCCGATTTGACGCGCACCGGCGATGCTCTCGACCGCGGAAGTCGAACCGACATCGATGGACAATAAATCGTAGGGATACGCCACACCGTCGTCGCACAGCACGCTCTTACGCAGAGGGTCGATATGGCGTGCGGCCGTCATCTGAAAACGAATACCTTGACCGCAGAGTGCGATCAAATCGATGTGGCACTCATCCCAGTGATAGTGTCCCGCCACCAGGCCCGGCATCATTCCGGAATAGGCCGTGTGCCGTTGCGGTGAGATCAAAGTGATGTGGGTGTTAGACGGCGACTCCATGCGAAAGCGCCGTAGTACTTCGACATGGGCGTGTCCGCCCCCCAACAAAACAATGCGCTTGATTGAGTTCATGCGCCGATTATCTCAGCGACCAGAAGCGCCCCGGATCGGGGCGTTCACTGGATGGTGCGAGCGAGATAAAGGGGACTTCGCGGGCGGGGTATTGACCCCGCCCTTGACCAAAGGGGGCTACGTACAAGTCACTTCGCCCCCTTTGGAAACCCCCAAAGTTTGCCCCCGCGCCAAGAGCGCGGGGAATAGGAGTTTAATGCTCAGGGTCGGTCTGACGACGACGGCCGTCGAACACCTGTGTCGAACTGGGTTTAGCAGTGTCCTTGTCGATGCCGCAATTGTCGCCGGTAAAGGCCACCCGGCTGGGATGGCCAATCACCCCCAGGTAGCGGTTCTGCACGTTGTATGCATCCACTTCGCGATGGAACCAGCGATGGCAATCGTCCATGTTCTCGTATTCTCCGGCGCGCTCCTGGAGAAAATGCACCAGTTCGTGCAGTAGGATGGAGCGATCGAACACACTGGTTTCGGGCTTGAGGATTTCGTCGAGATAAATGCCATCGCCGGACTTGTACCAGGCCTTGATGGAACAGTGGGTCCCGCAAACGTAGTTTTCCAGCTCCGCGTGAGGCACGCGATAGACGTTGGGCAGGCCCTTGGGAATCTTGTAACGCGACAGGCGATCAGCCACGGCGAGGAGCTGACGCAGCAGCTTCTCCTGGTTTTGCTCGGGCGCGGTATCGAAGGCGTGATCGAACATGGTGTTGGCCACGGTCGCCTTGTAGGTGCTGTACATGCCAGCACTGCTCTGCGGCGGATGCGACTCGGTACCGGCCCGCGACGTGGCCGACGCCCCCAGCATGCACACGGGGAACAATACAGACGAAAAGAGCCTGGCAGTTGACGTGTTCATGTCATACCTCGTTCAAAAGGCTCCTCCCGACCGAGAGAATTCTTGCTGTTGAGCAGGACATGTGCATAAGCTGTGCCCGTTGGATGGAAATGTGAAGTGCCGAATGGGAAAGTGTGATGCCCCTCACCGCGGCCCCCCTCTTCCCAGCACCCTCTTCCCAGCACCCTCTTCCCGCAAGCCGCGAGAGAGGGGTGCATTGGCCGCAAGTTGCCTCGATAACGTCCCACCCATCCGTTTCACGCAGCCTCCTCCCCTGGCTTCAAGGGACGCGGCTTGCGTTTGTGTTCGATGCGCTCTTTGAGACTTACGGCCAACTGTCGCGCGCGCTCGATTTCACCGACAGAAAGCCTGGCTTCGAGTGCTTGCTTCTCTTTGGCATTGATGGCGATGTCCTCGGCGTCTTCGGCGATGTAATAGTCGGCAGCAAGGCTGTACCAGGCGTGGGCTTCGGCAGGATCAGCCGGCACGCCCTTGCCTGCTGCAAGCATCTGTCCGATGCGATTCATGGCGTACGCGATGCCCCGGTCCGCGGACTGGCTATACCACTTCATGGCTTCTTTGAAATTCTCCTCGATGCCCTTGCCGCGTTCATTCAGAGAGCCCACGTTGAACATGGCAAGGCCCTCACCCGCATCGGCGCCGCGCTGATACCACTCCAGCGCCTGGGTGTAGCTTTGTTCAACGCCCTGTCCGCTTTCGTACAGGTCGCCGATGTTGTTCATCGCCCAGCCATTGCCCAACTCCGCCGAGCGCAACCACCAGTCGTAGGCTTTCTTAGGATCCTTGGCCACGCCTTGGACATTGTCGTAGAGCAAGCCGATGTTGTTCATGGCCAGGGGATAGCCACGCTTGGCAGCTTCCTTCCACCAACGCAAGGCCTCATCGAAGTTGGGCTTTGGAATTCCGACGCCTTTGGCCCACAGAAGCCCGATGTTGTTCATGGCCCGCACGTCGCCACGATGCGCCAGATCGATCAGCTTTTGCGGGTCGGCGGAGGGCTCGCCCGGCAGGATCTGGGTGAAAGTCTCCTCCTCTGCATGGGAGAGGCCCATGCAGAGGAGGAGTATGGCGATAGCGCGGTTCATTGTGTGCTCCTGCGTAAAAACTCTCGATAGGACCGATTCGCAAGTCGTCAAGTTCGCAAAAACTTTCCCAGATCGGCCAGCAATACCTCCGGTGCCTCTTCCGGGATGAAGTGTCCGCAGGGTGCGCAGTGGCCAATCACGTTATCCGCCTTCTCTTTCCATGCGGCAAGCACATCAAACATTGTGTGCATCTTACCGAACTCGCCCCAGATGGCCAAAGTCGGACACTTTACGCGTTTAGCCAGATCGCGTTCGTCATCCTCGAAGTCCTGAGTGGCGGCGGCGCGGTAATCTTCCAAGCCCGCTCGAATAGTCCCCGGCAGGGTGAAGGCGCGCAGATATTCCTCGAACATTGGCTGTTCAATGGCGCCTTGATGAAAGCTCAGCGAGCGCAGCATGTAGCGCAGAAAAGGCTCGGGTGCCGCGTTGATCATGATCTCCGGCAGGTCTGGTGCTTGAAAGTAGAACCAATGCCAGTAACCCGCGGCCAGGTGTCGGTCCGTGCGGGCGAATAGCGTGTGGGTGGGGACGATATCGAGCACGCATAGTTTGCCCACAGCCTCGGGATTGTCGAGCGCCAGGCGATGCGCTACACGCCCCCCGCGGTCGTGGCCCACCACCGCGTAATGGCTATGCCCCAACGCCTGCATGGTGAGATGGATGTCGCGCGCCATGGTTTTCTTGTCGTAACCGTCGCGCGGTTTGTCCGAGTCGCCGTAGCCGCGCAAATCGGGGCATACGACACTGAATTCCTTCAGCAGTTGCGGCGCCACCTTGCGCCACATCTGCGCCGTCTGCGGATAGCCATGCAGAAACACCAGGGGCTCGCCTTTGCCACCCACCCAGGTGTTGATTCGAATGCCGTTGGCGCGGACTGTTTTTTGTTCCATGCCGGTCATGAAATGAGACATCTTGTTTCCTTATGATTTCAAAAACGCTTCGATGCGCCGCACGCCTTCCTCCAACACCGCGATGGGCTTGGGGTAGGAAAAGCGCACGTGCTCGGTCGCCCGGTGATGCCCGAAGTCCAAACCGGGGGCGATGGCCACACCGGCATGTTCGAGCAAATCCAGACAAAACTGGTAACTATCGTGAGTCAGATTGGCAGCGTTCGCGTAGAGGTAAAACGCCCCTTGTGGCGTGACCGGCACGTCAAATCCCAGCGCCCGTACCGCGGGCAACAGAAAGTCTCTCTGGGATTGGAAGGCAAGACGGTTGTGTTCGGCTTCCTTTAAGGTGTCGGGGTGAAACGCCGCCAGCGCCGCTTGTTGCGCGATATCCGGACTGGAGATGAACAGATTCTGCGCGAGCTTCTCCAGTGCTTCGATGTATTGCGCGGGCGCGACAAACCAACCCAGCCGCCAGCCGGTCATGCAAAAGTATTTGGAAAAGCTGTTGATGACGAACACATCGTCGGCGAACTCCAAGACGGAGTGCGCATCCTCGCCGTAGGTCAGTCCGTGATAAATTTCATCCACAATCAGACGTGCGCCACGCGCGCTGACGACGGCGTGAATCCGGCGCAACTCCTCGGGCGGAATCAGCATACCTGTCGGATTGGATGGCGAAGCCACCATCACCGCCACGGTGCGCGGCGTCCAATGCTGTGCCACCAACTCGGCGGTGAGTTGATAGGCCGTATCGGGACCGACGGGAATGCAATGGGCACGACCTTCCATCGCCCGCACGAAATGGCGATTGCACGGATAGCCGGGATCGGCCATCAGCACCACGTCGCCCGGGCTTAGCAATACGCCCATGGTCAGCAGCAGGGCTGCCGAAGAGCCGGTGGTGACACCGATTCGCCCGACGGGAACGCGTGTACCGTAGCGCGTGAGGTACCACCGCGAAATCGCCTCACGCAAGGCATTGCTGCCCAACGCGCCCGTGTAGCGAATCTTGTTCTCACGCAAAGCACGCATAGCGGCCTCAACGATGGGTGCCGGTGTGGGAAAGTCCGGCTCACCCACCACCATGCTGATGATGCTGCGGCCCTGTGCCTGCAGAGCCTGCGCCCGGGTAACCAGGGCCACGACGTGAAAGGGTTCGATCTCGGCCATGCGGGCGGCAAGGCGCGGACTCAGGATGCGCTCGGGACTATTCATATCGCGATCATATGGCTTCGGGCAATTCGTTCAGCCGAGAGGTTACCATTACCAGTTCAATTCACTGATCAAAGGGCAGCAATGAAGATCGCAGTCATGGGCACGGGCGGGGTGGGTGGATATTTCGGCGGGCGCTTGGCCGTCAGCGGCGAGGACGTCACGTTCATCGCACGTGGCGAGCACCTCAAGGCGATTCAAGCCAACGGGCTACGAGTACTGAGCGCCAATGGCGACTTGATGGTGCAACCGGCCAAGGCCACCGACGATCCGAAGCAAGTGGGTCCTGTGGATTTGGTGATGATCGGTGTCAAGCTGTGGTCCACCGACGACGCCATCGCCGCCATCTCCCCTATGATGGGGCCGAATTCGACCGCAGTATCTTTCCAGAACGGCGTAATCGCGGAAGACAAGCTGATCCAGGCTTACGGCAAGGAACGCGTATGGGGCGGTGTCGCCAACATCGCCGCGCTCATCGAGAAGCCAGGCGTGATCCGTCACAACGGCAGCATGGCTATCCTGATCACCGGTGAATTGGACAACCGCCGCACGCCGCGCATCGAAGCCTTCGCCCAAGCCTGCGCCAAAGCCAAGATCGAACACCGTGTGCCGGAGAACATCGACACCGCGATCTGGGAGAAATATCTCTTCCTCATGGCCATGAGTTCCATGACCGCCCTGACTCGCTTGCCCATCGGCGCCATATGCGAAGATCCGGATACCCGAGGGCTGCTCACTGAGTTGATGCGCGAAGCCCAGGCCGTCGGGCGCGCCAAGGGCGTGAAGCTCGACGACGAAGCCATCCATCGCCTGCTCGCTCGCATGGATGGCCTGCCTCGTGCCATGATCGCCTCCATGTTGGGAGATCTCGAACGTGGCAATCGCCTGGAGCTTCCGTGGCTGGCGGGAGGCGTGGTGGAGATGGGCAAGGCTTTGGGCGTACCCACACCGGCCGCAAAATTTGCCTATACCGCGCTAAAGCTCTACGCTAGTGGCCGCCCGGGGGACGCGCGCAACTAATCAACAACTCAGGATTCCCAAATGCCCAACGCACCCATTGTACGAAGCATCAAAGCCCGTGCGGTCACGCCGCCCTTCAAGCGTCCCCCTACCTCTGCTTCGGGCGCAATTCCAGCGGCAACGCTGGTACTGATCGACGTCGAAACCGACGCCGGACTCACGGGGCGATCCTACGTCTTCAGCTTCACGGCCGGCATGCTCAAGCCCGTGGTGGAGTGTGTGCACAGCCTGGGCGATCTGATCAAAGGTGAAGCCGTATCGCCCTTCGATATCGACGCGAAAGTTCGCGGCCGGTTGAGATTGCTCGATACACCCGGATTGCTGGGCATCGCACTTGCGGGCATCGACCAAGCGCTCTGGGATGTAGCGGCCCAGGCGCAAGGCGTACCACTGGCGGTGTTGCTGGGCGGGCAAGTCAAACCCATTCGCGCATACAACAGTTGTGGACTGTGGATCCAGTCTCCCGAATCCGCCGCCGACGATGCCGAGAAACTCGTCGCCGAAGGAAATTTCAACGCTATCAAACTGCGCGTTGGGCGGGACGATTTTTCTCAGGACATCGCCGCCGCGCGCGCGGTGAAGAAGCGTGTCGGCGATGGCATCAACCTGATGTGCGATTTCAACCAACGGCTCAGCGTGGCTCAAGCCATCGCGCGCGGTCGTGCGTTCGACGACGAGGGCTTGTACTGGATCGAAGAGCCAACTCGGCACGACGACTACGAGGGCTACGCCAAGATCTGCGCGCAAGTAAAGACACCCATACAAACCGGAGAGAATCTGCTCAACACCTTCGAACTGGTGCAAGCGCTGCAAGCAAAATCCCTGGACTTCGTCATGCCCGACGTGCAGCGCATCGGTGGGGTCACGGGATGGATGCGGGCCGCCGCCATTGCGCATGCTTATGGCGTGGAGATGTCGAGTCACCTGTTCCCGGAATACAGTGCGCACCTTTTAGCGGTCACGCCCACCGCGCATTATCTGGAGTTCATGGATTGGGCCAATCCCGTCCTTGCGCAGCCCCTGGAAATCAAGGACGGCAACGCGCTCATCCCCGACTGTCCCGGTTCTGGCGTGAGTTGGAACGAGGACGCCGTCAAGCGCTACCGGGTAACATAGGGACTCGAACAGTATTTCGCGTTAGTCGTTAGTCTCTAAAGGAGTCGCCATGCCGGAACCCGCACAACCCAGTGCGCAACCGTGGAGTTTGCCAGAACAACATCTCAAGACATTGATCGAGCAAGGCGTCTCACGTACCTATCCGAAGAACACCGTCATCGTCAGCGAGGGCGACCGCAGCGACAGCATGTACGTCATTCTTTCTGGCAGGGTCAAGGTATACCTGTCGGACGAAGCCGGCAAGGAACTGCTGTTGCGAGAAATGGCGCCCGGCGAATATTTCGGCGACGTGGTGCTGGACGATCAACCACGCTCGGCCTCGGTGATGACGGTCGAGCCATCCAAGTTTGCGGTCATCAACGTGGGACAGTTTCGGCGTTTTCTGGCGGACCATCCGGATGCGGCATTCGAGATCCTGCGCAGTTGCATGCAGCGCATCCGCGATCTCACCCGCGCCGTCGGCAGTCTGGGCCTCATGGACGTCTACGGCCGGGTGGCTCAACTGCTGATGGACCTCTCCGTCGACGACAACGGCCGCCGCATCATCAAATCACGCCTGACTCAACAAGACATCGCCAGCCGCGTGGGTTGTTCGCGCGAGATGATCAGCCGCATCCTGAAAGACTTGCGCGCCGGCGGATACCTTGTCGACGACGGCGACAACATGGTGATTGCGAAGAAGCCGCCGAAGGCTTGGTAGAGCGGTTTCCGACGGCGTAATTTTTCACACCTGAAGAGTTGCATTAGATAAAGGGGACTTCGCGGGCGGGGTATTGACCCCGCCCTTGACCAAAGGGGGCTCCGTACGGATCCCTTTTCGCCCCCTTTGGAAACCCCCGAAGTTTGCCCCCGCGTTAAGAGCGCGGGGAATACGAGTCGAAACGAGATTGTTGTCGTGCCCGTTCGATGTAGCGATCGGCATCCTCGCGCAGCAACAGCCGCTCGCGCACCAGCGCGGTCGCCGCAGCCTCTACTTTGGCGACATAGTCGGCACGATCGGCATAGCGCTCGGCGATGGAGAGTCGTGGATCGCCCGTCACCTCGCGCGTGGCCTTGTCGGGCGCGAACGCGAGATAGCTGCCATCGCGGTCGGCGAGCTCGCCAATTGGGTACGGTGCCTGGTAGGCGTTCCACCCGGTATAAGTGGCCAGTGGCACGGCGATGTCGGGCAGTCGAATACCCGCCACTTCGTTGCCGTCCTCGTCGACCTTGCACACCAGCACGCGGTAGGTCTGGTCGGCGGGCTTTGGCGTCACCCAATCGGCGAGCGCTGAGATGCTGTTGGTGATACGCATGACTGCGGCGTTGGGAATGGCGGGAAATCCGGTCCTGTGTGCCGCCACCAGCGTACCGTCTGCCAGCGTCGGCGTGCGGCTCGCTGGCGGCGCCTTGCCCGCGACGACCCATTCGTCGAGCGCCACCAGAAGTGCTCGTACGGCCGGCATCGGATTGTGCGGGTTGCGCGGATTGACATTAGGCCCTGGGTCGGTCGTGGCGCCGGCACGTCCGGCATGCTGGGTGCCGGCGATCAGATAGACGCGCGCATTGTCCGGTAGCGCGACGTCGTGTGTGCCGAGCGGATCGGTGTGCAGCAGCGAGGCGCCCTTCTGCCAATATTCCGTCGACGTGTTGGATGCAATCAGCATCGGGTCAGAGTCATCGCCGCGAAACAGCGATCCCTCGGCACCGGTCAGCGGATCGGCCATGCATGCGGTCGAGAACGGGAAGGCGTTTTCCGGGAAGGCGTGATCCTCGTGTTGGGTGTTGGTGCGCCCGGGCTGACCGAACGGCGTGTTGAAGAACAGGCCGCCCACTCCGCCGATGTGTGCCAGCACGCCGTCAAACACCCGACGGCCGCTCTCGTCGCGGTTGAACCCTTGCATTATGTGATCGCGCAGATAACGCGCCGATTGCGAAATGCCGATCGCAAGGACGTGCCGGATCGGGCCGCCGGTGATCGCCGCCGCCGCAGGTTCATTGCGCAACCAGCTCACGACGTCGCGGGTGGCGGCAAAGCCCAGTCCCAGCACCTTCGGGTTTTTCGCCCGATAGTGGAATTCGTACAGCACGCCGGGCCGCGGCTTGGATCCGTCGGGGAGAAGCTTGATCGATTTGCTATCGATGAAGGCCCAGTCACCGAGCGGGATCGCCTGTGGGGTGTCGCTGGCGCGCTCGCGCTGGGTGAGATGAGCCTCAGCCTGGTCAAGGCTAGCGCTCTCATAGGAAAGTTCGAAGCGCTCGAGTACGCCGACGCGGGTGCCCGATACGAACTCATCGCGTATCGCCTGGACAATGGGCTTGCCCGCATCGGTGGCGACCGGCGCCTGCATACCAAGACCACCGTTGGCGCGCGGCGCATCCGGATCCCAGCCCGACCACACGATGGTGTAGCCCAGCCGCAGAGGGAAGCCGTTGCCTACATCCGCCTCGGTGCGTGGGTCATTCACGCCCTGCGGAGCGTCCGCGATATTTCCGAACAACATCTTACGGCCGCGATTGTTCACTTCGTAGAGCATGCAGCCATTGCCGCGCGCCGGGTCCCTCGGACGCAGGATGAACACGTCGGTGCTGTATTCGACGCAACCACGAGTGTTGCGCGGCGCTTTGTCGATATTGGCGATACCTTGGTTGGGCGGGTCGCGAGGATCGACCTCGCCACGCGCGCTGCCGATCAAACGCTCATAGGCACCCGCGCGCCCAAACTCCACACCCTCGGCCAGCAGGTCCACCTGTTTGATGTCCAGCGCAACAAGCATCGCTCAGACGAACGTGAGGTCGGCCTCGGCGCCCATCATCCAAGCGCCGACCGTTTCGAAATGGCCCAGCCGTCCTTGCAGATGCTGGGTCACCGTGTGCATGTCGCGGAAGCGGCGTTCGAGCGGATGGCTCGCGAACACCGCCGAGGTACCGGTCGTGTTATAGGCGAAATCCACGGCGTCGCGCGCCTGGTGGATGGCGTAGGTCGAGGCCATGCGAATGAGTATGCGTTGCTCGACCGTGAGCTTGGCGCCCGCTTGGCAGACGTGACTCCAGGTTTCGGCGACCGATTGCTGCAAGTACGCGCGGGCAGCGCGAATACCCGCCTCGGCTTGTGCCAGGTTGGTCTGTACCACGGCATTCTCGCGCAGGGGACTCTTGAGGCCGCGCTGCACCTTGTAGCGGGCCAGGTCGACGAAGGCCGCCAGTGAGGCACGCGCAATGCCAAGCGCCACACTGGCAAAACCGATCTCCCAGAAGTTCAACGCCGACAATCGATAGACCGGTCCAGGTTCCCGGCATTCCTTCTCGAAGTCCTGGGTGATCGAATGATCGGCGCGGACAAAGTGGTCGTTAAGTGCGAACTGGTCACTCGCGGTGCCACGCAGGCCCACCGTGTCCCAGGTATCGGTCAATAGGGCCGCGCTCGCCGGCACCAGCATCGTGCGCTCCACCTGCTTGCCGTGCGGATCCATCACCGGTGTTCCGTCGGGTCGGTAGATGGGGCAATGCGCGCCCAGCCAGGTGGCATGCCGTGCGCCGCTGGCGAACGCCCACACGCCAGTGACCCGATAGCCGCCGTCCACCGCTAGTGCCTTAGCCTTGGGGCCCGGGCCCCAGGCCAGCACGGCACGCGCATCGCTACCGAAGATCTCGCTGGCCACCGCCGGTTCAAGATACGCCGCCGCCATCGCACAACCGCCGCTCTGACTCAGGCACCAAGCTGTGCTGGCATCGCCGCGAGCAATGGTCTCGATGACGTGCATGTACGTGATGGGATCGATCTCGAGTCCGTTGACGCTGCGCGGCAACAGCAGACGAAATAGTCGCGCCTGATGGAGTTTATCAAGCAACACGGGCGGCAGCCTGCGATTGCGTTCGATCTCGTTCGAGTAAGACTCGGCTTCAGGCCGCAATGCCTCGGCGCGAGCAAGGATTTCTTGATCGCCAGTGAGCGTGACCGGCAAGAGGTCCAACGTATCCACAACGGTCTCCGGGAAGGTAAGCGCGCGTCAGGCCGCGGTTTGTTCCTGAATAAAAGGGACTTCGCGGGCGGGGTATTGACCCCGCCCTTGACCAAAGGGGGCTCCGTACGGATCCCTTTTCGCCCCCTTTGAAATCCCCCGAAGTTTGCCCCCGCGCCAAGAGCGCGGGGAATACGAGTTAATTTGTCCCGGCGAATTGCCCTGCGTCGCGGGGCCGAAGCAATAGTAGCCCACGGCGGGCGCACAGAATGAGCGGCCCCTTCGTCCCTGCAGCGGCCTTTGCGGCGCCTGTCTCCGATCCCTTACGGCGCAAGGCGCTACACTTTTCCGCCCGACGCGCGTATGCCTCCGAAGGAACATGAGGTGTGCCGTTCGCCTCGCGGGCGATGTGTGATTCCCGCTGGATGCGCCCGCGGCGATCCTACACACCCGCGAATTCGGATATAGTCCCTACCGGAGTGGGAAGTGTGGCTAAAGAAAGAACTAGGAGCCTGTCGGACTTAGGTGTTCGATAGCGAAACCGCGGGAGAGCGAGGACAGATTTCGATGATTTCGACGCGCATATCGGGAATATGTCAGGAGAAAGCGGCTAAATATGGACCGCTCTCCCGCCGTTGCAGCCGAATCATCCTAAGTCCGACA
>JANNFC010000568.1:0-18830 GCA_031379405.1 Betaproteobacteria bacterium | reverse complement strand
TGTGGCACATGAAGTGCAATTGAGGGTCAGGTCGCATTTCATTACCCAATCCATCTGGAACGTACTCATGCAAAGACCTAAGGCTTTACCCGGTGCCCTCGTCAACGTCACTGCGGGTGAAGACGCAAGCTTGTTGGCGTCGAATGTCAACGGTGCCAACATCAAGGGCAAGTATCACGGCATTGCTGGGTACGCCAGCCTCCTATTCGGCGATGCTTTGAAACTGTCTGCGCGGGCCGAGTGGTTCGACGACAAGGACGGGGTCCGATTTGGCGCAAACGACAACACGGTGACCGAACTCACTCTGACACTTGGTTATCTGGTTTCGAAGAACGCCGAAATTCGCGGTGAAATTCGAGGCGACCGCGCCAGCAAACCGATTTATCCGGACTCCCTCGGTAACAATGGCAAGTCCTTGACCACCTTTGGTGTTCAGGCCTTGTACAAGTTCTGAGTCAAACAGTTGCAACGACATGGGATAACGCAATGAAACTAGTCACTGCTATCATTAAACCCTTCAAGCTGGAAGATGTCCGCGAGGCGCTCTCCGCCATCGGCGTGCAAGGCATCACGGTCACCGAGGTCAAGGGCTTCGGCCGCCAGAAGGGCCACACGGAACTCTATCGTGGTGCTGAGTATGTCGTCGATTTTCTGCCCAAGGTCAAGATCGAAGCGGCCATCAAAGTGGAACTGCTCGAACGCGTACTCGAAGCTATCGAAAAGTCTGCCTATACGGGAAAAATCGGCGACGGAAAAATTTTTGTCTACGAACTCGAACAAGTCGTCCGTATTCGCACCGGTGAAACCGGTGGCGATGCGCTATAAGGAGTCATGCCAATGAAAAGGGGATCGCTGTACTTAATCTTGATATTCGCGTTGACTTGGTTGAGCGTGCCTGTCTTTGCACAGGACAAACCTGTCGATGTCGTCCCGGCCGCCGCAACTCCCGTTGCCGAGACCCCCACCGCGCCAGCGGCTGAGGCGCCGGCCGCAGCACCTGCGGTAGCGGCTCAACCCGCCGCCTCAGCTGCGCCGCCCCCACCACCGGCGCCGAACAAGGGCGACACGTCGTGGATGATCGTGGCTACGACGTTGGTGATCTTCATGGCGATACCGGGCCTTGCCCTGTTCTACGGCGGGATGGTTCGCACAAAGAACATGCTATCCATGTTGATGCAAGTATTCGCCACCTTCGCGTTGCTCTCTATCCTATGGGTGATCTACGGCTACTCTATTGCCTTCACCGAAGGCAACGCTTTCTTCGGCGGATTGAGCAAGATGTTCTTGAATGGCGTAACCACCGAAAGCGGTGCAGCCACCTTCAGCAAGGGCGTCTACATACCGGAGTTCATATACGTCGCCTTCCAGCTAACTTTCGCGGCCATCACGCCGTGTCTGATCCTGGGTGCCTTTGCCGATCGGGTGAAGTTCTCTGCGGTGCTGCTGTTCATGGTGCTGTGGTTCACCTTCTCCTATCTGCCGATCGCGCATATGGTGTGGTACTGGGCCGGTCCCGATGCCTACACCGATGCCAAGGCGGGTGAAGCCGCCGCGGCGACCGCAGGCTGGTTGTTTCAGAAGGGCGCCTTGGATTTCGCCGGCGGAACCGTGGTGCACGTCAATGCGGGCATCGCTGGGTTGGTAGGCGCCGTGATGACCGGCAGGCGCATAGGCTTCGGTCGTGAAGCGATGGCGCCTCACAGCCTCACGATGACGATGGTCGGTGCCGCCATGCTGTGGTTTGGCTGGTTCGGCTTCAACGTCGGATCCAACTTGGAAGCCAACGGATTGGCCGCCATGGCCTTCCTCAATACCCACGTCGCAACCGCTATGGCGGCAATCGCGTGGATGGTGGGCGAGTGGATCTTCCGTGGCAAGCCCACCATGTTGGGAGCAGCCTCGGGAGCGGTGGCGGGACTGGTGGCCATCACTCCTGCATGTGGCTTTGTCGGCATCAAGGGGGCTCTCTTCATCGGTCTCGCCGCTGGGTTGGTGTGCTTGTGGGCCGTGGTATGGCTGAAACACAAACTCGGATACGACGACTCTCTCGACGTGTTCGGCGTGCATTGCATAGGTGGCATTCTCGGCGCGGTGCTAACGGGTGTTTTCGTCGCCCCCAGTCTGGGTGGCACCGGTGTCTATGATTACGTCGCCAACAAGGTCGGGGATTTCGACATGGGAGCGCAGGTCAAATCTCAGGTTACCGCTGTGCTGACTTCAATCGTATGGTCCGCCGTGGTTTCGGTGATTAGCTTCAAGATCGTCGATGCAGTCATCGGTCTGCGAGTGACGGACGAGGACGAACGTCAGGGTCTCGACGAAACACAGCATGGCGAGCGGGCGTACAACTACTGATGGAACAGTAGATTTCTCTGCAGTCGTTAATGGCACCTTCGGGTGCCCTTCTTTTTGCCGGGTTCTCAGGCCCCGTGAGAAATGCGACCTAAAACAGCCCCACTACCTTGCCGTGCTCGTCCACATCTATTTTGACGGCCGCCGGGACTTTAGGCAGTCCCGGCATGGTCATGATATCCCCGCAAATCATCACGACGAATTCCGCGCCGGCACTCAATCGCACTTCGCGAATATTGACCGTGTGACCCAAGGGCGCGCCACGCAAGCTGGCGTCGGCGGAGAACGAGTACTGTGTTTTCGCAACACACACCGGATAGCGGCCGTAGCCAACTTCTTGTAGTTTGGCGATCTGATTGCGTACCTTGGTGTCCGCGGAGATGTCGGCCGCACCGTAGATCTTGGTGGCGAGCGCCTTCATCTTTTCCCATAGCGGCTGCTCATCGCTATAGGCGAATTTGAAGTCGTTTTTCGCGGTGCGGATCTGCTCCACTACAACCTCCGCCAAATTGCGCGCGCCTTCTCCGCCTTCGGCCCAGTGTCTTGCCACCACGACAGGAACCTCGAGCGGCATCAGCTTGCGCTGAAGCAACTCGATCTCCGCCTGTGTATCGTGCGTGAAGTGATTCACACTCACCACACAAGGCAAACCGAAATGTTCTCTGATATTGCGCACGTGGCGCTCCACATTGGCGATCCCTTTTTCTAGAGCTGTCAGATTCTCCTGGCTCACGGTTTTGAGATCCGCTCCGCCGTGATACTTGAGCGCGCGCAACGTCGCGACGATCACCACCATGGCGGGTTTCAGTCCCGTCTTTCTGCACTTGATGTCAATAAACTTCTCCGCGCCCAAGTCGGCACCGAAGCCTGCTTCCGTCACCACATAGTCCGCCAATTTCAGCCCGGATTGCGTGGCGATCACCGAGTTGCAGCCGTGTGCGATATTAGCGAACGGCCCGCCGTGAATGATGGCGGGAGTGCCCTCCAGTGTTTGCACCAGGTTCGGTTGCAAGGCATCCTTGAGCAACACCGTCATTGCTCCGTCTGCCCTTAGATCGCGTGCACGGATGGGATTTTGTTCGCGCGTATAGCCCACAACGATATTGCCCAGGCGCTGCTTCAAATCCTTAAGGGAGGTTGCCAGGCAGAAAATGGCCATCACCTCGGAGGCCACGACGATGTCGAAGCCATCCTGCCGTGGGTATCCGTTGGCTGGGCCTCCCAGCGAGACCGTGATGTCGCGCAGTGCGCGATCGTTCATATCCATTACCCGCCGCCATGCGATGCGGCGTACGTCGAACGCTAGCTCATTGCCGTGATGGATATGATTGTCGATCATGGCGGCCAAAAGGTTGTTGGCTAGCGCGATGGCGCTGAAATCACCGGTGAAATGAAGGTTGATGTCCTCCATCGGAATCACTTGCGCGTAGCCCCCGCCCGCCGCCCCGCCCTTCATGCCGAAAACGGGACCCAGACTCGGCTCCCGAAGACACACGATAGCCTTCTTGCCAATCCGATTGAGCGCGTCCCCCAACCCTACAGTGGTGGTGGTCTTGCCTTCGCCCGCTGGCGTGGGATTGATGGCGGTGACCAGAATCAGCTTGCCGCTAGGTAACCCCGCCAGGGAGTCCAGGTAATCCAGCGAGATCTTGGCCTTATAGTGGCCATAGGGCTGCAACGCGTCGGCGGGAATTCCCAGCCGCGCTTGCGCGAGTTGAATGATGCGTTGTGGTTTGGCTTGTTGCGCGATCTCGATATCGGACTGCATGGGTGGTGCCTTTGAACAATGACGAAAGCGCGCAAGTCTAGTCAATCTTGTTGGCTTCGAACAAGTGTTTGTTGCGCCGGACGCCTGCCTTGGAGGAAAGCGACTAAAATTCAAAGGATCACTAGTCAAGGCACAACCCAATGAACGCAGTACATATCCACTCCGGCATGACCGGACCGCTAATCAAGCTTGAATCCCAGATCGTGCAGAACCACCAGGCCATCGAGCATTGGTTTCGCACGCAGTGGCAGGATCACACGGCACCCTTCTACGCCTCGGTGGATTTGCGCAATAGCGGATTCAAGCTGGCGCCGGTGGATACCAACCTGTTCCCGGGTGGGTTCAATAACCTCAAGCCCGAGTTTCTGCCTCTATGTGTGCAGGCGCTGATGACTTCGGTACAGAAGCTCTGTCCCGAAGCCAAGGGCGTGTTACTTATTCCCGAGAACCACACCCGCAACACGTTCTATCTGCAAAACGTGGTGCAGATTCGGACCATGCTGCGCATGGCCGGGATGAAAGTGCGCGTCGGGACGCTTATCCCCGAGATCAAATCGGCCACGGACGTCGACTTGCCCAATGGTGCCAAGCTCACACTGGAACCCTTGGTGCGACGAGGTAATCGGCTCGGCCTGGCGGATTTCGATCCGTGCGTGGTGCTGTTGAACAACGACCTTTCCGGAGGCGTGCCGGAGATCCTGGAGAATTTGGAGCAACAGGTCATTCCCCCCATCTACGCCGGATGGGCGACGCGGCGCAAGTCTCACCACTTCGCCGCCTATAACCGAGTGGCGAAGGAATTCGCTCAGTTGATCGGTATCGACCCGTGGACGCTCGATCCGTATTTTGCCACCTGCGGGGAAATCAATTTCCATGAACGTACCGGCGAGGAGTGCCTTACCGGTCATGTGAGCACTATCCTGGGTCGCATCCGCACCAAATACAAAGAGCATGGCATCGACCGCGAACCCTTCGTCATCGTCAAGGCCGACGCCGGCACTTATGGCATGGGCATCATGTCGGTGAAGGACCCTGCGGAGGTCAAGGACCTCAATCGCAAAGAACGCAACAAGATGGCCGTGGTGAAGGAAGGGCTTGCCGTCTCCGAGGTGATGGTACAAGAAGGCGTTTACACCTTCGAGAACGTCAACGAAGCGGTGGCCGAGCCGGTGATCTATATGATCGACCAGTTCGTAGTGGGTGGTTTCTACCGCGTGCACACCGGCCGGGGAATCGACGAGAACTTGAACGCACCCGGCATGCAATTCGTGCCGCTGCCCTTCGAGACCGCCTGCCTGATGCCCGATCCCAGCGCCAATCCGGATTGCATGGAAAATCGCTTCTATGTCTACGGAGTCGTCGCGCGTCTGGCGTTGCTGGCTGCTTCCATCGAAATCGAAGAATTGGCGCAAAGCTATGAGGACGGCACCATGCAGGTTCCCCGACGCGCGGCGGCTTGATGAAACTCCTTTGATGAACCTTCTCTTCATCCTCGATCCCTTAGAAACCGTCAAAATCTACAAGGACTCGTCCTTCGCCATGATGGAAGAGGCCGTGGCGCGCAAGCATGCGCTTTTCACCGCCATGCAGGAGGACGTTTTCTGCCGCGCTGGGAGAGTCTTGGCCCGGGCGACGCCCATCGCGCTCACCGGCGGCAACACCGACTGGTATCGCGCCCAGGCAGTGCGTGAGGTCGAACTCAATCATTTCGACGCCGTGCTCATGCGCAAAGATCCGCCCTTCGACATGGAGTATGTGTACAGCACGTACTTGCTGGAATTGGCCGAGCGGCAAGGCGCCCGCGTGTTCAATCGGCCGCGTGCGCTTCGCGACTATAACGAGAAGTTCTCGATTACCCGCTTTCCCCAATTCACCGCGCCCACGCTCGTCACTCGCCTCGACGACGAGATTCGAGCTTTCCTCAAGGAGCAAGGTGATATCGTGCTAAAACCCTTGGACGGCATGGGCGGCGCATCGGTTTTTCGTATGAATCGCAACGATCCCAACATCGGTGTCATCATCGAAACCCTCACCGAGTTCGGCACACGCACGGTCATGGCGCAGCGCTACATCTCAGAGATCGTCCAGGGCGACAAGCGCGTTCTCGTCATCGACGGTGAACCAGCGCCATACGCCCTGGCGCGCATCCCCAAGGCGGGAGAAACCCGCGGAAACCTGGCGGCCGGGGGGCGTGGAGTGGCACAACCGCTGTCCGAGCGCGATCGCGCGATCGCGCAAACCGTAGGCGCAATGATCAAGGACGAGGGACTTATGTTGGTGGGCCTGGACGTTATCGGCGAGTACCTCACCGAAATCAACGTCACCAGCCCCACCTGCATGCGCGAGATCCATGATCAAACTGGCTTCAGCGTGGCGGCCATGATGATCGATGCCGTGGAAAAGTCGTTACTTTAGCGTCAAGCGGGGATCTCAACATGGTCGGAATTCTCATCGTCGCTCACGGCAGGCTCGGCGAAAGCCTCATCGATTGCGCGGCGCACGTATTCGGCGCCCGGCCTCCCAATGTCGAGCCACTGAACATTGACCCGCAAGAGGATCCAACGGACCTCTTGGTTCGCGCCAACCGTCTGATCACGCAAGTGGATGAGGGAGACGGGGTGCTGGTGATGAGCGATATCCTCGGGGCCACGCCCTGTAACGTGGCCAGTCGTGTGCTGCGACCGGGATATGTGGAAGGCGTCTCCGGGGTTAATTTGCCAATGCTATTAAGAGCGATTACTTACCGCAAAGAACCGCTACCGAACCTCGTGCAGAAGGCCTTGGTGGGCGGTGCCGACGGCGTTCAACTGCTATCCGCGACGGGTCACTAGAATGCAACAACGCGCTATCGAGATCACCAACAAACTGGGACTTCACGCGCGCGCATCGGCCAAACTCACCCAACTCGCCGGCCAGTTCCAATGCGAAGTGTGGATCGCCAGAAACGGGAGAAAGGTGAATGCCAAAAGCATCATGGGGGTGATGATGCTGGCCGCGGCGAAGGGCTCCACTGTCAACCTGGAAACCAGCGGTACGGATGAGGAGACCGCCATGGAGGCGCTGGTAAAGTTGATACAAGGGCGGTTCGATGAGGCGGAGTAGCCCATGAGCTTCACTCTCCACGGCATAGGCGTCTCGTCTGGGATCGCCATCGGGCGGGCGCACCTGCTCTCGCATGCCGAATTGGAGGTGGTGCACTACACCGTCGCGCCGGAAGAAGTCGTGCAGGAGCAGGCCAGATTCGATGCCGCGATTCAGGCCGCACGTGACGAGTTGACCGCACTGGCCGAACACATCCCCGCCAACTCGCCGCCTGAGTTCGAAGGCTTCCTCAACCTGCATCTGATGATCCTGAGCGACGTGACGTTGTCGGAAGTCCCCAAGCAACTGATCGAATCGCAGCGCTGCAACGCTGAGTGGGCGCTATCGCAGCAGGCTGAACAACTGATCGATCAGTTCGAACGCATCGAGGACGAGTATCTGCGCGAGCGGCAAAACGACGTCGTGCAAGTGGTGGAACGAGTGCTCAAAATCCTCACTGGGCAAACGCGCAATATTCCGCAGGCGCGTGACGAAGGCGCCAGCATCCTGGTGGCGCACGATCTGAGTCCCGCCGACGTCATCGTGTTCAAGAAACACCGTTATCTGAGTTTCGTGACTGACGTCGGTGGCATCACTTCGCACACCGCCATTCTTGCGCACAGCTTGAATATTCCCTCCATCGTCGCGCTGCATCACGCACGGCAGTTGATTCGCGAGAACGAACTGCTTATCGTGGACGGTATCAATGGCGTGATGATCGTCGATCCTGACGACAATGTTCTGCAGGAATATGAGTTGCGTCGAGAACAATGGGAACTCGAACGACAGAAACTCAATCGCCTCAAGACCACGCGGGCGGCCACCTACGACGGCACCCGTATCGAGTTGCACGCCAACATCGAGCTGCCTGACGATGTCTATCAGGCCAAGGAGAATCACGCCGCTGGCATCGGATTATTCCGCAGTGAGTTCCTATTCCTCAATCGCGACCGGCTGCCGGACGAGGAGGAGCAATTCGAGGCCTACCGTAAAGTCGCATTCGAGATGGGCGGTCGCCCCGTCACGGTGCGCACACTGGATCTGGGTGCGGATAAGACGTTGAACAACGCCGAAAGAGTGGCGCCCAACCCGGCGCTGGGGCTGCGCGCCATCCGCTTCTGTCTGGCTGAGCCGCAGATGTTTCATACCCAATTGCGTGCCATTCTGCGGGCCTCCCACTATGGCGAGATCAAGATTCTCATACCCATGCTGTCCACGATCTACGAGCTGAATCAGACGCTGCATCTGATCGACGAAGCGAAAAAGAGCCTGGACGTCCACGGCATTCCTTACGATAAGGCGGTAGCAATCGGAGGCATGGTCGAAGTGCCTGCCACCGCCCTCGCGCTGCCAATGTTCGCACGCAAGCTCGACTTTTTATCCATCGGCACTAACGATCTGATCCAGTACACCCTGGCCATCGACCGCACCGACGACGAAGTGGCCTATCTCTACGATCCCTTGCATCCGGCTATCGTTAGCTTGCTGGCGAGCGTCATTCGTACTGCCAACAAACTCGACAAACCGGTGGCCGTATGCGGTGAAATGGCGGGCGACGTCAGGCTCACGCGCGCGTTGCTGGGGTTCGGGTTGCGCCAGTTTTCCATGCACCCGGCACACTTGCTGGAGGTGAAGCAACAAGTGTTGAAGACGGACTTGGCCGAAGTCACTAACCTCGCCAATCGCATGCTCAAAGCCGAGGATCCGGAAAAGATCCAGGCGCTGCTCGACAAGATGAACGCATGAGGGTGGAAGCGGAACAACTCGAGCCGCTGCTGACACGCGGGTTGAAGAGCCTCTACGTCATTACCGGCGACGAGACGCTCCTGGCAATCGAAGCGGCGGATCTGATTCGTTCGCATGCGAGTCGCGCCGGCTATTCCGAGCGCGAAACCTTCATCGCCGAGACCGGCTTCGAGTGGTCAAGACTGCTGGAGGCGGGACAAAGTCTGTCCCTATTCTCCACACAGCGCATGATCGATCTGCGTATTCCATCAGGAAAGCCCGGTATCGAAGGTTCGCAGATGTTGCAGCGCTACGTGGAACGTTTGCCGCCCGATGTGCTGACTTTGATCACGTTGCCCAAACTGGATCGCCAAACCCAGGCAAGCGCTTGGTTTAGCGCGCTGGAAGGCAAAGGGGTAATGGTGAGCGCTGATCCCGTTACCATAGACCGCCTTGGCCCATGGTTGCGCCAGCGCCTAAAGCGGCAAGGGCAAGAGGCGGACGATCAGACCCTGAATTTTCTCATCGATCGCGTACAAGGCAATCTCCTCGCCGCGTATCAGGAAGTGCTCAAACTCGGATTGCTTTTTCCCTCGGGCAAGCTCGAACTGGACGCGGTCAGGGACGCGGTCGTCGACGTTGCTCGATTCGACGTGTTCCAAGTGGGCGAAGCGATACTGGGCGCCGATAAACAGCGCTTCGTGCGCGTCATGGATGGTTTGCGTAACGAAGGCACCGCGGGATCGCTTGTTCTGTGGGCTATCGTCGAAGAAATTCGCGCGCTCAAACGAGTAACCGAACTGGTGGGCGAAGGCAAACCCATCGCCCAAGCCATGCGCGACTCCAGGGTGTGGGGTGCGCGCGCACGTTTGCTTCCCAACGCGTTGCGCAGGCTCAAGCCCCACGAACTCGACCGTTGCTTGCTGCGTGCCGCCCGTGCCGACCGCATGTTGAAGGGTTTGGACCATCACAATCCTTGGGACGCCATGACGGATCTGGGTCTGCGCTTGATGCAGCGTCCACCCTCTCCAGAACGCCGCCATATCCCGTAGGGTAGATGCAAACTGCCGTGCCCCGGTAGACGCAACCCGCAAGCTTGCGCCGGCACAAAGATTTTCCGCCAGTTGGATGGCGCTAAAATACCTGCCCTAATCGATCTCGGCAACTTCCCTGGAACTTACGATGGACATCCAAACCTACATGCACCGAGTCGGACGCGAAGCGAGAAAAGCTTCGCGTGCCATGGCGCGTGCCGAGACCCGCGCGAAAAACGAGGCACTGCTTGCCATGGCGAGCGCCATCGAGCGCGACGCGGACAAATTGCTGGCTGCTAACAAGCAAGACGTCGACGGCGCACGTAAGCGTGGCCTCGATTCCGCAATGATAGATCGCTTGACGTTGACCGAGAAGTCGGTGGCCTCGATGGCGGAAGGTCTGCGTCAGATCGCGCAGCTGCCCGATCCCATCGGCGAGATCACCGATCTCAAGTATCGTCCCACGGGTATTCAAGTAGGCAAGATGCGTGTGCCTTTAGGCGTAGTGGCCATCATTTACGAAGCGCGTCCTAACGTAACAGCGGACGCGGCGGGACTATGTTTGAAGTCAGGGAACGCGGCAATTTTGCGCGGCGGCTCCGAAGCGATTCACGCGAACCAGGCCATCGCCGCCTGCGTGCAGGAAGGGCTGAGGGGCGCCGGCTTGCCCGAAAGCGCTGTACAGGTCATCGAAGTAACGGATCGCGCCGCCGTGGGTGAACTGCTTACCATGAAGGATTACGTCGATATCGTAGTTCCGCGCGGGGGCAAGGGGCTGATCGAGCGTGTGTCGGCCGAATCCAAGATTCCCGTGTTGAAGCACCTCGACGGAATCTGTCATGTTTACATCGACGATCGCGCCGACGTAGACAAAGCCATTCGTATCGCCGACAACGCCAAGACTCAGCGCTACGGCACCTGCAACACCATGGAAACCTTGCTGGTGCATCAGGATATCGCCGCGCAGGTATTGCCGTCCTTGTGCAAGATTTATCTGGACAAAGGTGTGGAGTTGCGTGGAGACGAAGCAGCGCGCGCCATCGTGTCGCAGATGACGCCGGCCACCGAGGAAGATTGGTACACGGAGTACCTCGCCCCCATTCTATCGATTCGAGTGGTGCGAGACCTCGACCAGGCCATGGATCACATTACTTTGTACGGCTCGGCTCACACGGATTGTGTCGTCACAGAGGACTTCACACGCGCACGCCGATTCTTGCGTGAGGTGGATTCGAGTTCGGTCATGGTCAACGCCTCTACGCGTTTCGCCGATGGCTTCGAGTACGGACTTGGCGCTGAAATCGGTATCTCCACCGATAAGTTGCACGCACGCGGCCCCGTCGGTCTGGAAGGATTGACCTCCCAGAAGTACATCGTGCTCGGCGACGGGCACGTACGAGAGTAAGACTACCCAAGGGCAACTAACTCTATACCTTTCACTCTCTCAATCCCTACACATGAGCAACATCGTCGAAGTTAAGGTCCCGGATATCGGGGACTTCAAGGATATTCCCGTGATCGAAGTGTTCGTCAAGCCGGGTGACCAGGTCAATGCGGAAGACTCGCTGATCACGCTCGAGTCTGATAAAGCTACGATGGATGTGCCCTCTCCCGCCGCCGGAGTGGTCAAGGAAATCAAGATCAAGGTGGGTGATAAATTGGCGCAAGGCAGTTTGATTCTTTTGCTGGAATCAAATGCCGAAGTTGCTGCGCCGCCCGCTTCCAGCGCAGCGAAGGGGGAGATTCATGCCCAAGTGCTCGTACTGGGTGCGGGCCCCGGAGGCTACACGGCGGCTTTTCGTGCGGCGGATTTGGGAAAACAAGTGGTCCTGGTCGAGCGTTGGCCATCGCTGGGCGGTGTTTGCCTGAACGTGGGGTGCATTCCATCGAAAGCATTGCTGCACTCCGCGCGCGTCATTGCCGAAGCGGAAGAGATGTCGCACTTCGGCGTAAAGTTTGGTGCGCCGAACATCGACCTGAACGCCCTGCGCGGATGGAAGGAGAACATCGTGGGGCGCTTAACGAAAGGGCTGGCGGGGCTTGCTAAGCAACGCAAGGTACAAGTCGTACAAGGTGTCGGTCGATTTGGGTCATCGCATCTCTTGGAGGTCGAAACGGCGCAAGGCAAGAAGACGATCTCCTTCGACAATGCCATCATTGCCGCAGGTTCCGAACCCGCGCGTGTACCCGGCTTTCCCTACGATGATGAGCGCTTGATGGATTCCACCGGTGCTTTGGCGCTTAAGGACACACCGAAGCGATTGCTCGTGATCGGCGGCGGCATCATCGGGTTGGAGATGGCCACGGTCTATCACTCTCTCGGTTCCAAAGTAACGGTGGTGGAATTGCTCGACGGACTTGTTCCCGGAGCCGACCGCGACATTATCAAGCCGCTGCACAATCGCGTGGCTAAACGCTACGAAGCCATCCTGCTGAAAACCAAGGTCACGAAACTCGAGCCATTGAAGGAAGGCATTCGCGCCACTTTTGAAGGTGACGGCGCACCGGTGCCGCAGATCTACGACCGCGTGCTGCTTTCCGTGGGGCGCAAACCCAATGGCAAAACCATTAACGCGGAAGCGGCGGGTGTAAGTGTGACAGACCGAGGATTCATTCCCGTTGACAAGCAGTTGCGCACTAACGTATCGCATATATTCGCCATCGGCGACATCGTTGGTGATCCCATGTTGGCGCACAAAGCCTCGCACGAGGGTAAAACCGCGGCGGAAGTCATCGCGGGCCACAAGGCAGCATTTGATGCGCGCACCATTCCCTCGGTTGCCTACACCGATCCGGAGGTGGCGTGGATGGGTCTGACCGAAACCGCCGCAAAGGCGCAAGGCATCGAATACGAAAAGGCCACGTTCCCCTGGGCGGCGAGCGGTCGCGCACTGACCACGGGACGCGACGAGGGCATGACCAAGCTGCTCTTCGACAAGAATACCAAGCGTATCCTGGGAGCGGCCATCGTCGGACCCAACGCCGGCGAACTCATCTCGGAAACCGTGCTGGCGCTGGAGATGGGCGCGGACGCGAGCGACATCGGCCTCACCATTCATCCGCACCCCACTTTGTCGGAAACGATTTTCTTCGCGGCGGAGATTGCAGAAGGCAGCATCACCGATTTGTACATGCCGAAACGCTAGTGTGAGGTGGTGAGCGTGTCCGAGATATTTCTACCCATGGTCGCACCGGGCGATGTGACCATCGAGTCGGTACTGTGGTTTGCCTTCCAAGGCAACCAACTGCTGGTGCGCAAAGAGGAGATTCGCGCCGAAGTTCCACGGGTGCGCGATCTCGCGGAGATCGGTCTGAAGCCACTGCGCCACCAATACCTTGGTCGCCTGGGTGAACTACATTGCTTTTCCGCCGAGTGCGATGCGCAGTGTCCTGTGCCCGATGGACTGCACTGGGCCGGGCTGCGCAGCTTGTTTGGTATCTTGGACGATCATCACTTCGCCATCGCCGGACGCGCCGTGCAGATCATGGATTGGGATCGCAGCCATCAATTCTGCGGTCGATGCGGCACGCCCACGGTGATCAAAGTCGGAGAACGTGCGCGCATGTGCCCGAGCTGCGAACAGACGCACTACCCGCGTATCGCACCGGCGGTCATGGCGCTGGTTCGGCGCGGTGACGAACTCCTCCTTGCTCGCTCACCGCACTTCACGCCTGGGATGTATAGCGCGTTGGCCGGTTTCGTCGAACCGGGGGAAAGCCTGGAGCACTGCCTGCATCGCGAAGTCAAAGAAGAAGTGGGCATCGAAGTCACCAACCTGCGCTACTTCGCCAGCCAACCGTGGCCCTTTCCGCATTCCTTGATGATCGCATTCGATTGCGATTACGCCGCAGGAGAGATTCATCCCGATCCCTCGGAGATCGAAGCGGCCGCCTGGTTTACCTTGGATCACCTGCCAACTTTGCCCAACCCGATCAGCATATCCCGCAAATTGATCGACGCCACTCTCGATCGCATGCGCTCGGGCGGATAGGAGATGCTCATGTTGAAGATTTGGGGACGCGACAATTCCGTCAATGTCCAGAAACCATTGTGGTGCTGCGAGGAACTCAAACTTTCCTATCGGCGCCTGGATGCCGGTGGCGCCTTCGGCCTAGTCAATACGCCGCAGTATCGGGCGCTCAATCCGAACGGTCTGGTACCGACCCTCGAAGACGGCGCCTTCGTGATGTGGGAATCCAATGCCATCGTGCGTTACTTCGCGGCCAAGCACAGCGCCGGAAATCTGTGGCCCGAAGATCTAAAAGTGCGGGCCGAGGCGGACATGTGGATGGACTGGCAGAACACCACTTTTTGGCCAGCCTTCCGACCGCTGTTTTGGAATCTCGTTCGCACGCCGGTGGATAAGCGCGATCCCAAAGCGATGGAAGATTCGCATTTGAATACCATCGAGATACTCGGCTACCTCGATGCGCTATTGAAGCATCGCGCATTTGTGGCGGGCGATCAATTCACCATGGGCGATATCCCCATGGGTTGCGCGATCTGGCGCTGGTTCGCCCTCGACATCGAGCGGCCGGAATTTCCCAACGTCAGGCGTTGGTTCGATGCCCTTGCCCAGCGGCCGGCGTACAAGGCGGTGGTGATGTTGCCGCTTTCGTGACGCGGGGTGGGTGGTCGGGGTGAGGGGAGCGGACGGTGGCATGGGGGACCGCTGAAAACCCCGTTACGCCACAATCCCCTTCTCGCTGAATACCTCCTTGGCAATCCGGAAGCTGTCAATCGCTGCGGGCACTCCGCAATATATCGCGGTTTGCAGTAACACCTCGCGGATATCATCGGGCGTCAGTCCATTGTTAAGCGCCCCGGCAACATGCATCTTGATCTCATGCGGACGGTTGAGCGCCGTCAACATGGCTAGGTTCAGCATAGAACGCTCCCGACGCGACAGGCCCGGTCGATTCCACACCTCGCCCCAGCAGTATTCCGTGACGAGTTCCTGCATAGGGCGATTGAAGTCCGTTGCGGTGGCGATGGATTTGTCGACGTATTCCTTGCCCAGCACCTCGCGGCGAACCTTCAATCCCTTCTCGAATAGCTCTTTGTTCATGTGCCTTCCCGTTAAATGATGAGTTGATGTACCACGCCATAGTAGTCGAAGTCGACGAGTACTTCCAAACGAGATGGAGCCTGATTCGATTATGGGCCGCAACGGTTCTCGGCGACAACGGGCTCACCGAATCTTTGCCTCCAATTTGGTCCAGCGTTCCAAAGCTTTCGACAGCAATTCTTCGATCTCGGCGAAGCGCGCATTGGCCTGCTTGACTTGTTCGGGGTCGAATCTATAGAAATCAGTATCCGATAGTTTTCGGCCGAGTTCGGCTTGCTCCTTTTCGAGCGATTCAATCTCCTCAGGAAGCGTACTCAACTCCTGAGTTTCCTTGAAGCTTAGCTTCTGCGGTCGAGCGGCGCGTGCGCCGACGGCAGTCTTCGGTGTCGTGACCGGTTGCTCAGAGGTGCGTGCCGCGCGTGCATTGACCACTCTCATCCATTCGTCGTAGCCGCCGGGATTTTCCAGCCATTGTCCCGGCCCATCATAAGCGATGACTTGCGTCACGACGTTATCCAGAAAGGCGCGGTCGTGGCTTACCAGAAACACCGTGCCTTCGAATTCTTGCAGCAGGGATTCCAACAATTCCAGCGTTTCGATATCGAGATCGTTGGTGGGCTCGTCCAACACCAGCAAGTTCGCCGGCTTGGTAAAAAGGCGGGCAAGCAAGAGGCGATTGCGTTCGCCGCCACTGAGGGATTTGACTGGCGAGCGTACGCGTTGTGGCGGGAAAAGAAACTCGCCCAAGTAACTCATCACGTGCTTTCGCCGGCCTTCAATCTCAACGAAATCCGAACCCTGTGCCACGGTATCCAGAACGGTGGCTTCTTCGTCGAGCTGATTGCGGAACTGATCGTAGTAGGCGACGGACAGCTTCGTGCCCAACCGAATCTTGCCCGCGTCCGGCTGCAACTCGCCTAGAATGAGTTTGAGCAAAGTCGTCTTGCCCGCACCATTGGGGCCAATGAACCCGATGTGATCGTCGCGTTGAATGCGGCAGGAGAAATTCTTCACCACGACCTTGTCGCCAAAGGATTTGCTGACGTCCGTGAACTCCGCCACCAGCTTTCCGGAGCGCTCACCAGCGTCAACACCAAGCTTCGCGGTGCCGGTTCGTTCGCGCCGTGCCGCGCGTTCGAGCCGTAGCGCCTCGAGTCGCCGAATGCGCCCCACATCGCGCGTGCGGCGTGCCTCTATCCCGCGCCGAATCCACACTTCTTCCTGCGCCAACAGTTTGTCGAACTTCTCATGGCGTACTGCTTCGTCGGCGAGTTGCGCTGCCTTGCGTGTTTGATACTCCGAGAAGTTTCCGGGATAGGCATTGAGTCGTCCGCGATCCAGCTCGATGATACGGGTGACCACTCGATCCAAAAACCGGCGATCGTGGGTAATCAGCAACAGCGCGCCGGTGAATTCTATTAGCAGCGATTCCAGCCACTCGATGGATGTGATATCCAGATGGTTGGTGGGTTCGTCCAACAGCAAGACTTCGGGTTCGCTCACCATGGCTTGGGCCAGCGCCAAACGCTTCTTTTGGCCGCCCGAGAGCGTGCCGACCTGTGCCTCGGGGTTCAATTGCAGGCGCGACAGCACTGTCTCCACGCGGGACTTGAAGCTCCAGGCAGCTTGCGCATCCAACTCGCTCGATAGGTGTGTGAGTCGATGCATCAACGCCTCGCTGTGATCCTTCTCCACGGCGTGGGTAACCTGATCGTAGTCGATGAGTAGTTGCTTAACCGGCCCCAGCCCCTGTAGCGCGGATTCGAACACCGTATGCGACGGATCCAGAAGGGGCTCCTGCGCGACGTAGGCCAGGCGTAGCCCGGGCTTGTGCCAGACCACACCGTCGTCGGCATGGATTTGCCCGGCCAGGATTCTCAGCAGACTACTTTTCCCCGTGCCATTGCGCCCGATGAGGCCAACCCTTTCCCCACTATCGAGGATGAGATCGGCATGGTCCAACAGCGGCACGTGGCCATAGGCGAGGCAAATAGATTCAAGCGTAGCGAGCGGCATAGTTCTTCACGAATAGTTCCAAGCGAAGGTAGCATAGCTGGGCCTATTGCATTTTTCCGTAAAGCCCCCCACCCCCCGAACATCTCCGACGACAAGCATGCAAGAAATCCACAGCTGGCGAGAAGAACAAAGCTCCGCCTACCTCTACCGCGTACTCGCGGAGATTGAAACCGGCACCCCTCGCCAACGGCTATTTAGTGAGTTGGGCCGCGAGGCCCTCGAGCAATCGCAGCATTGGGCAAAGCGCGCGGCAACGGCCGGCCATCCCGTGCCATCCGAATTTGTGCCCAGTGTGCGCACCCGTATCGTGGCCAGCCTGACTCGTCGTCACGGCCCAAAGGCCATGCGGACCGTACTGGCCGCCATGAAAGTGCGCGGCATGTCCGTCTATACCGGAACAAACTTGGGTCACGTTGCCCCGGATCCCACCACGGGAATGGAAAAGCGTCACCGCGGCTTGTCAGGTGGCGGGAACCTTCGCGCAGCGGTCTTCGGCGTAAACGATGGTTTGGTTTCCAACGCCAGCCTCATCCTAGGTGTCGCCGGCGCCACTGCTCAGCCTAGCTTGATCCTGCTCTCCGGCGTGGCCGGTCTGCTCGCCGGCGCATTCTCCATGGGGGCGGGTGAGTACATCTCCGTGCGCTCCCAGCGCGAGATGTACGAGTATCAGATCGCTCTGGAACGCGACGAACTAGCGGAATACCCGGAAGAGGAGGCCTCGGAACTCGCTCTCATTTACGAAGCGCGTGGATTGGGACGAGACGATGCCAAACGTCTTGCGGACTCCATGGTTGCCGATCCCGAGCGGGGCTTGGATGCACTGGCGCGCGAGGAATTGGGCCTCAATCCCGATGAGCTAGGTTCCCCGTGGGGAGCGGCTTTGTCATCCTTCGCCTCATTTGGATTTGGTGCGGCCGTGCCGTTGTTGCCCTTCGTTCTGCGGTTGGATAGTCCACTGGCTTGGACCGTCGGCCTGAGCGCCGCAAGTCTGTTCGGGGTCGGTTCGACCCTGAGCCTGTTCACCGGACGAGGAGCGCTAAGGGGTGGGCTGCGGATGATGCTTATCGGCGGCGCGGCCGGGGCACTTACTTATTCAATCGGGAAGGCGTTGGGGGTGAGCCTCGGGTGACATCGCCCCTTCACCGCAAGCGCTCGCGTCACCTGCGGTGAAGAATGCGTTCGATGCTGTCGTGATACGTACTCCTGCGGCACGATGCCTATCGCAAGTTGTTGGGTCGAAGTCCAACAATACGCGATCTCTTGTACCAACCTGGCGCCGAGGACGTCGAGTTTGACCCGCCTCGCATGGGCGAAGGTATCTTCAAGCCAGCCGATCTCACCTGATGTTCTTGCTCGATACCAATGTATTGTCCGAGCTTCGCCGTCGAGATCGTATTCACCCATTGGTGGCTGCGTGGGCGGACCGGGTAATCCCATCAGAGCCTTGCCGACGGCGGAGGCGGTTTGCAGTAGTCGCTTGTCCTCAGGTAGTAATCGGTCGATACGCGCGGCGAGAATAGCCTGCACGGTGGCCGGTACCTCGATGCTCTCGATTGGCTTGGCGAGGCTGAGCGCGCCTTTGTCTCCCTCGAGTATTCCCATCTCCATCAACGTGCGAACGCTCTCCTCCAAGAAGAACGGGTTGCCTTCGGTGCGCTCAATCAAGCGTTGCTTCAGCGGCTGCATGCCCGTCTTAGTGCCTAACAGATGCTGCAGCAGATCCTCCGCCGAATCGGCACTGAGCGCATCGAGGCGCAATTGGCGGTAGTAGGTCTTACTGCCCCA
>JANNFC010000565.1:0-2729 GCA_031379405.1 Betaproteobacteria bacterium | reverse complement strand
GAAGTTCAGCGTCGGCCGGTTGTTCGCCATTTTTCTGCGACGCAGCAAATCCATCGACGATTGCGACCTGTCCTTCGGCGCATCGCTTAACTGACAAGTAAGCGCTAGCGAGGAGCGAAAGGAACACGGGCAAACAGAACCCGATATTCAATGCTCGATGCACGGCTATACCTTGTTCCAGATCGGCAATCCCTTGCTCGACGTCTCCACGTTGCGCAAGCCTCGCGCCGCGAAACATTGAAAGCACCGCGCGCATGAGATAGAAGTCCTCCACTTCGCACAATCGAATGTCCAGATTAATTTGCTCCTCGCCGATGAAGGGTTCTTCAAGCAACGCAAGGACATGCGCAAGAGCCACAGATCGCCAAATTCGGTTGTATAGAAACGGTGTATCGGGCCAAAAATTCGCCAGTTCCTCGCAGCGCCGCAGCGCTTGTTCAGGGTACCCGAGGAACCAAAGCGCTATCGCGAGGAACTGCATGGCGTTTGCCTTCAGGTCCGTGCTGTAACGCAATGTGAGAGTAGTGCGCGGAGCATCACCATACAAAGCCAATACCGCTTCAAAGTGTTGCCGGGCTTCGATACAACTTCCCTTCGCCATCGCGGTACATCCCATGATGTGATGCGTCGCCAAAAGGAGATCTTCTTCGCCCGAGTTACTCGCAATGGCAAGGCATCGCTCGGCGACTTTCCTGCCTTTTCCGATCTCCTGCCCTACCCAGTACCCGGTACCGAGTCCCCATAAGGATTCGACGAGCTTTGCAGAATCGGAGTTCTTGTCAGCTATTTCGGTGGCACGCAAGAATGCGTGTTCTGCTTCCGGAGCGGAATATCCGCGCAATGGGACGATGGCGTTTCCCAATGACAACTGCAGTTCGAGTTCGATCCGGTCGCGTTCGGTCGTATCCGGCATGGTCCCGATGCAGTCGAGTCCTCGCCGGAAATGGGCGATAGCTTCAGGAAACGCTGATCGGTGGGCTGACATTTGACCGGCACGCTGCCAGTAGTCTGCCGCTTCGAGCGGAAGTCCCGCTTCGGTGTAGTGATGCGCAACATACTCCGGCCGCGCGCGCGCGTCGTCGGGGAATCGTTGGATCAATGTGCTCGCCACCCGCTGGTGAATTTCCTGGCGTGTACTCTTTAGCTGTGACTGGTATGCGGCGTCTTGAATCAATGCGTGTTTGAAGATGTAGGTCGCTTGTGTGCCGAAACCCTTCTGAAATAGCAGCTCCGCCCTAACAAGTTGATCGAGTTCGTGCGTAAGAGTGGTTTCGTTCTTGTTGGACAACGCGCTGATCAACGGGAAAGAAAAATTGCGTCCCACGGTAGCGGCCAACTGCACCGTTTCCCGTCCCGCCGAAAGGCGGTCGAGTCGCGCCATGAGTGAGTCTTGCAAGGTGGCCGGTATCGCCAGCGGTCGCAGGGGGCCGTTTAACTCGTAGCGCTCGCCGCAGTCCTGCAGCAGATCGGATTCGAGCACGTCCTTGGTAATCTCCTCCACGAATAGCGGCACACCGTCGGTCTTGCTCACGATCTGGCGCAAGACTTCTTGCGGCAAGGCCTTTCCTCGAGTGAGTTGCATGATGAAATGCTCGGTCTGCTTTAGCGTGAGGCGGTTCATGATGAGCGGAGTCAAATACGACCGAGTGCCCCAAGATGATTGGAATCCAGGACGAGCCGTAAGCACGATCAGCACGCGGGCTGTGGGCGCCTGTTCGATGTGCTGGCCGATGAGTTCTAGCGTGCTTGGGTTCGCCCAATGCCGATCTTCGACTACCAGCAGCACTGGCTGATCAGCGGCCATTCCCAGCAGCAGCGCGGACAGTGTTTCCAAAGTTCTGCGGCGTTGCCGTTGCGGACTCATGAGTGTCAACGGGTAGCGTTCCGTGGCAGGGCGGGAAAGCAGGCTGGCGAGGAGTGGAAAACTTTCCTCCAAGGACAAACCGAATCGTGTCAAGGTGGCTTCTAGTTTGGCAAGTTCGGTCTGTGCGGAATCGCCAGACTCCCAACCGAACTGGGAGGGCAAACGATCCATGAAGGGATACAGTGGTGTCTGTGTATAGAGCGGCGAGCAACGTAATTCGACACGGTGATGCGCAGTCCCTTGCAGCACTTCATCCAACGCTCGCACCATGCGCGATTTACCGATACCCGGTTCGCCTGCCAGTAGAACCACTTGACCGCTACCGTCCCAGGCGCGCTCCCAACGATCCGTTAGCAGAGCCACTTCATGGTCGCGCCCAACCAGAACGCTTAAGGCGGTGCGCGTTTCCAGGCGATGGCGGGCAGCACTTGGTGATAGCACTTGATACACCCTCACCGGCGTGCCCAGACCTTTGAGGGCGTGCTCGCCCAGCGCCGCGAATGCAAACCAGCCTTCGACCAAAAGATAAGTCGCCGCACTCACCACGAGTGAATCTGGCGCCGCTAGGGATTGCAATCGGGCAGCCACGTTGGGCGTCTCACCCAGTGCTAGGTTTTCGCGTCGCGTCCCCGCGCCGATTTCGCCCAACACCACCAAGCCGGTGTCGACACCAATGCGCACAGACAATTGGACAGAATGCGAGTTTGACAGCCGGATGTTGAGGGTTTTGATTGCGTCCAAGATCCCCAGCCCCGCGCGGACGGCGCGGTGTGCGTCGTCCTCATTGGCTTGCGGGTGGCCAAAGTAAACCAGCAGTCCATCGCCAAGATATTGGGCGATATGACCCCCGAAGCGCGAGATGGCC
>JANNFC010000527.1:0-3784 GCA_031379405.1 Betaproteobacteria bacterium | reverse complement strand
GTAGCTCTGACCAAGATACTCCGACAGGCGCTTGATGCGCGGCGACTTACCGCCCCGCACTTCGGTATTGATCTTCGAGATATTGAAGATGTTGATCTGCACCGGTGCGTCGTGCATTTGCGAAACGAGATCGCCGCGTTGCTCGTAGGTATCACCGGTAATCACCTCTGGCGGCGTGGCAGCGAACTCGGCGATGCCTTTGAATACGTACTTCGGCGTGTTTGGGGTGAAATCGCGGATCAGTTTGTCGTAAATCGTGAGGTTAGGGGCGAGCACGAAGAAGTGCTTGTAGCCATAGGCCGCATGCAAGATGCTGATGAACGCCCCCATTAGCCGTGTCTTACCCACGCCGGTGGCCAACGCGAAGCACAACGACGGGAAATCGCGCTCGAAGTCCGACAACTGCGGAAACATGGCCTTGAGTGCTTCGACCATTGCCGTCAATTCTTGCGGTGAACGCGCTTGGTGGTCACGCAACGCCGGTACCGCCTCCAGCGCGGCTGCCAGCTTGCGCAGGCTTTCCACCTGCGGCTCGCGCAGGCTCAGACGACCGGCCACGGAGCGAACGATGCGGTCTAAATTCACTGCACGCCTTCCTTCCGCAACTCCTCGGCGATCACGCAAACGAGCTGCCGTGTCACGATCTGTCTTTCCATTCGATGATGACGATCTTGGAGCTGCTCATCGCTCTTTACGCTTTCGCCCGGCGGGCTTCGCCTTCCCGGTACCTGGCTTGTCCACCGGCAAGGGTCGCTTACGCGTTGCAGTCGCGGTACGCCGCTTGGCCTCCCTCGGCTCCAACTGTCGCCATTCGCGGCGCAACTCACGCTGCAGCTCTTGCTCGGTCGGGAGATGGAGTTGATACCTGCTGCTCGCCCAACGTATATCTCACCACCGCATCGTTTTTATCCGGACACAGGATCAAACCCACAGTCGGGTTGTCGCCTTCCGTGCGGCGCTCGCGGTCGTAATAGTTCACGTAGAACTGAATCTGCCCGAGATCTGCGTGCGTCAGCTTGCCGACTTTTAAGTCGATGAGCACATAGCATTTCAGCACTGTGTGATAGAAAACCAGATCGATGTAGAAGTGATCGCCGTCGAGCGTGATGCGCTTCTGGCGCGACAAGAACGCGAAGCCCTTGCCCAATTCCAGCAAAAAGGTCTGTAGGTTGTCGATAAGCGCTTGTTCGAGCTTGCTTTCAACCAGGCTAGGCGATTCAGGCAGATCGAGAAACTCCAGTACCAGGGGATCCTTAAGTACGTCGAGGGGTTGCGCGATCTCGTGCCCACGCGTTGCCAAACGCAGCAGCCCCTTCTTATCGCGACTCTTTGCCAGCCGATCGAACAGCAGACTGGCGACCTGGCGCTCCAATTCACGCGCTGACCACGTGTTGCGGGCGGCTTCGACTTCATAGAATGTGCGTGCTTCTGCGCGGTCAACACGCAGAAGTTTGCGGTAGTGCGTCCATGAAAGGTTTGGATTTAGCCGCCCCGGCTGCGAAGATTCAGAATGCCCTACGTGTTGAATCTGGAGTGCGGTCGTCGATGCATCGGATTTCCGACGCGGTGCGTCGTAAATCGCCTCTGGCAACAGTTGTGGATAATCCAAGTAGAAGCGTCGAAACAGCTCCAGATTATCTACCCCATAGCCCGCGCCGAATTCTGCCCTCAAGCGGCCTGCTAACTCGTGCAGCAGCGCCGCGCCATAACCTGCGCGACGCTGACCGCGCTGCTCCTCTTCGACAATCTCGCGCCCGACCAGCCAGTTGGCGATCACCTGTGTGGTGTTGACCGTCCGCGCGATGCTGACGCGCGCGGTCTCCAGAATCTCGCGAACTCGCCGGTAAAGCGCTGGTTTCGCCGGCACCACTTTCTTGGTCGCCATGTCAGACTTCGTCGCCGTCGAACAGGCTGCCCTGCGGAGCGATCACCTTTGCCGGCTTCGGCGCCTGCGGTAGATTCTCAACGTTGAGGCTATAGTCGTCGTGTCCCCACTCGCACTTCTGCAAAACCATCTTGGGAATCTTCTTGACGGTTAGATTCGGGTAACGGTTCGCGTCGCCTCGGAACGCGCCGCAACACACCAGCAAAGTCCGCTCTGGCCCCACCTCTTCGCCCAGCGCCTGCAACTGTTCAGCGTTCAGGCTCTGGGTTGTGACATAGATGAAATCGCTCTCGGTGCTTTGGCCGTGCTGCCAGTAGAAGTCTGCGCTTGGCGCGTAGGTAAAGCCTTCGAGCTTGCAGATGGCCGCTGCCAACATCTCAGGGTTGTAGTCTTTGTTGACTACCCACTGACCCCAGCGGTCTTGCTGTAACAGACTGGGCGCGAGTCGGTAGTAACGGAAGCCTCCTCCGCCCTGCCAGCCAACGGTCTCCGTGATGCCGCCCTTGTCCTCGCCGTCGATGACTTTCTTCAGGCGCGGAATGATGTGCGTGTGACAGTGCTCGCCCAGCTCGACCATGATCCAGCGGCGGCCCATCTTGTGGGCTACTGCGCCCGTGGTACCGGAGCCGGCGAAGGAGTCGAGGACTAGGTCACCGGGATTGCTTCCGATATGAAGCGCTAGCGATACAAGCTGTTCGGGTTTCGGGGTGGCAAACGGCTCGATTTCAGGAAGTAGTTTACGAAGATGATCTCGCTTCGCCGACTGATTTGAGCCCGCTTCTTCTGCTGGCCACCAAGTTCTAGGGACGACGCCATCCTGCACGCCCGTCAGGTATCGCTTGATCAAAGGCATTCCGTCGCCATTCGCCCCGAAGTACACCCGACCATCTGCGCGAGTCCGCTTGTTGCTGTCGACCGAAAAATGACCAGTTAGAGGTGATTCTGCCGATTGAAAACTGACCAGGGTGTTGAATCCGTCCTGAGCAATTTCTGCTCAGGAGCAATGGAGGATGATCACCATGGTGATGTACGGGAAGATTCGGCGGATGTATTTTCGGGAGCGTCTCTCGATCAGCGAGATTGTTCGACGCACGAGTGTGTCGCGCAACACGGTCAAGAAGTGGCTACGCCAGCCTCACGGCAGTGAGCCGAAGTATCAACGCGTTGAGAAGCTCAAAAAACTGGCACCCTTTGAAGGCCAGTTACGTCAAGCACTGGCGGCCGACAAGCATCGTCGTAAACGCGAACGCCGCACGGCGTTGATGTTATTTCAAGCGATCCGCGAGGCAGGTTACACCGGCGGCTATTCGCAATTGACGGCATGGCTTCGCCGCCATCGTCAAGCGTCGAGTGAGACGCTATCGAAAACGGCCTTTGTGCCGTTGAAGTTTGCGTTAGGTGAAGCCTTCCAGTTTGATTGGAGCGAAGAGCAGTTGCTGATTGGCGGCACGGTCCGTCGGTTGCCGCTGGCGCATCTGAAGTTATGCGCGAGTCGCGCGTTTTTTCTGAGCGCTTATCCGAACCAAAGTCACGAGATGTTGTTCGATGCGCACACCCGTGCGTTCGTGGCGCTAGGTGGGGTCCCTCGGCGCGGGGTCTCGGCAACTGCTCCTGCGTTGCTCTACCTCCTGCATCCATGCAGTCGTACGACAACATGAAGACGGCAGTGGATAAGGTCAAGAAGGGTAAAGGTCGGGTGGTTAACGCGCGGTTCTCGGCACTGTGCGCGCACTATCTGTTTAATCCGGACTTCTGCAACGTGGCCTCGGGTTGGGAGAAGGGGGTGGTCGAGAAGAACGTACAAGACAGCCGGCGTCGGGTGCGGCCGTTGTCAAGCTAGTTGTCGCATAAATAATATTTCTTAAGCAGCATTTTTCTGTTGGTGGTGTCTTCTGGTGT
>JANNFC010000479.1:0-1786 GCA_031379405.1 Betaproteobacteria bacterium | reverse complement strand
CCATGACAGGGCAACGAACGTCATACCAGGTCCTGTCCATGCGGCCGGAATTTTCCGAGTCATTGAAGGGTGCTGGCAAGGGTAAGACGCGCCGATTCTGGCGTCATGTCGAGGAAATGCGTCAATTAGGTCAAATCCAGGAGCAAAGCTATCGACGCAATAACCGGCATATGGCCTCGAAGTTCGTCCTCACGGAAGAGGGAATGCGCCAATGCGTCGAATGCCCATAGATACAGTGGACGCGGATTCGACGCAGGGCGCCTCTGCGCCAATGCGTCGAATGACGCAGGGGGTTATAGGGGGCGCACGCAGAGATTATGGTGATCGAGAACGGCTGGGACGCCGCCACGACGCTTCAGGACGGACGCTGGCAAGTGGATGGGAGCGATGCTGGCGCGCCTTCCTACGCGACGCCCAGCGCGTCCTGGAGGCACCGGTGCATGAGCGGAAAGGTCTGCTCAGTACCTACCAGACTGAACGTCCGCGGACTGCATTGACGAACGGACCGACATGACGAAAAAGACACGAGTGCCGACGGTTGGTCGGCGAGTAAGAACGCGCTCAAGGCCTAAGGCGAGGAAGCCTAGGCGGCTAAAGACGGTGCCGAACACCGCGCCAGCCCTGCTGAAGGCTGCCGGTCTTGAGGCCGAGTCACTGGCGGGGGTTCCTTTGTTTCCGACCTACCAGGCGGCTTGCACGATCGATGCCTACGACAAGGCGAAGAATGGAGGAAGCGACGGGTTCGCCGGTGTGGTCACGGAGCTTCACAAGCAGATAGCCGCGGTGAGTGGCGGCGATCTGGGCCGAGCTGAGGAGATGCTAATAGCCCAGGCGCATAGCTTGGATGCGATCTTCGGCTTTATGGCGCAGCGGGCTGCGTTACTTGCCCGGGAATCCCCAGGAGCCTGCGACTTGTATCTGCGGCTCGGCCTAAAGGCTCAGAGCCAGTGTCGGGCGACGCTGGAGACCCTGGCGGTAATCAAGAACCCGCCAAACGTGGCCTTCGTGCGCCAGGCCAACATTGCTCACGGGCCTCAACAGGTGAACAATGGAATCTTGAAAGACGAGGGGTCGCGGGCGCGGGAATTCGAAACCAAGCAAAGCAAACTATCAGGGGCGGGAAGTGAGCTACTTTCGGACACCAGAGCATCGGCGCTTACGGGCCGAATTGATCCACGGATGGCGACCGTGGAACCGGTCAACCGGGCCACGAACGCCAGAAGGAAAGGCTAAGGTAAGCAGGAACGGCTACAAGGGCGCGACGAGGCAGGCGCTGCGCGAGCTTGGGCGGCTTTTGAAGGCACAGCAGGAAGCAATGGAGCGCATCGGATAAACCACATGGCGTACTGCCCGAATTGCGGCACTGAGGTCGCGGCCGATGCGCGTATTTGCCGGTACTGTAAAGCCGAGTTCGGGGAAATAACCGGGTGGATGCCGACTGAGAAACCTAGTGCCCCTCCGCGAACTACGCCGCAGTCAACAGCTACGAGTGCGGCAGCCGCCGTGGTAGATACACCTGGGCCAAAGAAGAACTGGTGGTCGCTGAGATGGATCTGGCCGAAGATCCATGACATCGAGAGCGCCAAGGCCGCGACTCTGTACGGCGTACTCGCGGCGGGATTTAGCTCTGCTGTAACAGCGGCCATCGCCACCGCTTCCTTGGTGGCGCAGAAACCAATCCTCGGGCTCGATGCTTGGAGCTACATCGATGCGATCCTCATGGCAATAGTTGCGTGGCGCGTAAAGCAATTCTCTCGAGCATTCGCCCTTGGCGGAATTGCTCTAT
>JANNFC010000436.1:0-2858 GCA_031379405.1 Betaproteobacteria bacterium | reverse complement strand
CTTGTTGAAGTCGATGCCTTTTAGGTGCTCGTTGATCTTATGCTCTGGAAAACCTTGCCGTCTATAGAAATCCTCCGCGGTGCTTCTCCTTGCAAGCAGAGCGTTCTCCGACGCAGACGCTTCTTTCACGGCGCTTTTAGGCTCTTTCTTGGCCGCTTGCGAAGGCGTCTGTGCTCCCTTCCCCGCCGGACTCGCCCCACCCCTGTTCCCCCGCAAAGCAGGATTAAATCGAGGATTGTCGACAAGCTGAGCAAGGTTGCGCTCGACCCATACCGCGAGTCCTTCGCCCATCCGACTTGCCCGGATTTTCCCGAGCATTTCGACGACAACGGGATTGCCCACCACCTGCCGCCCCGACGAAATCGCTGCATTCTTGGTCAAGTAAAGAACAATTCCTTCCAGGATCAAACGGACGAATACTCCCATGGCCTTGGCCAGTTGCTGTGCCGCCATGTCGACTTCGGTATTACGCGCTGTCACCGACTTGTCCACCGCATTCCACGCTCGGACAACAGCTTCGCGCATGAGCGCCACAAACTCTCCCAACCCGTGAGCGATGGCCACCACCAGGAACGCTACGCCCAGCCACGTTAGAAGTGCCACACCGATATCCAGTCCCACTTTGCCGCCAATGGCCGCACCCGGCACAGCGCCGGCACCCCCGAAGAAAAAGCCCACCACCGCGCCGATCGCCGCGCCCAGGGCGACGGTCGCCGCCAGCGCGATTGCCATCTGCAGCAATCCACCCAGCAGGGACGAGAACAATTTAGGCAAGTCGTCGAACCCTGTCTCTTTGACGATGGCCGCCGGACTCAACTCCAAAGCGCGTACGTAAGCGCGCCCGAGACAGTCAAGATTCGATCCGTAGAACCACATGGCGCCTTGCACGCCCACCCATGCGGTCACGCCTACCGGGCCAGTCAATAGCAGGGGCGATGTGGCCACGCCAACCGTTGCCGGAGAGTAGTTGGCAAAAGTCCCTTGCGTGCCGTCTCGCACGTTCTCCGTCGGCCGGCCCGATTGGCCTTGAACTCCGGGGGTGCGACGGCTGGCCATGCTGCTATCCAAACCGATAGTCGAACTCGCCGTTGGTGACGGCGATTTCGACACGTGTTAATGCATTGCCGCTCGCGAGTCGGCTCTGGTATTCGTGGCTGATGCGGGGCAACACGGTATTGGTCAGGATTGCATCGATCATGCGGCCACCCGACTCCAGTTCGGTGCAGCGCGAAACGATGAGCTTGACCACGTCATCGCCGTACTCGAAGGGGATCTTGTGATTTTCCGCGATGCGCTTTTTAATGCGGCCCAACTGCAATTGCACGATCTTGCTCAGCATCTCGTCGGACAGCGGATAGTACGGAATCACCACCAGTCGCCCCAGCAACGCTGGAGGGAAGGACTTCAACAAGGGTTCGCGCAGTGCCTTGGCCAGACGCTCCGGATCGGGCATCAGCTCTGGATCCCGACACATGCCGCTGATCAGTTCCGAGCCCACGTTGGTGGTCAGCAGGATGATGGTGTTCTTGAAGTCGATCAGGCGTCCTTCGCCGTCCTCCATCCACCCCTTGTCGAAGACCTGAAAGAATATCTCGTGCACATCGGGATGAGCCTTCTCCACCTCATCCAACAGCACTACGCTATAGGGCCGGCGGCGCACCGCTTCGGTGAGTACGCCGCCTTCACCATAACCCACATATCCAGGAGGCGCGCCCTTGAGCGTGGACACGGTGTGGGCTTCTTGAAACTCGCTCATATTGATGGTGATGACGTTTTGCTCACCGCCATAGAGCGCTTCGGCCAACGCCAGCGCCGATTCCGTTTTGCCGATGCCCGAGGTACCGCACAGCATGAAGACCCCGATAGGCTTGCTCGGATTATCCAGTTTCGCGCGCGAGGTTTGAATGCGCTTGGCAATCATCTCCAGCCCGTGGCGCTGGCCGATGACGCGCTGGTTCAAGGTATCGGCCAAGTTGAGCACGGCCTCGATTTCGTTCTTCACCATGCGACCGACCGGTATGCCCGTCCAATCCGCCACCACCGCGCCGATGGCCTGTGCGTCCACAGAGGGCAGAATGAGCGGCGATTCGCCTTGCTTCTCGGCCAGATCGCCTTGCAGTCCTTTGAGTTCGGCCAGCAGGCTTGCTCGATTGTGCGCTCCGGCAGATTCTTGTTCCACTGATCCTTGGCTATCTGGCTTCTCTCCAAGACTGCGCAACTGCTGTCGCAGGGTGAGGATGCGATCGACCAGGGACTTTTCCTCCTGCCAGCGCTTGTCCAGAATTTCCAGGCGCGATTTCTCCGCTTCGAGCTTAAATTCCGCGTCTGGCCGTCGTGCGCCGACATCGATACCCACCGCCTCTTCTCGCCCGATGATCTCTAGCTCAGTCTGCAACGCCTCGATGCGCCGCGTGCAATCCTCCACGTCGGGCGGTGTGGCATGCTGACTGATGGCCACACGAGCGCACGCAGTGTCCAGCAGACTCACCGCTTTATCCGGCAGTTGGCGTGCGGGAATGTAGCGATTCGAAAGTCTTACCGCCGCCTCCAAAGCTTCATCGAGAAGCATCACGCGATGATGCTTTTCCAGAGTGCTGGCTACGCCGCGTACCATGAGCAACGCTTTACTCTCTGAGGGTTCGTGCACTTGCACGACTTGAAAGCGCCGTGTCAGCGCAGGATCTTTTTCGATGTGTTTCTTGTATTCCGCCCAGGTGGTGGCGGCGATGGTGCGCAGCGTGCCGCGCGCGAGCGCCGGTTTCAGCAAGTTGGCGGCATCGCCCGTTCCCGCCGCACCGCCCGCGCCGATCAAGGTATGCGCTTCGTCGATGAAGAGAATGATCGGTTGCGGGGAAGCC
>JANNFC010000024.1:0-3570 GCA_031379405.1 Betaproteobacteria bacterium | reverse complement strand
GTGCGCGCCCGACTAAGCAAGCCAGCGCATAGTCCTCGGACCCGCAGGGTGACGCGGCTTTCAGCCGCTGCAACCAGCTCCGTCATTCCGGCGCAAGCCGGTATCCCCTTCCCGTTGGGAAGGTAGGATGGGATGTTATTATGTTATGCGAAGCATCTAAATTTTGATCCTTCGGATCGGGCTTACGCACTAGATTCCGGCTTTCGCCGGAATGACGGACTTAGTATTGAGGTACCTACCCTCAACGTTACTTTTCTAAATGTTCCATTAAATACGAACACTAGGCCCATACTTTTGCTCGCCAGCAGCGAATGAGGCCTTCTGAATACGACCTTCCACAACCTCGTAGACGCAAAGCATCTCAATCGTACCAAGGCCCTCCGGAAAGTTGCGCGTGATGAGTTCCAGGTCAACGACCACGTTTGCCATAACCGTACGAGACAGCAGACGTGCGTGAAGATCGGGTTCGGCGAACGGGCTCAGAAAGCGAGGCCGCATTTCTGCGTGGCCCTTTGCCAGACGCTCGCCGTGAAGTGTGAACTGCACGGCGTCGGGCGCGTACGTGGCAAGCAGAGCGTCGATGTCTTTGGCGTTGTACGTATCGAGCTGGGCCTGAACGACGCTGCGGGCGAATTTGATCTGTCATGAGAAAGTCTGGTAGTCGCTGCACAACGTTGTGGCTCAGGCCGGGGAACCAGCGGGCGAAGTCCCCTGGTGAGCGTGGCCTGCAGACACGGGTTGGGCGTCATAGGGGTAGCGGCATCTGCGGGTGCCTTTGGTGGTCTGTTGAGAACCACAAGCCTCCACGGCGGTCAGGTTGCCAACCTTTCAATCAAAACGAATATTCGCTTGCTTGGCAATTCTCTCGTTCTGTCGCATTTCTGTACGAATGAACGCATCGAACTGATCGGGTGGCTGTGGCGACGGCGTAAGCCCAAGCTTGTCGAATGCATCTTTCACCTCCTGTTGTTCCAGTGCGCGAACTATCTCGGTACCCAATCGATTTACCGCATCCCGTGGCGTCGTGCGTAACACGACGGCACCGATCCACAGTTGCATCTCGTATCCAGGGTACCCGAGCTCGGCGACGGTTGGAATGTCTTTCATTGCCGAAGACCTGCTGGCCGAGGTAACTGCGAGGGCGCGAAGCCTGTTCGCAGCCACATAGGGCGCTGCATCTGGAACGTTGGTCATTGCAATTGTGACTTGACCGCCAATCGTAGCGATGTTCAACGGAGCGATGCCTTGATAGGGAACGTGAACGAGGCTCACCTTTGCCATTTGGCTGAGCAGTTCTCCCGCAAGATGCTGTCCTCCCGCCGTTCCGGCTGTGCCATAAGTAAGCTCCCCGGGGCGGGCACGAGCTAGCCGCAACAGTTCCTGGAATGATTTTGCAGGCAGTGACGGATGGACCGCTATCACAAACGGCGTGATAACCATGCGCGCGACACCTGAGAAGTCGTTCAGCGTGTCATAGGGAAGCTTGGACCGAACCGCAGGATTGATCGTGAAGCTATTGGCGACGAACAACAGGGTGTATCCGTCCGCTGGCGCACGCGCCGTCAGCTCGGTACCGACAATGGTCGTACCGCCGGGGCGGAAATCGACAATCACATTTTGACCCATTGACTTCGTCATCGGGCCGGACACCGTGCGCACCACAAAGTCGCCCGTACCACCCGGCGGAAACGGAACGATCCAGCGTACTGGCTTGGACGGATACACCTGCGCGGATACGGTGTTGAAGACAGACCCCAACAGCCACAGAACAACAAATGCACAGCAATACTTCGATTTCATCGCCCCTCCGTCTGTCACATGTGATTTGCCTTGCCGCTATTCCCCTAAAATGTACTCGTATTGTGACGCCCAACGTTGGCGCTAACCGGTGCGCGACGCCTTTTCGCGCATCCGCGTTGAGCGCGTCGTAAGGCGCGATGACCTTTTGGCCAACCATCTGCCGAACGAAGCTTGACTCTCTCCCGACGGCTTGCCTGACAGCAAACCCTCTACGCTGATATCTTCGTCGAGATCGTGCCAGTGGATGCCGAGGCCGCGGCCAATCAGGCGCCAGCGTTTCCGTTCAGCAGATGTTGCATGCGACAATCGTGGATACCAAGCGAGTGGAACGGAGATGCTCCGTCCGTCACTCAAATCGACGGAAAGTGTGTCATCGGTCACAGTGATGTTTTCAGCGAATGGGACTTCAAATTCCACGATCGAAGTATTCATTCCAACCCTCCATAAGTTCGATTCGGCGATTGTTCACCAGCTTTTCAATCCGCGCAATCTCCACACGCGAAAAGCCGCCACTGTTTTGTAACCGAATGGGATCGAGCCAGAATTTTGCGATCCTATCATCCCGCTCTACATGAACATGCTGTGGTTCTTCGCGGTCACCCGCGTAGAATTAGAAACGATACGGTCCAGACTTCAGAATAGTAGGCACCCAATAACCCTCAATCTACCTATCTTGCACCTAACTTGAAGTCGTCGTCGTGAATGACGGTTTATTTTGCGTCGTACCGGCGAATATTGACATTGCTTACAAAAAAACTCGCGTCGAATCAAACTGGTCTCCACATTTAGTACGTCCTAAATGGAAATAGCAAACACGTCATTATCAGGCGCTCATTCTTGTCGGCTGCGAAAGCATAAATATTTCAATAAAAACAAATGCTTAATATATTGTCGCTGGATAAAGTCTGCCGCTCGACACGTCATTGCAGCCGATCCACTACACTGCATATCTGAAGAATTACTACACCGGGAGAGCAGAATTGTTAACTATGATTGTTCGTGCGCTGGCAACCGCATTGCTTTGCACGTTTGCGTTCAACGCGCAGGCCCAGGCGCCGGCCGATGGCTCGGTACAGGAAAAGGCCGTACCGATCCAGGTGACCGAAGTCGCTCCAGGGCTGTTTTTCCAGTACCACCATCAGGAATCCAACAACGCGTGGCTGGTGACTGACGACGGCGTGCTGGTGATCGATGCGCGCCAGCATCCGAGGCGTGCAGAAGAACTGCTGGCAGCGATCCGCAAGACCACCGACAAGCCGATCCGCTATTTGATCAACACGCATGCCCATGGCGATCATTATTTCGGCAATTCGGTGTTCAAGCGTGAAGGTGCGACCATCATTGCGCACCGCGATACCCAGCGCATGATGCAGGCGCATCACGGCGTGGAAATGAAGCGGCGCGCGGGCTATTTCAGGCAAACGAAATTCGACCCGGCGGAAGTGAGGCTGGTGCTGCCGGACATGACCTTCGATTCCAAACTCACGCTGAACCTCGGCGGGCGCACGGTGGAGCTGCTCTACCTAGGCGCAGGGCAGAATCCCGGCGATACGCTGGTGTATTTCCCCAAAGAGCGGGTGATTTTTTCCGGCGGGCCGTTCTCGAAAAACAGTTGGCCGAATCCGCAGTTCACGCCCTCAATGTCCGACTGGGTGGATCTGCTGCGCAAGATGGCGGCAATGGACGTGGACAAGTATCTCGGCGGCCACGGCGACATCGGCGCGCGGCAAGACGTGCTCAATGAGGCGCAGATGCTGTCGGATTTCGACG
>JANNFC010000355.1:0-2277 GCA_031379405.1 Betaproteobacteria bacterium | reverse complement strand
ACCTGATCGGAAAGCTGCTGGGAGTGACGCTGGGCTGAAGGGTAGGATTGAGTTGTTAGGATTGAGGATTGAGGACTGAGGATTGAGGAATGAGGATTGAGGATTGAGCAAAACCCAATACCGCGCCGATGTTACTCAATCCTCAATCCTAAGCCGGACAAGCCGGAACCAAACAGGTTAAATTATTGGTGAGGCGATCAATCGAGCGGAGGCGACGATGACACAATCCCTGACCGAACGCTACCGTGACCGAGTTGCGGGAGTAATGTCGTGTTACGACCGAATTGTGATTACGGGGACGCTGCCGGGCGCCTGCTACGCGGGCGGGATGACGAGCTGTCTGTATTCGCGCGGCATCCGCATTTTTGACTATGCACGCTTCGCCGAGCCGCTGCGCGAGCGCATCCGCACGCGGGCCCAGGAGGTCTGCGCCGAGGCGGGCATTCAGATCGAACACATCAACAAGCCCCACATTCGCAAGGAAGACGTGGTGGCGAAGGTGCTCGCGCGCCGGGGCGAACAGGCGGGACTGGTGCATGTGATCTCGGCGATGGAAGCCTGCGAGAGCTACCGGCCTTGGCACGACAAGAACAGCGGCAAAACATTTCTGAAGCCCGATTCGGGCAAATGCCTGCACTACTATTTCTACTTCATCGACGAGAAGCTGGGGCTGTGCTACCTGCGGGTGCCGACTTGGTGCCCGTTCCGGCTGCAGTTCTATTGCAACGGACACTCGTGGCTGGCCAGAAAGCTTACCGCTGCCGGTATCGACTTTACCCTTGCCGATAACGCGTTCGTGCACGTGGCCGACTTCGAGCGGGCACAAGCGCTTGCCGATGCGATGAGGCCCGACGAACTGCATCAGCGGCTGGATCGACATGCCAAGCGCCTGTGCCCGGTGCTCGATGTGTTCGAGCAGGCCTATCACTGGAGCCTGATGCAGGTGGAGTATTCGACGGATCTGATCTTCCGCTCCGAAGTGGCGCTCAAGCCCCTGTATGAGCAACTCTCGCGCCAAGCCGTGCTTGCGGTCAAGTCCGAGCAAGTGGCGAGCTTCTTGGGCAAGAAGATCACGCCCCTGCTCGCCCAGGAACTGGGCAGCCGCTTTGCCACCCGCATCGAGGGCACGTGCATCAAGCACCGCTTCGGCAAGACCGGAGTAAAGATGTATGACAAGTTCGGCCGCGTGCTGCGCTTGGAGACCACCACCAACGATGTTTCGTTTTTCAAGCACCACCGCAAGGTGGAACACCGTGATCGGCATGCTACGCGGGAACTCGCTCCGCTGAAGAAGACGATCTACAGCCTCATCGACCTGCGCGAGATTCTGCTGGGCTGCAACCGGCGTTACCTGGAGTTCCTCTCGGCCATCGAGGATACCTCCAATGGCGAGCGTGATCTGGCGCGGCTGACCGAGCCGCAGCGCGAGGCCGATCGAACCATCAAGGGGTTGAACTTCTTCGAGCGCGCCGAGCAGAAGCTTTTGCGCGCGCTTCAGAACCCCGCCTTCAACATTTGTGGTGTGCGTCGCGCCGACTTGATGTCCTTCGTGCCCGAGTTGAGCGCTTCGCGTCTGTCGCGTCAGTTGCATCGCTTGCGCACCCTCGGTCTGATTAAACGTGTCACGCGCTCCTACCGCTACTACCTTACGCGTTTGGGACGATCCGCCATTGCTGCTGCGTGTTCCTTGACGCAGTTTCATATCATCCCTGCGATGGCTCATGCAAAGTGACAAATTCTTCGCCAAAATCGTCAACTCTTGAGTGATAAGAGACTAATAACTCAATCCTCATTCCTGCCTTTCACACGCAACTTCGCAAGTGCGCCAAGCTGAAAATGCGTAAACGCCAGGCCCGTCAACGCAGGCGCCAGCAGGTTCAACAGCGGCACGTAATAGAGCACGGCCAGCACTAAGCCCAGCAGGTAAAGACTGCGCTTGTTGCTGGCGATCAGGGCAGGTAATTCGTCGCTGCCGGCGTGATCCGACAGTGCATCGTGGCGAAACATGCGTTGATTCAGATAGGCGGAATTGAATAGCGGCACCAGCAACGCACCTATCCCGGTAAACCACAAGGGTAGCGTCACCAGCCACAGCAATGTGAATGTGACAATGGCTACGGTGGAATTGATAATACTGCCCGCAACCGTTCCGCCATGCCGTCGCTCGAGGCCGGGGAAGTAACGCTGTGCAACGAAAGTCACCAATCCCGGCATGGTAAAAAACTCGGTAAGCACCATTGCGGTGAGCAGGATACCGGGTGCAAACAGCGCCAGGGC
>JANNFC010000679.1:0-19171 GCA_031379405.1 Betaproteobacteria bacterium | reverse complement strand
AGCACAGTTCGCACTACGTTTTTGTTTATCGTTCCCCGCGGTGTCGACCGTCATCCCGGGGATGTTGACGCCGGAACATGTAGACGAGAATACGCAGGCAAGTATGCTTGGCGCACTAGTAGAGTCCGAGTGTTCCTCGATCCGGCGCATCTATCGCGATAACGATTTCTTTGCGGGCAGCTGAACCGGATATTTACGGGGAGAAATTCGTGTTGTTCAAAGACGTGAAAGTGCTCGTGGCGGGTGCCTCTGGCCTGATTGGAAGCAACCTTGTTCGCCGATTGCTCGCCGAGGGGGCTCAGGTGCGAGCCACGTTGTACAAGCGTGCACCGGTGGTTGACGACCCGCGCATTGAGTATCTGCGTTGTGATCTCAGATCGCCCGAAGATTGTCGCCGTGCGGTGCAGGACATTCAGCAGGTTCATCTTTGCGCCGCCACCACCTCGGGCGCAGCGGCCATTGCCGCGACGCCGATGATCCACGTCACTCCGAACGTGCTGATCAACTCTCAGATGCTGGAGGCCGCGTACAACGCAGACGTGAAAAAATTCCTTTGGCTCGGTAGCACAGTGGCCTACCCTATGAGCCCGAATCCCATGCGCGAGGAAGAGTTGATGTCCGGGGAGCCTTTCGAGAAGTATTTCTTCGCGGGATGGGCGAAGCGCTTCATGGAAGTGCTATGCCAAATGTACGGGGAGAAACTGACGAAGCGCATGACTACAATCGTGCTGCGCCCCACCAACGTTTATGGGCCGAACGATGATTTCGAATTTGCCACCTCCCATGTCATTCCGGCCCTGATTCGCAAAGTTGTTGAGCGTTGGGACCCTCTCGAAGTATGGGGAGATGGCAGCGAGGTGCGCGATGCAATCTATGTGGACGATATGGTCGAAGCCATGGTCCAGGCGGCGCATCGCTTAGAATCGTATAGCGCCATCAATATCGGTCTGGGAAAGGGATACTCGGTCAAGGAAATCCTAAGGACAATTCTTGATGTCGATGGGTATCATGATGCTCGCGTGAGATTCGATCCCTCGAAACCAACTATGATTCCTATCCGACTTGTTGACACGACCAAAGCGGAAACGGTGCTCGGTTTCAAGGCCAAAACCGACTTGCAGGAGGGTATCCGCAGGACGCTCGATTGGTACCGCGAAACTCGAGGCATGCCGCGATAACTCACTTGCTAACGATTTCATTAAATGTCAGCGCCCAATAAGGAACCGCGCCCCGCACTAAGCGACATCGACGCGATCATTCTTTGCGGAGGACTTGGAGCGCGCTTGCAACCTGTCGTCGCCGACAAGCCCAAGGCCCTTGCGAAGGTGAGAGAACGAGCGTTTCTGGACATTTTGTTGGACGCATTGCGCATCCAAGGTTTGAGACGATTCATTTTGTGCGTTGGATACCTAAGAGAGCAAATCATTAAGCACTACAGCGCGCGCCGTGATGCCGAGTACGTGTTCTCGGAAGAAGATCATCCACTTGGAACCGGCGGTGCAATCCACCATGCTCTGCCTCTGGTACACAGCGATTCATTCCTGGTGCTAAATGGGGATTCCTTCTGTCACATCGATCTCGCGCGGATGCTGGCGATTCATTGTGAAAAGCGAGCTTGCGCTACCGTCGCTGCCGCCTCGTCCGGCGCTAGGAAGGATGGCGGCACCCTACAGATCGATCCCGATGGACGCCTGCTCTCCTTTGAGGAAAAGGCCGGAGCGGGGGACAGAATGAATGCGGGTATCTACCTTTTCAACCGTTCCGTCCTGCTCGAATGGCCTACGGAGTACCCCTATTCCGTTGAGCGGAATATCTTTCCGAACTTGGTCAAGGCGCATCCTTGTTATGCTTTTCCGGTGACGGGCGAAGTGTTGGACATCGGCACGCCCGAGCGCTACGAAAAGGCACAAACCAAATTCCCGTAACCCAGTCATTTTTCGTGGTCTGATGCATTGAATGGTGCCGGCGAATCCCCCTCTCATCGATCCCTCCGAGATTGGTAGCCCGCCGGTAAGTGTGGTCATCCCTTGTTTTCGTTGCGGCACCACCATCGCTCGCGCCGTCGATTCTGTGGCGAGCCAGACGTTGGTACCGGCAGAACTAATACTGGTCGATGACGGAAGTGGCGATGGCACGGCGCATGTCCTGCGGCAACTACAAAGCAAGTATGGCTCGGAATGGATACGAATCATCGAGCTCACGTCTAACATGGGCCCGAGCGCGGCGCGTAACGCGGGATGGGAAGTGGCGACGGGCAAGTACGTTGCCTTCTTGGACGCGGATGACGCCTGGCACCCGGAGAAACTTTACCGTCAACACGCGCTCATGGAAAATTGCCCCGATATCGCCCTATCAGGGCATGCGGCGCGTCGTCTAGGAGCAGATGAAACACCGGGTCAACTACCGGTTGCAGAGGGCTTTAAGGGGATATGCAAGGTAGCACTGCTGCTTTCGAATCGGTTCATTACACCATCGGTCATGTTGCGTCGAGACTTGTCCATCCGCTTCAATCCCGACAGGCACTACATGGAGGATCATCTGTTGTGGATGCAGATCGCCTATGCGGGTCTGGGAGTTGCACGATTAAATGCCGAACTTGCATACACTTTCAAGGCGGCCTTCGGCGAATCCGGTCTGTCCAGCGCAATGCGCGACATGCATCGGGGGGAAATAGCCAACTATCGCCAGCTTCACGAAGAAGGTCATTATGGACGAGCGGCGCTCGTGGCGCTTCTCGTTTATTCAATGGCGAAATACGCGCGGCGGCTCTTGCATCTCAGATTTCTTGCGAGCGAAGGCAGTTGATGTTGGCAAGAAGGAAAACAGGCCAGTCATGGAAAAGGTCGGCCCGTATATCAGCTAAGCCAGGACTTTCGATTTCGGTGGTGAGCCACGGACAGGCACGCATGGTGAAGAATCTACTTGCGGACATTCGCCGCACCGACGCGCGCGATATAGAAGTCATCCTTCGGCTCAATATAGACGAGGACTTGCCGTTTCGCGCCGAGGACTTCGGATTCCCCTTACGCATTGAACGCAACCACACTCGTCGGGGCTTCGGCGCCAACCACAATGCCAACTTCGCCCTTCAGGACCGAGAATACTTCTGTGTGCTTAACCCCGATGTGCGCCTCAACTCGGATCCGTTTCCAGTGCTTATCGCGGCGTTGTCCGAGGATCGGATAGGCGTCGCGGCCCCTCGAGTGATCAATAGTTCTGGCATGCCCGAAGATAGTGCGCGGCGCTTCCCCACCCCCTTTTCGGTCGCAATGAAAGCCCTCGGAATCTCAGCCGCATCGAACGGCCGTGTCGCCAAGGATTGCTCAGATCCCGACTGGGTAGCTGGAATGTGCATGACATTCCGCGCGAGCGTATTTCGCGAGCTGGGTGGTTTCGATGAGCGCTACTTCCTTTACTACGAGGATGTCGACCTCTGCGCCCGCCTACGCACAAAAGGTTACACAGTGGCTCTATGCGACCAAGCCGCAATCGTTCACGACGCTCAGCGGGCCAGCCATCGCAGGCTGCGCTATTTACGCTGGCACTTCACCAGCATGCTGCGCTTCTTCGGGTCACGATCATTTCGGTCCCTTGTCGTTTCAAAGCGTTCGAAGCACAATAGTTCGGCGCAATGAAAGTATTGGTCACCGGCGCCAACGGATTTATCGGGAAGGCGGTCATCGCCGAGCTTAACCTCGGCGGATTCTGCGTTAGGGCTGCAGTGCGTCGACCTCTGGAAATGGGTGGGCACCTCGACGAACTCGTTGCCATCGACGCGTTGGATCCGGATGTCGACTGGCGTCCGGCATTGCGCGATGTGACGGCAATCGTTCACCTTGCGGCACGTGTGCACCACACCAACGACGCCAGCCAGGAGGCGACCTATAGGCGAGAAAACGTCGACGCCACGATACGGCTGGCGGAACAAGCCAAAGCTTGTGGAGTTCGGCGATTCGTCTTCATGAGTTCGGCGAAAGTGCATGGAGAATACTCGGAGGATCATGCGTTTTCCGAAACAGACTCTCCCGCCCCGCGAGACCATTACGCGAGATCTAAATGGCGAGCTGAGCAGGCACTCTCCAAGCTGGCCATGGGCCAAGAATTCGACGTCGTCGTATTGCGCCCCCCTTTGGTTTACGGGCCGGGAGTAAAAGCGAACTTCCTGCGGCTACTCGACACCATCGAGAGGGGCTGGCCTATTCCGCTGGGTGCGATCCGTAACAAACGAAGCCTGATCTATCTAGGCAATCTGGCCAACGCGGTAGCGACGTGCCTTACGCACGCAAACGCGGCGGGAAAGACCTACCTTGTATCCGATGGCGAGGACTTATCGACACCGGGTCTGATTCGCCGGCTTGCGCATCGCTTGCAGCGCCCCGCCCGTCTGGTATATGTTCCGGGCGCGCTGTTGCACGCCGGCGCCGCGTTGTTAGGCCGTCGGGCGGATTTCGACCGTGTTGCCGGAGACTTTCGAATCGATTCGGGTGCTATTCGACGAGACCTCTCATGGGCACCCCCCTTGTCCCTTGACCAAAGCCTCGAACAGACTGCGCGCTGGTATCGCGGCCTAGTGCGATAATTGTTGCCGTTATGCCGTGGTCGTGCCGAGGGTACCGGATCGCACGATTTGAGTTCATTTGAATCGAGTCACGAGTCGATTTGTCGCTCTATTTTGTTCCGACTATTTCCTTTGCCGTAGGATTCTTAGCCCTACGGGTTCTGCTATTGCCGAGGGCGCGAACTTGGTTTCTGGACCAGCCCAACCATCGTTCATTGCATCACTCACCGATTCCGCGCACGGGCGGAATCGCCATCGTCCTGGCTCTGCTCGCCAGCGCGGTATGGCTGCGCGAGTTCAACGTACTTTATGTTGGCGTACTGCTGTTGAGCACGGTTTCGCTGGTAGACGATTGGCGTGGGTTGCACCAAGGTGTGCGCCTGGCGGCGCACCTACTGATTGCTTTCCTCTACTTGCATTCGTCGGGGCTGGACACGATGATTCATGGTTACCTGCTCGCTACACTCGCCATTGCTTGGGTCACCAATCTGTACAACTTCATGGACGGGTCCGACGGGCTGGCGGGCGGAATGGCAACCTTCGGTTTCAGCTTTTACGCCCTTGCCGCGTGGATGAATGACGCGCTTTCCTTTGCCGTGTTGTGCCTGTGCGTGGTCGCAGCGGTGTTGCCTTTCTTGGTCGCTAATTTTTCGCCATCGAAAATTTTCCTCGGGGATGCCGGCTCAATTCCATTAGGGTTCTTGGCCTCTGCTCTAGGGATGTTCGGTTGGCTAAAGGGGTACTGGAACCTCTGTTTCCCAATATTGGTATTCTCGCCATTTATAGTGGATGCGAGCGTTACGCTCGCGCGTAGGGGCCTTCGACGGGAGCGGTTCTGGCAGGCCCATCGAGAACACTACTATCAGCGCTTGGTTCGCATGGGATGGACTCACCGCAAAACCGCATTGGCGGAGTATCTTGTCATGGTCATCATGGGATTTCTCGGACTCCTTACATTGGCAGATTCTGCGTGGCTAAGCGGACTGGCGTTGGCATTGGCTGCCGTGCTATATCTGCTTCTCGCGGGCATGATAGACAGCGCATGGGACCGGCACCTGGTGATGAATAAGGCATGATGAAAACCATATCTGTATTGCCGAATTGGCGCAACGCGCTGGCTTTTATCCACGATATCGCTGCGGCTGCGCTTGCCTGGACAATTGCCTATCTACTGCGGTTCAACCTGGATATCCCCTCCGAGTTTGTTGGCGCCATGGGGCGCAATACGCTTTGGCTGATTCCCGGTCAAGCGACGATTTTCCTGCTCTGCGGAATGTACCGAGGACTATGGCGCTACGCCAGTTTGGCAGATCTGCGGCGGATTTTTCTCTCGGCTGGCTTCGGCGTCATGATAATTGTGGTTGCTGTGGTGATGTTCCGCCTACCGAACGTTCCGCGCTCCGTCATTGTGCTTTATCCGGTCTTGCTAAGCGTGATCATGGGCGGCAGCCGAATCGTCTATCGCACCATCCGGGAAGGCGGTTTCCGCCGCGTGGTGCTGTCGGATGCGAAACCGGTATTGATTGTAGGGTCAGGGGACGTCGCCGAACGCCTGATACGGGAACTCCGCGGCAAACCTGACTGGCAGATTGTTGGCCTGCTCGACGATGACCGCAGCAAGCACGGTCGCCACATTCATGGCATCCGGGTGCTGGGCAATATCGATCGCATGCAAGCGCTCGCGGGTGAACTTGAAATCTCCCATGTGATACTGGCCATTCCCTCGGCCGACTATTCCGAAAGACGCAAAGTGATCGCCTTGGCCTCTCAAGTCGGGCTAAGTATGCTGACCGTGCCCTCACTGGATGAGTTGGTATCCGGGCGGGTCACCGTCTCACAGATCCGACAGGTCGCCCTGGACGATTTGTTGGGAAGAGCGCCAGTGGTCTTGGACGACAGCAAATTGCGGCCTTTCCTGAGTGCGCGCACCGTACTGGTAACTGGGGCGGGAGGCTCCATCGGAAGCGAATTGTGTCGCCAGATCGCCAGATTCGCTCCGAGCAAGTTGGTGCTGTTGGAGATGTCCGAATTCGCTCTATATTCCATCGAACAAGAATTCCGCACCCAGCACCCGAATATCCCGATTGTTTGCGCCGTGGGTGACGCCAAAGACGCCGTACGGGTATCGGAAGTGTTTCTTGCACATCGGCCCGAGGTGGTGTTTCACGCCGCGGCCTATAAACATGTGCCGCTGATGGAGGAACACAACGCATGGCAAGGCGTACGCAACAACGTTCTCGCCACCTACGTCGTGGCAGATGCGGCGAGGCGACACCACGCGAAAAAGTTTGTGCTGATTTCCACAGACAAAGCGGTCAATCCAACTAATGTCATGGGCGCAAGCAAACGCTTGGCGGAAATGATCTGTCAGGCGGCACAAGACACGGCAAGCACTTGCTTCATCACTGTTCGTTTTGGCAATGTTCTGGGTAGCACCGGAAGCGTTATTCCGAAATTTCGCGAGCAGATCGCGGCGGGTGGTCCGGTTACGGTCACGCATCCAGAGATTACCCGGTACTTCATGTCCATTCCCGAAGCTTCCCAGCTTGTGTTGCAAGCCGGAGCAATGGGAGAAGGCGGTGAGATCTTTGTGCTGGATATGGGCGAGCCGGTGAGAATCGTGGACCTCGCACGCGATATGATTCGCCTGTCGGGAATGCACTTGGACGATATCCCCATAGCATTCACCGGTTTGCGCCCGGGCGAAAAACTCCACGAGGAGTTGCTTGCGGGCGAAGAGCATACATTGCCTACCCCGTATGCCAAGCTACGGATTGCACGCGCCCGCGACGTTGCGACGGACATCGTCGGTCGTCTAATTCAGTGGGTCATGGATGAGCGATCGATGACTGATGACGAGGTGCGCGAGCAGCTGCGCCGGTATGTGCCGGAGTACGTGAGCGCCAACACCACACCGCATGTTTCGGACGCCACGGCTAGCGAAGTAAAGCGGCACGCCATTGCGCGCAGCTAACCCGCCTTAGATCTGACGCCCATTTCTTTACCCCCATTCCACGCGCTCACGGCCCGCATGCGCGCAACCTCTGGACAGTTTTCCTCGGCCCTACTGGTCGTCACGCAACGAATTGGCGATGTCCTGCTTGCTTCTCCCATCATTGCCTCACTAAAGCGCACCTGGCCGAACGTCGCCGTGGATGTGCTCGTGTTCGCGGGTACCGAGGGCGTACTCGAAGGTAATGCGAATATCCGCGAGATCATCGTGACCTCCAGGCTTAGCGGCGTTGGGCAAAGTCTCTCGATGATGCGCAGACTGTGGCGCCGGTATGATCTTGCACTCACCCCCCTTTGTGGAGACAGGCCGGTGCTCTACACATGGGCTGCCGCGCGCCACCGTGTGGGTCCGGTGCAAGTGGGCGGGCGGGGCCAGTTCTGGAAACGTCTTGCACTGTCTCGCCACGTAACATTCGACGACCGCGACACGCACACCGTTCGCATGGGGTTGCAAATCGCGCAACTGTCCGGGGCAACACCCGTAGCGCACGTCCAAGCAAGCTGGAGCGAAGAGCACGCGCGCACGGCCTCTCGTGTTTGGGAGCAGACGCTGAAGGGTCGCGCCTTCGCCGTCTTGCACCCGACGCCGAAGTACAACTACAAGAGATGGCACGCCGAGGGATGGCGGCAACTGACTCTCTGGTTGCTCTCAAACGGGCTGCAAGTTGTGCTTACGGGTGGCCACGATGAGCAGGAACACACGCATGCGTACGAGATTTTCCCCGACCTGCCGACCGGAGTGCACAACTTGATCGGTCAACACAGTCTGGGGGAGATCTCGGCGCTACTAACTCGTGCAACACTGTACGTCGGGCCCGATACCGCGACCACTCATCTAGCCGCGGCATTGGGAATTCCGACGGTTGCGCTGTTCGGGCCTTCGAATCCGGTCAAATGGGGCCCTTGGCCCAAGGATCACGATGCCTCAACCAATCCATACGTCGTCCGAGGAACCCAGCACGTTGGAAATGTCGTCCTGCTGCAAGGCGAAGGAGATTGCGTACCTTGTTTCCTGGAGGGATGTGACCGCCACAACGACAGCTTCAGCGATTGTCTGCAAACCATGTCTGCGCAGACGGTGCAAAGTGCGATTGAGACGCTGCTCGCGTGACGTAACGTTTGCGCCGTAAGCGCTCGAAGACAGCCAGCGCGCACGGCAGTCTCCAACGAGTTTCTTTGCGTCTTTGCGATGAGACTTTGTTGTCTTTTGTCGTCAACGCTAAAGCGGAGCGAATATCTCGATCTCCAGCTTGCGACGATGATTGCGATAGTTACCCAGGGCGACGATGCGCGCTGCCAGGGCAGCGCCGCGATCAAGTTGTCTGGCGACGAATGTATTCTCCGATTTTGGCAGGTAGCCTAATGTCCGGTCTTTCCAATCCACGCGCACGGCATTGCTGTCGTGGGGATTGTCCGCCTCTCGCACCAGCACCAGGGAATCGCCCACCCGCAGTTCGTCCCACACGGCTTTGGCGTCGTGGTGCCTGAGTCCCGCCGTCAGAGTGCTTTGCAAGAGGATGCGGGTGCTCGAAGCCCCTCGCTCCTGCGCACCCGCAGATATGCACAGCAAGCAAAGGAGCAACGCAACGAGTGGTCGATTCATCGCTAGAACGGCTTCACGACGACGAGAACGACCACGGCAAACAGGATCAACACGGGGAGTTCGTTGAACCACCGATAGTAGACGTGGCCACGCTGGTTGCGTCCGTGCTTGAAATCCGCGACCAGCTTTCCGCAGTAAAGATGGTAGGCCACGAGAACAGCCACCAAGGCGAGCTTGGCATGCAGCCATCCGCCGCTAAATCCGTATCCCAGCCACAGCCATACGCCAAAGAGAATCGTCAGCACAGCGCCCGGTGTCATGATGCCGAAGTAGAGCTTGCGCTCCATCACCTTAAAACGCTCGATGCTTATGCCGTCCTCAGTCATGGCGTGATACACGAATAGCCGCGGTAAATAAAACAACCCGGCGAACCACGTCACCATGAAGAGGATGTGAAGGGACTTAATCCAGAGCATGAATTGGGCGCCGTCGGGCTACTTCGGAAAGGCGTTAACGACAACTCGCTGCAACGCCACCAGCGCGCCGTGAAAGAAATGCCCTGCCCCGGGAAACACGACCACGGGCAACTGCTGGGGCCGGGCCCAGTCGAACACGTCCTTCAGCAGCACTACGTCATCCAGTTCTCCGTGCACAACCAGAGTGCTGGCGGGCACCGCCCCCACTTCGAAACGGCCCACCGCGGGCCCCACCAGCACCATCCAATGGGGATCGAGTTGCGACGCGATTTTCGATTGTACAAAGGCGCCGAAGGAAAACCCCGCCAGTATTAGCGGCAACTCGCCGAAGTTCGTTTTTCCATAAGCCAAAGCGCTCAAGAGATCCTCGGCTTCGCCGCGACCTTCGTCGTATACACCCTCGCTAGCACCCACCCCACGAAAATTCACCCGTATCGCAACCTGTTCCAGGGCGACCATCGCTCGGGCCAATGTTTGCACCACCTTGTTGTCCAGCGTTCCGCCGTAGAGGGGGTGCGGATGTGCGATGAGTGCAAACCCGCGGCGTTGCACGCCGGGATCGTTGATGGCGAGCTCAAGTTTACCCGCGGGCCCGTCGATCAGAACGCGGTCGGCGTTCACGCGGCTAGATTCGCAAACGGTCTACAACGCGACCATGGACCAAATGCTCGTCGATGATTTCGTCGACGTCATCTCGATCGACGTAGGTGTACCAAACTTCTTCGGGGTAGACCACCACGATCGGGCCTTCTTCGCAGCGATCAAGGCATCCTGCCTGATTGACTCTGACCTTCCCCTTACCGCTTAAGTCCAGAGCCTTGACGCGGGACTTGGCGTAGTCGCGCATTTCCTGCGCGCCATGGTTGTTGCAGCAAGCGCGCGCGGGATCGTCGCGCTGGTTGCAGCAGAAGAAGATGTGTCGCTGATAGTAGGGAGAAGAAAGTGAGGAATTCGGAGGGAAAGACATCGGCGGTGTGGTTCCATGTGCGTGAGCCGCCGATTATAGCCTTGGGCTATTCCTCCTCAGGAATGTTGGGGCGCGGTTTGTTCAGCTGCTCCAATCGATATCCGTAACGATAGACGGCCGCCAGGCGCCAGCCGGTCTCGGGCGTGAGGCCCAGCTTATTGCGCACCCGACTCACGTGGGTATCGAGCGTGCGGGAGGTGACATTGGCATCCAATCCCCACACCATTTCCCGGATGTGGCCGCGCGACATCAAACGTCCGATGTTGCGTAGGAACAAGGTGGCCAGCTCGAAATCTTTGGTAGTGAGTTCCAAAGATTGGTCGTTCTTGGTAAGCGTACGGGTTTGCATATCGACACGGAAGCTCTCCGTTTCGAAGCTGCTATTTTCCGGTGTCAATGCTCGAGTACGTCGTGCCACGGCTTCCACCCTCGCTAGGAATTCATGACGGCGAACAGGCTTGATCATGTAGTCGTCGGCGCCTTGCTTGAGCGCATTGACGATGTCCTCTTCCTGCTGCCGCGCCGTGACGAACAGCACCGGGGTGTGATGCCGCAGCTTCTGCCGCAAGCGTCGCAGCACTTCCACCCCGCTGACGTCCGGCACTGTCCAGTCGAGAATCAGCGCGTCGTAGGTTTCCCGCTCCAAATCCCGCAACAACTCGGCGCCTTTGTCGAAGGCGTGGCAGCGATGTCCCGCCATCTCCAGCCAACGCGCCAAGAGTTCGGATTGGTTGGGATCGTCCTCCAACAACGCAACCCGCATAGTCGATCGTCCGAGTGCAAGCATGACCTTTCCTTACTCCCTTATCGCTTGCCGGCTCTAGGTTGTAGAACCCGCAACTGCGCTCACTTGCGTGGCAATTTCCTGCTGCCCGATGGCCGCCACTCTCAACTCGATGGCTGAGAGTTGCTGTTCCAAAGTGGCGAGCAGCAGCTCGACCAAGTCTCCGTCTTGGGCACTGGCCGCGTTCTCCAGCTCGGTACCCAAGTACGACAGAGCGTCCAACCCGTAGGCTCCGCCGGAGCCTTTGAGATCGTGTCCTGTCTTTCTGATTCGTTCAAAATCCCGTTCCTGCATGGCAGCCCAAAGGGCGTCCACGCAGCGCACTTGGCGTTCGAGAAAGCGCTTGGCGAGATCGAACACGTCGCGTTCGACAAAGCAGATTTCCGCACCCCCTGTGGCTTGATGGCCGATCGACATTGCGCCCGTCTTCAGGCTCATAGCGCCCCGGCACCCGCACAGCTGCCGAGCAACTCCACCATGCGTGCTCGCAACTTCGTCGCGGACAGCGGCTTCTTGAGCACTGCGTTGCAACCATTGGCCAATGCGTCTTGGATCCTGGGGCCGTCGTCGTGGGCGGTAAAGGCGACAATGACGCCTTCGAATCCACGTTCACGTAACCTCGCCACCGCATCCATTCCACTCAACACCGGCATCTCCAAATCCATCAGCACCAAATCGGGTTCGTGTGCAAGCGCCATCTCCAATGCCTCTTGTCCATCCGCCGCCAACAGCGCTTCGGCACCGAGCTTTCGAACTTGATGGGCAACGAGCTCGCGCAGGTCGGCGTTATCGTCGGCCACCAGCACTTTCGGTTGAGGCCGGGCGCGCAGATGAGATTGGAGCGGCATGCGGGGGTCAGTTGCCTGAAAAGATCAAATGACCGCGCAACGAAATCGCTACACAGCCGTCGATCCTCCTGCTACTCCTGCCATAACTCCACGCCACGCGCATACTCGCTTTGCATCCCTTGTTGTGTGCTTACCAGCGGTGATATCGGCGCATATGCCGATATGCTGAATAGCAAACTGCGAGAAGCGCTGTCTACATCGGGTATCGCGGTGTGGGTTTGACAATTGGCAGCGCGTAGGGCGTCGTGCGGATACCAAGCGGTGCGGGGGTCCCGGCAGGCGCCTAAACCGACGTGCCGCCTCGGCAAACGAGCAGTGTCTGGCTTTTGTTGCGCGGGTTTCCGGTCTCTTTGGCAAGCGGGACCAGATGTCTTTCGAAGCCATTCACCAGTGCAGGTGCGGCGAATTGGGGAAAATTGCTCAACACTTGCGCGATGGGGGCATTGAATACGACACCGTAGTTGCCAAAGCTGCCGTTGCGACCCGGCGCCCAATAGAACTGCGTTACCAGAATCCCGCTAATCGTCCCTGACGAAGGCAGCCTAAGCAGTATGGCGTCTTCGCGCGACCACATCCCCCGATAGCGATCGATGTCGATGTCGCAGGCGCTGACTTTCTCCACCACCGTTTCGAATCGAAGATCCTCTACCGCCTTGCTGGCCGGACTGGCGCACAGGATCAGCACACAGGCCAAGGCCTTGCGACTTCGGTTGTTAGGCTTGGGCACGCGTGAGGTTCCTGGGCAATCTAGGCGCGGATGAAAGCCCGAGCAGGCAAAGCAGCGCCAGCCATGGCCAAACCTGCGCGGTCCACCAAGTGGCGCCGTTGAGGCTGGAAAAATGTCCGCGGGCGATGGGTTGCACCATCACCGCCAAGTAGGGGTTGGCGGGCATCAACAAAGAAATGAGCTGAATGCCGATCACGGCGCTAAGCCCTATCCACTTTGCCGATGAGCCACCGCGGCGCTCCCATAGAACAAAAAATGCGGCGCCCACCAACACTCCGACCAGGCAGCCGGGGGTCATCCAAAGCCAAGGTTGCGGTAAACGCAACAGCATCTGTCCGCCGGCGATCTTGAGTAGGGTTGCACACAAAACCAAAAACACCATGGCCAACACACAAGTCCTTCGCGTCACGGTCAGCATTCTCAAGAGTATGCACACTATGAGAAGGTTCAGGGCGGTGAGAACAAGTTCGCTCCAAAAGTAGGTGCCCGCGCTGTAGGCGAAAGCGCTTTGGCTGCCCAGCAAGCTCTTGAGACTAGTCGTCCCCAAGTAGCCGATCTCCGGATTCAATTGGGCGAACAACCATACCGGCATGAGCGTTGCGCCGAAATCGGCATAACTCCCTCCCGCAAAAATCCGGGATCGCAAGGCGGGAAGGCGCGAGCGCAGCGCCCACGTGCGATCGGTAATAACGCCCATTACAGCTCCCCATACCGTGCCCACGGTATTGCTGGCGATATCCAGATTGGAAGGTATGCGGTTCGGCAGCAAGCCTTGCAGGCTTTCCATACACAAGCTCAAGATCAAGCCCGCCAGCCCCGCCAGCATCACGCTGGCAATCCGGCTGCAGCGAGACATCAGACTCAGCGAAAGCAGCAAACCCAAGGGTAGGTAGCCCGCGATGTTTAGCGGAATCTCCCAGGACGAGAGGTAGCGTGGCCATGGTTCGCGCAGGAATGCCCAGAACGGTTCCAGGGGAACCCTCCATCCGACGAATGGATATAGGCTGGCATCCACCACCAGAAGCCCATAGGCTGCCAGCAAGAAGGCGATAAGATACGATGGCCCTCGCCGTTGCGGGGACGGGTTGTTCGATGGGGTTTGAGTTCGCGCTGGCATCATTCACGACGCATCATGCCATCGGCGTACGACTAGCACCAGCAACTTGCGTCTGACGGAAGCTTCCATGACCTTTTTCGATATCTTCAATGGCGACGCCGATGGCCTGTGCGCCCTGCACCAACTGCGCCTGAGCGACCCGCGGACCTCCGTGCTGATTACCGGCGTGAAGCGCGACACCGCGCTGGTGGGGCGGGCGCAAGCCGTCCGGGGCGACCATCTGACGGTGCTCGACGTCGGCCTCGACCGGAATCGAGCGGCGCTGGACAAGGCACTGGCAGCGGGAGCGAGCTGCGTGTACTTCGATCATCATTTCGCCGGCGACATTCCGCAACACGCCCTCCTGCAGGCCCATATCCGTGTCGAACCGTATGTGTGCACCAGCCTTTTGGTGGATGAATTTCTGCAGGGCCAGCACCGGCTTTGGGCGCTTACTGCCGCATTTGGCGACGGACTCGGCACGCTGGCAGAGCGCCATTGCCGAGCGCTGGCATTGAGCGCAGCGGATACGAATCTACTGCGCGAACTGGGCGAGGCCCTCAACTATAACGCCTATGGCGAATCGCTGGAAGATTTGCACTTCAACCCCATCGCCCTTTACGAACGCATACGACCCTTCCCAGACCCGCGAGCATTTGCTGCAGAGAACCCCGCGTTTCGCACATTGCGCGATGGCTACCAACGCGATCTCGCCCTAGCTGCTGGCCAGGCACCGGTGCTCTCAAGCAGCACCCACTACGTGCTCACTCTACCCGATGAACCCTGGAGCCGGCGCATTAATGGGGTGTTGGCGAGCCGCCTGGCACAGGACCACCCGGCGCGTGCGCACGCGATCCTGGTGCCCACGAAGGGAGGCTACTCGGTCAGCGTGCGAGCGCCAGCCGTTAACCCCATAGGGGCGGAGGCTTTTTGCGGAGGCTTCGCCAGCGGCGGCGGACGCTCGGGGGCGGGCGGAATCAACCTGCTTCCGAGCGATGACCTAAATCGCTTCTTGCGCGCCTTCGAAGGGGCCTTTCTTTGTGCCTCTTTGTCTATTTTGCCGCCTTGATCTGAGTCCACAACCGGTTCAGCAAGCGGCGTTGCTGGGCATTCAGATCGGAAAGCATCTCCAGTTTCTTGGCCGTTTCGGCATCCGGGAAGATGGCCTTCATGGATTTGATCTCAGCCTTGATATGCGGCTGCGCATCCGTGTTGGGGTTACCCGAACCCATCATGTTGGTGAGGTCCGCCGAGTTCTGGCCTTCGAGCATGAAGTTGATGAATTTGTGGGCAAGGTCAGGGCGGGGGGCACTTTTGGTGATCACCATGGCATCCAACGCCAGCACGGCGCCTTCTTTGGGTAAGGCGTGCCGGATGTGGAATTTCTGCTTCGCTTCCTTAGCGCCTAGTTCGGCTTGATAGATGTCGTTGGAGTAGCCGTGCGCCAGCCAGGAGCGTCCGGCCGCCAGATCCTCGATGTAGCCCGTAGCCTTGAACGCCGACCAATAGGGCTTGGCCTTGAGAATGACGGCCTTGGCTTCGTCCCACTTCTTGGGATCGCGCTCATTTACCGAATAGCCCAGGTAGCGCAGCGCCGCGGCCATCAACTCGTTCTGGCTGTCGAGCACAGTAACTTTCTTTTTGATCTTCTCCAGAATCCTCGGGTCAAAAATTGCCGCCCACGAATCCACCGTGATGCCCCGCTCCTTCATCCTTTCCTCGTTATAGCCGAGCATGGTGATGGTATAGGCATAGGGCACGGAGTACTTATTGCCCGGATCGAATGCGGTGTTGAGGTAAGCCGGCGCGACGTTCTTAAGGTTGGGAATCAGTGCCAGGTCCAGCGCCTGGATCTGGCCGCTTTTGGCCATGCCTTGCACGTAGTTCGAGGTGGGCACCAGTACATCGTATCCCTTGGCGCCGGCCGCCAGCTTGGCCACCAGTTCTTCGTTATCGCCGAAGTAGCTTTGCTTCACCTTGCAGGCGCAAGCCTTTTCGAAACGTGCCACCGTTTGCGGATCGATGTATTGATTCCAGTTATAGAGATGCAGCACGTTGTCCTTGGACAAGGCGCTGGTGCTCATCAGACAAAGGGCCGCTAACAGCAGTCTTCTCATCTCACTTATCTCCTCTAAATTGGGGGGTTGTGATCAATCGGCTTGGCGCAACACGCTGGGGGAAAGCTTCGAAGCCGCCAGTATCAGCACTAATGTCACCAGCATCAACAGCGTCGATACGGCGTTGACCTCCGGAGTAACCGTCGTCTTGACCATGGTGTAGATCTTCAAGGGCAGCGTCATGGCGTCCGCGCCCGCGGTGAAATAGGTGATGACGAAGTCGTCGATCGATAGGGTGAAGGCCATGAGCGCCCCGGCGACGACTCCGGGCATGATCAGCGGAAGGGTCACCAGTCGAAACGCCTTCCAGGGAGAGGCCCCCAGGTCTCTGGCTGCCTCCACTAGGCTTTCGTCCAGCCCGGACAAACGCGAGCGCACCACTATCGCTACGAATCCGACGCAAAACGCCACGTGCGCTAACGTGATGGAGATCAACCCTAACGTGAGATTGATGGTCACAAAGAAGATCAGCAAACTCACGCCCATCAGGATTTCCGGAATGGCGATGGGCGCCACCACTAGGATGGGCAATACCTTCGGTTGATACTTATACAAGGCGAACCCCGCCATGGTGCCCAGCACGGTGGAAACGGCACTCGCTACCAGACCCACCAGCAGGGAATTCCACGCCGCGGTAAGCATCTCCTCGTCGTTAAACAACACGCCATACCACTTCCAGGTGAAGCCCACCCACTGCGCGTTCATAGTGGAATCATTGAAGGAATAGACCACCACCACCACCAGGGGCGCGTAGAGAAAAACGTAAGCTGCCATGGCTGTCGCCCACAGCGACTTGGAACGCCTCACAGGCGGGACCTCCGCGCGAACCACGCCGCCAGCCCGGCGACCAGGACGGCGATGGCGGTCAGGATCATGGAAAGCACGCTGCCGAAAGGCCAGTCGCGCGTTTCCAGGAACTGCTGCTTGATCACGTTACCGATCATGATGCCCGTAGTACCGCCGAGAATATCGGGAATGGCGAAGATGCCGAAAGCCGGAATGAACACCAGCGCCGCCCCTGCGTACACGCCCGGAAGCGACAAGGGAAAAATGACTCGCCAGAAACGCTGCCAAGCATTTGCGCCCAGGTCCTGGGCCGCGTCGAGCAAACTCGGATCGTGCTTTTCCAGGTTAGCGTAGAGCGGTAGCACCATGAAGGGCAGATGCACGTAGACCAGACCCACCACCACAGCGAAGGGCGTATTCAGCAACTCAACCGGCTCCAAACCCACGCTACCGAGCAGACCATTGAGCCCCAAAATGAAGGCCGATTGCGGGCCGAGTATGATCATCCAGGCGTAGACGCGAATGAGAAAGTTACTCCAGAACGGCAGGATGACCAGGAGCACCAGCAGATCGCGAACCTTTGCCGGAGAGCGCGCGATCAGCAACGCCAGCGGGTACGCAATGACCAAACAAGCGAAAGTGGTCACCAGCGCATAGCCGAAGGACTTGAGAAAAAGCCCCGTGTAAAGCGTATCGCTGAACACAGCGCGGTAACTTTCTAGCGTGACATCCAAGCGCCACGTGCCGTTCTCACCCTCGAGAAAAAGCGGCGCCAGTCCGCCGTATTCCCCAGGCTGGCGGAAGGACGCCACCACCATGATCAGGGTTGGTATAGCGAAGAAGATCAGCAGATAGAGCAGCGGCGGTGCGCCGACCGCCCAACGCTGGGTGCGCGAGACTTTCATCGCTTAGTCGAGCAGGAACGTGCCGGCATCGGTGCGCCAGCTGACTTCCACGGCATCACCGGGCTCGAAGAACTTTGCCCTGCCGGGTGCGGAATTGGGGAGCATGGCCTCGATGCGCTGACCGTTCTCCATCTCCACCACGTAGAGGGTGACGTCGCCCAGATAGAGAAAATCGAACACCTTGCCGTGAAAGTGATTCAACTCCGCGTCCGCCGGGACGGCATAGCCAATGGAGATTTTCTCCGGACGCAACGCCAGCACGCCCTTGGCCCCGACGCTCGCTCCTTCGGATTGCGACTGGCTTACACTACCCAGCCCCGCGATTTCGAGTCTCATGCGCTCGCCGCCGGCGCTCGTCACGCTGGCGTCGAGCAGATTACAAGTGCCGATAAAATCCGCCACGAAGCGATTCTTCGGACTGTTGTAGATCTTGGACGGTTCATCCAATTGCTCGATGCGGCCGTGATTCATCACCGCGATGCGATGCGCCAACGCCAGCGCTTCTTGTTGATCATGGGTGACGTAGATAAAAGTCACGCCCACCTCTTTTTGCAGCGTGATAAGTTCGAGTTGCATCTGTTCCTTGAGCTTCGCGTCCAAGGCAGCTAGCGGCTCGTCGAGCAATAGTATCTTAGGCCGGTTCACCAACGCGCGCGCCACCGCCACACGCTGACGCTGCCCGCCAGAAAGTTCGTTGGGGTAGCGCTTGCTCATGCCGCTAAGCCTGACATCCTCCAGAGCTTCGTCCACCCGCGCTCGAATCTGCGCCGCGGCAACCTGGGCCATGCGCAGCGGAAAGGCGATGTTGTCAAACACGCTCATGTGCGGAAACAGGGCGTAGCTTTGAAACACCGTATGCACGTCGCGATGCTCGGGCGCCACGCTGGACACATCATGGCCGTCTATCCACACGCCACCGAGGTCCGGCTGATCGAACCCAGCCACCATGCGCAACAACGTGGTCTTGCCGCAACCGGACGGGCCGAGCAAACAGAAAAACTCTCCTACGTTGATCGAGAGACTGACGTTATCCACCGCGACGAAGCTACCAAAGCGCCGCGTGAGGTTCTTGATTTCGAGAAGTGCCATCCCTACCCTGAAATTAGGTGCGGGCGGATTCTAGCAAGGGTGAGTGACATGGCAGTGTGCCTTCAGCCTGGCACGCGCGGACTCAGAAAATACTGATCCGCGACAAATGCATGAGGTCCATTGGTTCGCGCGCTATGGCTTGCCGCGCTCGATCGGGATAAATAATGGGGACTTCGCAGGCGGGGTATTGACCCCGCCCTTGACCAAAGGGGACACCGTACGGATCCAAACCGCGCCAACAAACAGGGTCAAAACAAACGGGG
>JANNFC010000678.1:0-2495 GCA_031379405.1 Betaproteobacteria bacterium | reverse complement strand
GAAGCCGAAGGCGAATGGCCGAGCGGAGTAGATCGTGTGCGCTTGCGGCCAGAAACTGTCGGTTTCGGTCACAAGCGACAAACCTGCTGGGAAGCGGACGTTGGAATGCCGAAGTCGGGCCTTTTCCATATACTATTGCTGGTGAGCGATAAATGTGTGCCGTTCCTATTGGTGCAGAGGCGAAATCCCGGCCATTTAACCGTGCAGCTTTTCGTGGAAAATTTAATACTGTATGAAACCTTACGGCGCTGGACTTAAGACTTTGTTCCAGAAGAAATTTCCTGGAAAATTTGACGGCAAGTTAGGGAGACAGTGTGCCAAGTTATACAGCAAAACTGTCGCTCCATATCAAAGTTCCCGTGGACGCAGAACGCTACACCCGGAGGAGGAGCGGAGAACCTTTTAGTATAGCGTAACTACTATGTATATATACAGCCACAAAACATGTTAAATAGCGGAGCGCTATCTGTGCGCACGCATAACACCGCGGTGTTAGGCGGACGTGCAAGCTGCGCTCCGCAGAGAAGGCACGTTTGCGAAGGTGCATTTTTGGGAATCTGGGATCAAATATCGTTCTCATGGGAGGGCCGCGTTCTACGCCAGAGAACTTTGCGTCAGAACGGACACCCCTTACGGGGTGCCGCTCAACTTAAAAGTTGGGCGTCATCCTTTCCCTAGAAGTCATACGACATGAAAAAAAATCTCTGTGCCCTGGCGATTGTCGGATTCGCCGCGCTGCTGGGTGTATCGTCGCAGGCACAGTCGCAAGGAAAGATCATAGTTCTGAGCGACATCCCGCTTCGGCCTGCATTGATTGAGATCGGCGAAGCGTTCCGTCGCGACAGTGGACACCAGGTTGAGTTTGTGTTTGGCCTCTCCCCGGTCCTACACAAGAAAGTAGCCGATGGCGAAGCGGCCGACGTTCTGATCATTCAGCCCAACTTCGTCGCCGAGTTGATCAAGTCCGGAAAAATCGTCGCCGGAGAGCATCCCGTAATCGGCCGCGTAGGCATTGGGCTCTTTGCGCGCGCCGACGCGCCTGCTCGCGACGTTAGCACGGTGGAAGCGTTCAGACAGGTTCTGCTGAGCGCCGACGCTTTACTTTTCAACACCGTTGCGTCGGGCAATCAATTCGCCACGGTTCTCGAACGCCTCAACATTGCCGAGGCGGTCAAGGCAAAGGTAATTCGCCTTCCTCCCGGGCCATCCATCAACGAGCGGGTCCGTCAAGACAAGGGCAACGACATCGCCGTTGGCCCCATACCCATAATCAAGGTGACCAAGGGTGTGCGTCTGATTGGGCCGCTGCCACCTGAGCTTCAAAGCCACATCGTCTACGCCGCCGCTTTGATGAGCAACGCTACGTCGCCGCAGACGGCCAAGGAATTCATCGCTTTCCTAGTCAGTCCGGCTGCGAAGGCATTATTCGCTGGAAAAGATGTCGACTGAGGGGTGCGTACAAATGGTGTCCGCACAGTGGCAAGCGATATGACGCCGAACCGTGCATTCGACCGGACTCGCCGCCAGCGGCTTGCCGGTCAATGCGAGCGTTAGGCTCACATGAACGAGCTGCGCTTTGAGGCATTGCCGTACGATGAAGACGGAACCCTTCGCTTTACTGTGTTTGCCTCGAGTGGTGGATTCTCCGGGCAGGCCGAGCTTTATCAGAGCAGCGCGTCGGTTGAGCAGTTCGGAACCGCGTTGATCGATTTCCCACAGAATCTTCAGCACACAGTAACCTTTGAATATGGCAAAGGGTCTGACGAATGGCCTTACCATGTCGTGCTGCGTGCGCAGGTCATGAATCGTATCGGTCATTCGGCCATTTATGTCCGTATACAATCATTCTGTAGCCCAATCGAAGCGGCGCTCTGCGAGTTTCTCCTGCCGGCGGAACCCGCGGCGATCAACGAGCTTGGTCGTCACATCGCATATTGGGCTTCGAATCCAAATGAATCAATTGTCTGGCAGCCGAGAGCCTAACCGCGCCGCGTGAACCGGAACGTTAGGCCCTCATTTGAAACCGCAAATGTTTAAGTACGAAGACGGCTTGGAGATCATGGTTGGGGATTCTGTGTTTCTTGAGAATGGCCGCACACCGGGCACGGTTGAGTCCATCGTCATCACAACAGAGGAAATGAAAGCAACGAATGTCGCAGAGCCAGGTGTCATGCTCAAATCGCCGCCGTTTGGTCGCGTCTACCTTCCGCAGTGGTCGATGATGAAAGACCCCTTGAGGTTTGTGTCCCGTGCGCGGTAGGCCTAACCCTGCGCTCCAGAATCGGACCGTCCACAAGCGGCCGGCCGCTGAGCATTAACGTTGGGTCTATCCATGGCGAGAGACGCAGCGAAAATTGCGGCAGTGGTGCCTGTAGTCTATGTTGCGTTTTTCGTCGCAGGGATGTTCCACCATTACCTGGCGACTGGAGAGGAATACACGTTGCAATACAGCTTGTCTCTCGCGAGCACATGGATCGCCGCAGGCGGAGGCTTCC
>JANNFC010000317.1:0-3811 GCA_031379405.1 Betaproteobacteria bacterium | reverse complement strand
CAATCGGAGCGCCGGTCTCGGCTGTAGCCAAACCGGCGCAGCCCATCGACTTCGGGCACCTCGCACTCAAAGTACGTGCTTGTCAGATCGTAGAGCAGAATCTCAAAACTGGCCCCCACGCGCTCCTCCCAAATTCCCTTCAGGTGCGTAAACAGCACCTGCTTGTGCGCCAGCAATTTATCCAAGCACCGGTACAGCGTGTCGGGCTGCGCCACCGCCGCATCCCCCCCCAGCAAATCCCCCACCGCGCTGCGCTTGAACCACTGCCGATGCAAGCGCCACTCACTGCCCGGATCGATCAGACGATACAGCGTCAAGGTCTTCAACACGTTCAGCCAGTCCGTGCCCTTGCGCGAGCGCACCCGTCGTCCCCGCCAAAACACATCCAGATCCAGGCAGCCCCACAGCTCCAACCCCAGCCAGCACGCGCCGAATTGTCGCGCCTTGGATAGCCGCATCTCGTCGAGCTTCACCTGCACCGTCGTGCCCGACAACTCGGGCGCTTCGCGCTGACCCGCAAACAAATCCAATTGACGATGGCGGCGTGCGCGCTGATCCAATGACTCGAAACTCTCGCACCATGCCACGCGTTGCGCTTCGCTTATCTCGCCCAGGTACAACACGTGGCGTTGCACCACCCGTCCACCTCTCACGCGCTGATTCTCCACCACGCTCCAATAGCGGTGGACCTTGCCGTCCTTCTTGCGCGTCGTTGATCGCACAAACATGCGTACAGTATTCCAAGTGCACTACCCACGCGCAAGGACCAAGGTCTTCACTACAAGCGCTTTTGCCCTTCGCGCGCGCTCTCGCCCTCAGCAGATCAGCAACTTACCGTCCCGGAAAATCGAAAATTCACCAAAACCTGCGGCAAATAGCGGAAGTCGGGTTAATCATCAGCGTCATTCCGCCAGCCTGAAAGCAGAGGCCATCCTTTGCTGTTCGCGAGCCGGGAGGCACAGGCTCTTGGCAATCTTCGGCCACTGCCGCACGATCGCTTGGCTGCGCTCGAGGATCGCGTTCGCGTCCTTCACCGTGATGCGGAAGTATGGTGCCACGGAAAGAGCCAGGTCGAGATCCTGTGCGTTGTCGGCCTCGCTGACGTTCAGCCGCAAACCATGGGAGTCGGCTACAGGATTCATGTCGAAAGCCTCGGACAGACGCCACCCCTTGCGCGGCACCAGAAGGAAGCCGTGATTGCGCAGGTGGTCGTCGGTATTCGAGACCAGCATGTTGAACACGACACGTGACCACAATTCTTGAAGGTCGGCATCGGTCTGCGCGCCGTGATCGATCAGCACACGGGCCAGCTCCAGGTAGCTCGCACCCATCGATGCGTCATCGCCATCTTTACGCCCGGTCAGCGTCATGGCCGAGGCGAAGTGCAGGCGTCGCCCGGCTGCGGTTCGATCGAAGCGCTTCACGAGAAAGCTGTGGTGCGGATTCGCGAAGCGGCGCGCCATGCTTTCAGGCACGCGCAACCCGCAGCCCCGCGCCAAGGTCTGGACGACCAGTTCCCAACCGCCCACATCATGCTCGTCGCGCACGCTGGGAAACTTAGCGATCCACAAGTGCCCGTCCGGATCGACGACGCTGGCCTTGGGTCGGGCGCCACCCAACGAACCACCGGGCGCGATCAACATGCGTAGCCAGTCGTTGCCGGCCTCGGCCGTGTTGTCTTCATCGCGTTCCAGCGACAAGCTGGCGGCCTCTAGCTCGCGCAGTTGCACGAACGGCGGTGCCGCAACGTCGTGACGGTTGTCCAGGAAGTCACCGGCGTCGTTGAGTCGGAATCGAAGCGCACCCACTCGGAATGCGTCATGTACGCCCAGTAGGTAGTCGGACTCGTACAGGCGCGCACTCTTGGGCGCCTGGCCCGCCCGCTTCTCTCGTTCCAGGCGTCGCTGCATGAGCAAGCGACCCCAACGATCCGGACTGGCATCGGCGAAGACACCAAAGGTCTCGTGCCCCTGCGGTGGATGCTGGCGACCCATGAACAAACCAAGGCGTGGATCGAGTTGAAGACCCACCACCGCAGGACGCGTCAATGCCTCAGCATCGAACTCGAACTCGAACACTTCGCGCCCCGCTCCGCGCTGAGCATGCAGCAGACCGAGCTGCAGCGGATGCAGCAATCCATCCCAATCAGCGTAAACGGCGATGAGCATCTCAACGCCTCTTCTTCGGCGCAGCGCCCTTGGAATCGATCAGATCGACCAAGCTCTGGGCACTGGTAAAACCGCTCTTCTCGACCCAGCGTCCGGCACCCTTGCGGGGCCGAGGCTGAGACTTGTCCACCGTGGTCTGCACACGCCTCGCAGTCATCTTTGCAACAGCGGTGGTTTGCCTACGCTTCACCGGCTCCCCGGATGCCGATGGCTTGCGGCGAGCCGTCAAGCGCGCGTCCTGCATCTCGCGCCCCATCAGATCCGCAGCACCTAGCAAATCCAAGTCTTTCTCAATGCCAAGCACCTGCATGACGGCCAGGTAGGCCCCCATCGTCACTCCCGCCCTGCCCCGCTCCAGGCTGCGCAGGGTCATCGGCGCCATGCCCGCCCGCTCCGCAACCTGCTTGGCGGTCAAGCGCCGACGCAATCGTGCCAGGCGCAGCCGTTCGCCGAACCGTTGCAGGGATCCGGTCGTCGAGGGAAGCAGCGGAGCAATCGTCTTTGCCATGATGTAGTTATTTTATCCATTTTATTGATGGATAGCCAAATTAATACCATATTATTCTGATACAGAATATAAAAAGCATTATTATGGCTATAAATTAATGAGATCGCCAAAATAAAAAACTTTTCTATTTCCATCAATTCCCGTACCAGCGGCGGTAAGCATCAATCCATTCCGCCCCCTCTGGCGATGGATCAGGCATCGGCAGATCGAGGATCGGGATTGCTTGAGTTGCTTTTCCGTGCATGCAAATAGCGACAATTTGGCCGCGCCTGGTGATATTGACCTTAGCCACTGTCACTGCCTGCCCAAGCACCTGGGTCGTGAATGGAAGGGAGAGACTCTCTTCGATCATGGCGAAGAACCCGCCAGCCCGCTCCGATTCGTTGTAGGCGTCCGTGGTCGCCTCCTCGATGAGTTTATCCAGGTATTTCGTGGTGAACTTCGTCGTCTTTTTCGCTTTCATCATCGCGAAGACTTCTTCCAGAGACCCGCATCGACGAGGCGCCGAACCAAGGCGCCGCGTTTTCCATGCCGGGCCATGAACTGAACCAATTTTCGGTCGAAGTCAGCTCCGGCCGCGCAAAGCGCATAGGCTTCGGATAGATCGACGAGCGCGCGCTTTACCTCGTCTAAAAGTCCGGCGGCTGGGGCTCGGTGACCTTTTCGTCAACTTCGCCAGCGCTCACGCCGGCCAGCCAGCCGAGATACAGCGGACGCATGTCGTCACGCAATGGTGCCAGCCTGCCCATCCAGCCTCGCCCATCCTCTTCGGCAAAGCGATCATAGTTGTCACTCTCGTCCAGCCTCCATTCAAGCAGCCAATGTGTCTTCGTCTGCTCAACCGAAAAAACGGTTTTGGTTTTGAAGGCCCGGAGGGTCTCGGCATCGAATGCACTTTTCGGCGCTCGCAGGTACAGAAGGCAAGTACACCAGTTAGCCACATAGACGTGAGCATCAAAGTAGCGTCGCATCCAGTCGGTGGGATCGCCCTTGAGATTGCCCCATTGGTAATCATTGACGAAGCTGGTCGGAGTAATGCTGGCGCGAGACGAACGCGAGCGCAGCTCGGCCATTTGCTTCGGCGTCAGTGGTTCATCGATGGCGATGAATTCGTAGTACTGGTACTCGCTCATGC
>JANNFC010000307.1:0-4141 GCA_031379405.1 Betaproteobacteria bacterium | reverse complement strand
AAGTGCGCGTCGGCTTCGGTCATGAACTTCAAAGTCACGTCGAAGAAGGTCGCAAACAGGAAGAATGACTTCTCGACACCGAGCCGAACCGTCATGCAGATCGTCTGTTGGCAAATATGGAGTAACGCCACGCAAGGTGGTATCAAGTACACGGCGTGTGACCGGGCAAATCCAGCCATGAGTAATCGTTGTGAAAGCCAAATCATTCAGGTCGAGGTACCGCCCCGTTTGTCCTGGTAACAGCAATTCGGCACGCTGAACCAGGTCGTCCCACGCAGCGCGCAAAAGTGCATCAATTGAATCGCGCCCCGAATTGCTCGTCGGATCAAGCTTCAATACGTAAGCAAGTATCCGAACAAGACGTGGTTGCCGACCATAGCGCAAGCATTGCGGCCATCGCTTTAGTCGATTGGTTTGCTTTTCTTCAGATGTAGGGGGCAACAACAGCTTGGCTGCAATCCGGTTACCGCCCCATCGACGCCAGCTATCGGGGAGAAAAACGAAAGTATTTTCTCTGACATGAAAGTCCAGTGCTAACTTTAGAAAATCTCGCCACTCCTCGATGGTGAGGCCGGCTCGTTCGACAACTGCGGGTCGAGAGACAATTTTGTTGAGCTTCGAATATCGTACCGCGACCAGTCCCATTGTTTCAAGGCTATTGACCCGCTTTGGACGTCGCGCAAACTCGCGCATCAGCAGAATTTCGGCAATGTGTTCTTTGCCACGGGCATCTCGGAACTCGCCTGCCAAATTCGAGTAGTAGCTGTGAATCCAAATTCCCACGTCTTGGTTGCTGGTGGCTAACCAAGCGGCTATCGAATTGAAAGGTATTGCGGGCGGGGTGGCGTATTGACGCAGTTTTTCTTGTTTTTCCTCAATTTGCTTGGCAATGATTGCGCCGGTTGATTGTCCCTTGAGAGTTTCCAGTACCAAGCGTAGTTGACTTAAGTCGTCTTTGAGTCTGGCTAATTCGTCTGTCGTCGCCCCCGATGCTGCGGTTACGACTCGCTGATAGACTGCCGCGCGTACCGCATTGCGTTCCGAATCCTGCTGCAACTTGGCCGCTATACGCGCAGTACCTTGGCGACTGTCTGTGAATGTGATCATGCGCCGTCCCCTCATCGGACGCTCCATGGGCGATTCTCCGTCGGGACAAAACTCCAGAAGAGTAGGAATCACTTCGCCCAAAAGAAACGGGGCGCCAAGAATGGCTTTCCGAAATTGGCGATCTGGAGTCAGCCCGTGCGCTTTGCATTCCGGACAAGACAAAATATCTTTGCCATCAACGTTTTGGATATCGCGTAGCCGAACCTTGATGGAATCGCTTGTGTCTGCGGGAGCAATCTCGCAAGTTTTCTTGTCGACTGACAACTCCACAGTGCCTACAACATGAGCGTTGGCGATCAATATGGGTGAACTGCTCCGATAAGAATCGCTATCGTCATCTATTGATTCAACATCGTCATCACCCGGTTCGACATCGAGAGAGAATTCATCAGTTTCCGGTGGTTTAGGTGCGCGGAGACGTCCCACGCCCCCGATCACTTCCTGATTCGCTCTCAGGAAGGTCGAGTTGCAGTCATTGCAGGATGCAATTTGAAATACTGGTGCGCCACATCGGCAATGCAGATGTTCCTCTGTATAGACCATCCCATATGGCCACTCGTCATCAGCCAGTGCCGAGCCGTGTTTGCAGGCACACCCTCGATCACTGCATGCCCATAGGCCATTGAGCGTGTTGTGAAAGGCGTGTAGTCGAAGCGGGAGAAATGAAACAGCATCGCGGCCACTTCCACTACGTGCTCCGGTGAGGGCATCGAGCCAGCGCAGTGCAGTCGCGTCGTCAACAGCCTCATCTTTACTCATGTTGGAGAGGCGGTCGCGAATGGAGCTCAACTGCTGGAATTGCTCTCCACCATCAACGGGCAGAAATAGGCTTCGTAACCCACGAGCGATCGGATGAGCGGCAAGCTTTGAGAACAACGCATCTTCGGATTCACTTACCTCAAGCTCACTCAAAGATTCATTGTCGCGATCGCGAATTAATTCGACAAGCTCGGGAAATCGTCTTTTACCCTCGATGACAAATACACGGTCCGGTGAAACTCCGGCAAGTTTCGCCAAATATTCTTGGAGCGGATGCAGGGGGCGATCATCCTCCTGATCACCCTCGTTGCTGATGGTGGCTGACGTGGCAATAAATCTCACTTGATCCGCATTCACACCAAACGCGTGCAAGACCCTTCGGAGCAGGAGAGCTAGTTCGGCCGCTTGCGAACCAACGTAGTTGTGGGCTTCGTCTAAAACCACCCATTCAAGTTTGCCCTGCGATTGGTCCAAGATTGGCGCGTCTTGCGCGCGAACCAGCATGTATTCCAACATTGTTGGATTCGTTACAAGGATCGGCGGCGGAGATGTGCGCAAGACTTCCCGATCCAACACCTCATTCGGCTGTTCCCGCTGCTTATCTGCCTTACTGCGCTCTGGCGTGTTGCCGTTGTAGAGACAAAACCTTATATCGGAGCCAAAAGCCGCCGTCCAGGCACGTAGCCGCTCGCGTTGACTTTGGATAAGCGCATTCAACGGATATAGGAATAGAGCACGTACTCCCACGATCCTGCCGGCTGTCTGACGTTCAGCAGCCAAACGGCTCAAGATCGGCACCATGAAGCATTCCGTCTTGCCAGAATCCGTACCGCTTGTGACTACGACCGATTGGGGCGTCGGATCAAGTAATTTCTGCCAAGCTGCATACTGGTGAGAGTACGGTTGGGAGTCTTTAGGAAATCGATAATCACTGGCAGATCCGCCAGGGGGCTTATCCATCGCCGCTACCAAATCTGGATGGAGAAGATTTGGTGAAAGTCGCTCCATCGGCTGCTCAGCCGTCTGCCACCCAAAGGTGGCCTCGAAGACTGGTGTGCCTAGAAAACTGCCTTGCTGACCGTAGCCCCTGGAAAACACTTCCATCAGGTGCCTGCGCAAGGGCGGGCTGGAAAATCCCAGGCGGCTGATTGTTGCCCTGGCGGCTCTAACCGAAAGTTCCGGCAATAGGGAGGAAAAATATGCTTGTTGCACGTTTGCGATTTCCTTCCACACTTACGCTGAAAGTTTTGGACCAATGTTGAGTGTGGCGCAAACTCTGATTGCATGCCTATAGGCTTCTTCAAACCACAGTGGATCGAACGCCTTAATCTGCCGCAACGCGTTTGAATTTTTTGGTTCGCGCCACCAATCCGTGTTTGCCCCACTCATTGCCCATACCGCACAAATTGAAGGAACATTCGCCACATCAAGATGATGATCTGTGTGCTGTGTTGCACCCACAGCGGCCCGTTGAGGAAGTCTAAAAAGTGCGTGTGAATGATTCGTCAAAACCGTCACGATAGGTCTACTGAGCAATTTTTGAAGCTCCGTGATCGCTGCATTGGTCAAATCGAAAACGGGCCATTGATCGTCGGCATGTACTCGCATTAGAAGTTGCTGTCCCATACTCAGATCGCCGCTGCGCCACAGTGCATCAAGAATATGTTGTCGAGACGAGCGAACCTCTCGTTCGAAATCAAGTGCCTCAGATGGCATTGACAGATTTGTACGAAGTCTCGCAATAGCCAATTGAAGGGTCAAGACGGGAATCGCAGAAGCGAGATTCTTTAGCTGGGTGTCCGCTGCTTCAGCGGCAATTTGAGGTGCGGCAGCTTCACCGATAAGCTTTACCCACCAAGCATGCAGTCGCAACGTGGCACGTTCGAGTTCGTCGGCAGGGATCAATTCCCATACGACACCAAGTTCATCTCGAAATCGACGCGCAAGTACGTTTGCATCGTCTGGGAACTTCAGCAGGCAAGTTAAACATGCCGAGGTGTTCCGTGCGAGACTTCTCCACGAGTCTAGGGTACTGAGCGGAAGATGGCCGAGAATTCGCGAATGCGTTTCAATTAGTGCCCAGGATGGATGCTCTAGGTTGTCGGAAAGCTCACGCACCACGTTATCCAATCTTTCCGAGCGAACAGCCATTTGAGGCTCTGCCATTGCCTGACCCAATGGGCAAAGTGCAGACGTATCGCCGACAGCAGCATCGATGCTCGGTGGTTTGTAAAAGGCTGGTCGAAACTGAATCGCTGAACCACTCTCTGGAAAC
>JANNFC010000291.1:0-9848 GCA_031379405.1 Betaproteobacteria bacterium | reverse complement strand
GAATTTCACCGCGAATTTCGGCGTTCTTCGAAACCAGATAACCAAGTGTCAGAGTGAGTTCGGTCACCGTGTTGTCGTTTGCGCCAAATCGGACCCCGTCCTTGTCATCGAACCACTCGGCCCGCGCAGACAGTTTCAATGCATCGCCGAATAGGAGGCTGGCGTACCCAGCAATGCCTTGATACTTGCCCTTGATGTTGGCACCGTTGACGACGGATATGAAATTGTCCTGGCTGTAGTTGAGGTACTCACCACCCACATTGAGTACCTCAGAGACCGCGAAATTAGCCACCACGTCGAATAGATTGCGGGTGCCATGCGTCGTCGTGGACGTGTTTTCGGCACCGATATAGTCGCTCAATGCGATGGTGAGCCCTTGCATGGCCGTTACGCTCGCGCCCAGTTCCAGTGTTTTCTGGGCGTTGGTGTCCTTCGCCTGATCCCATCCGTTGTTTACGCCGACCGTGAACAACAAAGAGTCGCTGACTACGTAGGTGGCGCGCAGCCCGGTATGCGTAAACGGTACAGCGCCAAACAGTAACGAGCGTGTGTAGTTGCTATTGCCCGGACTTGCGATGACTTCCGCGCCTGCAAGGGTTACATATTTTCCACCGATGACCGTGAGCGGGCCGGTGGCGTACTGAATGTATGCTTGAGTCAGGTCGAAGGAACTGGACGATAGTCCGTTCGACGCCAACAAGCTCGCGTCTTCTCCCGCAGTGACGTTGACGAGTGCGCCGAATCCTTCTTTGGCTTGCTTCGCCACAGTGAGCGCTGCTTGATGCACGTTGAACGAATTCTTTTCTGTGTCGAAGACGCGTCCCGTCGGGGTGCGGCTGGCGTGGCTGTAAGCAACGTCCAGGTGCCCGGTGAATGTAATGCCCCAGGCGTTGAATACGTCATCCATGGACGGAATGGCCGGTTTGGGCGCAGCCGCCTGCGCTGTGTCTTCGGCCGTGGCCACGAATGGGATCAGTAACACTGCTATCAGAGCACCGGGTAAAACCTTAGGTCTTTGCATGAGTATGCTCCAGATGGGTTGGGTAATAAAATGCGACCTGACCCTCAATTGCACTTCATGTGCCACAAAATAATACTCAGTAAATCAATTTGTTAATGGACATAACCCCAAAGCAGCATATGCCCACGCACTGATTGGATGCGGTACGCATAGGCTCACGCACTGGCTTGGTGCAAACACGGTCTCAATACTTTGGTCCGAAGCGGCTCTGCTAAACTCACCTGCATTGGAGGATTCGATCGATGAATAAGCATTTCGCCGAAGATTTGATGGCGAAGTTTTCAGAGTTGCTCGCGCGCAGTCCCGCAAAGGACTTGGAGCGCAACCTAAAGGAGCTAATGAAGAGCTTGTTGGCTCGCATGGACTTAGTCACGCGAGAGGAGTTCGATATTCAGCGCGAGTTGCTCTCGAGCACACGCGCAAAGCTCGAAGCGCTAGAAATCAGATTGGTGGAACTCGAAGGGAAGCAACCGGCTCCAACGCCGCACATTCCTTCGAAATAGCAATGCAATCCTCCAGCAATCGATACGGCGCGATCGCAATCACCCTGCATTGGTTGATCGGGCTAATGATTCTCGGCTCCATCATCCTCGGACTGTACATGGTCAGTCTCGAACTCAGTCCGCTGAAACTCAAGCTCTACTCTTGGCACAAATGGCTTGGCGTCACGATTTTCCTGTTGGCCGTGGTACGCACGCTATGGCGATTGACTCATCCCGCGCCTCCGTTTCCTCCCAATCTGCCAAAGTGGCAGCATGTGGCGGCACATACGACTCACATCGCCATCTACATTTTGCTGTTCGCCATCCCCTTGTCGGGCTGGATGATGAGTTCGGCTTTTGGTTTTCAGGTGGTTTATTTCGGTGTGTTGCCAATTCCCGACCTCCTGGTCAAAAACAAGGAACTGGCGGAACAGTTGAAGGCGCTGCATGAGATTCTCAATATTGCGCTGTGGGTGTTGTTGTTCCTGCACATTGTCGCGGCCATCAAGCATCACGTTATTGATCGCGATGCGGTGTTGTATCGCATGCTGCCTATAGTTAAAGATCCCACTGGAGTGAGGTAGATGAAGAGATTTGTATTGGTGATGCTCGCGGGATTGATGCCGCTGTCATCCCCGATGGCGGCGCCTGTCACGATGGTGGATCTCGCCAAAAGTGAGATTAAGTTTGTATCCAAACAGATGAACGTGCCGGTGGACGGTCTGTTCAAGAAGTTCGCCGTACAGTTTGTGTTTGATCCGGACAAACTGGCCAGCAGCAAGGCTCAGATCTCGGTGGATGTCGGCAGCATCGATACCGGCAGCACCGAGGGCGATACCGAGGTGCAGCGCAAGCCCTGGTTCAACGCAAGGGAGTTTCCCAAAGTGAGCTTCGTGTCGAGCGTCGTGAAATCCCTAGGCGCTGGCCGATTTGAGGTCACCGGAAAACTCACTATCAAAGGCAAGTCGAAAGATGTTTCCGCTCCATTCACCGCGAAAGTAATCACCGGCGGCACTCTGCTAGAGGGCGGATTCTCCTTGAATCGGTCCGATTTCGGGATTGGAGAAGGGCCCTGGTCTGATCCCGACACCGTGGCGGAAGAGGTGCAAGTTAAATTCAAGTTTCTAGGTCGCGCGAAGTAACCACAATCTAATTTCAATTGAGGAGAGGTAGATGAAGAAGATTTTAGCCATCGGCATAGCGATGCTTAGCGGAACACCGGTCTATGCAGCGGATTCGTACACGATTGATCCGCGCCACACCTTTCCAAGCTTTGAACTGAACCACCTTGGGTACTCGACGCAACGCGGACGCTTCAATAGCACCAAGGGCAAGATCACTCTGGATCGCGCCGCGAAATCCGGGTCGATTGAAATTACCGTCGATACGGCGTCCATCGATACCGGCCTGGAGAAATTGGAGGAACATTTGCGATCGCCGGATTTCTTCAACACCGCCGCGCATCCTACGATGACCTTTAAGTCGAGCAAGGTCACCTACAACGGCGATGCGCCTTCCAAGATCGATGGCGACATTACGCTACTGGGCATTACCAAACCGCTGAGCCTTACGGTCAGTGCCTTCCGCTGCAGCATTCATCCGATGTTAAAAAAAGAAGTCTGCGGCGCGGATGCGAACGGCGCCTTCAAGCGCTCCGAATTCGGTATGAAGTACGGCGTGCCGGCCGTCGGTGATGACGTCAAACTACTCATCCAAGTGGAAGCCATTAAAGACTAGCCGACATTCCTTGTAGGACATTCAAAGGGCGCGTGAGCGCCCTTTTTGTTGGTTTGAGTTTCCATCGCAACGCATTACCATCAATCTCGCCCCCCCGGACCTGCAAGGAGGGTGGCCGATCCGATCTTCCCATCGCACTCTCGAAATCTTCAGGCCGCAATAGCGAGGGGTGCTCCGCGGCGATCACGAAACCGGCGATCGGGAAATCCGATCGATGAACTCGCTGCGCGCCTATCGAGTGCTCGCCGATCGGCGTCCAACTTAACATCTGCAGTGACGGGAGGCGAGTGGGCTCGATACGAAGTTACTAACGCTTGATGTAACAACTGCAAGCTGCGTTTGGCCGCCATCATCGCTTTCGCCTGCTTTTTTTCGGTATTCGCGTACCGCTTGACGATTTCCAACGCGATCTTCGGATGTTCATCGTCATAGATCGCATGCTCTCTCATCCAGCGATAGGTTCGAGAACTCAGATTCACGTTTGGCTGACCCTCATAAAACCTAAATCCGCTAGCAACCTTCCTTGCGATATCTCCTGCCATTCCCTCGATGGCAAAACTGGTTGCCGCTACCGCTTCCTCGACGGTGCCCTTGGAATTGATGAACCACAACCAATCGCTCAGTGACTGTACATCGCGAAGTAAGGGCTTTTCTCCTTCCGCAAAGCGCAGCATCTCCTCCTTCGCTACACCGAAACCCTCGCCCATCCATATCCAGTGATCGGAATGACTCTTCTCTACGCGGATGTTGGTGATAAAGAAACTCCGGGAATAGTCATCATCGACTTTGATCAGCACTTCGGCGAGAAACTTTGGAAATGCATGGATAAAGGGATACAGTTGCGTGATCCAGCCTTGCATTTCATTAAGCGTAAGGGTGCCATTGGCAACACCCTGCGCCCACGGACCAGACAGCAACTCGTCCCAGTAGGGTCGTACGTACGCCCCCAGCGAACGGACCCACTCCGGATCTGGTGAATACTCTTTCTGCGTAGCCACAGGCCTATCCCCCTTTTAATAAGACTCAGATTCCGTGGTCTCCCAGCCCATCTTGGATGGTGTTGCCGGGGACAATGTCGCTTTTCCCAATCCAGCTTCGCACAAAAAAGGGATCTAATCCTCCTGTGAACTTGACCCAGGGCTATTAGACCCTTTCTACTCTATCGGCATTTATGCCTTGTTAGCAAATCTCACAAACTGTGAGGTTTGGTCAAAGCGCGTTGTTGCCAGTGTTCATTTCTGAGCGTTACCCGTCGCGTGCGATGCGGCACTGCATCATCCAGTGCAACTCTGCCATATGCTCGCCCTGCGTTGTCCGATGTTTGCTTAGCAGATTCAGATTACTTGTACTCCCGCGCAACCAAGAGTCGTATTACACGTACGAAGTGAGTTCATTGCCAATGTCCTGCATGCATGCTATTGTCATTTCAATACAGTGAGTTGATAAGGTCATGCCGGTACGGGTCATAGCAATGCTCAAGTTGGGCACTCTCCACACGCCTCACTAACGCGGTCACTTTTCTGTCAATGACTACACCCATAAAGTCCGCGAAACGGCTGTTTCCTCAGATGGGTCGTCAGTTAAAGATCATTTGGCCCTTCTTGGTAACAGTACCGTTGCTGTTGATCCTTGCGATCGCGAGTCTTGCCATACTCGCGGCGGGGCGAGCCTATGTCGAGGGGGAAAGCTTGTGGTCAAAAGGCCAGAAGGCTTCGATTTATCACTTACTGCGCTACGTCCAAACTCGTGACGAAGCAGACTACAAGCGGCATGTTGAAGCACTCGCCGTTCCCCTTGGTGATCGCATCAGTCGCCTTGAGCTGGAAAAACCAACATTCGATTACGAGGTCGCGCGCCAGGGGTATTTACGGGGACGCAACCACCCCGATGATATTCCGGGAATGATTACACTGTTTCGATTGTTTCGGAATGAACCGCACATCGATAGAGTCATCACCTTGTGGACCAACGGCGACCGACACATTGCTGCAATCGAATCGATTGCGAAAGCAATCCACCAACAGATCTCGTCCGGACAGATTGATCAGTACAGGACTCGTGAACTCATTGATAACTTGCACGAGGTAAATGCGAGTTTGACGCCCCTTACCGATGAGTTCTCAAGAACCCTCGGTGATGCGACCCGTTGGACACAACGGACTTTGATACTTGTGATGTTTTTTCTCACCGTTACGTTGCTCAGTGCGAGCGTTGTGATCTCAAGACGGATCATACGACGTCATGAACAAGTTGAGGCCGCGCTGCGGAACAGTGAGGAACGGTTTCAATTGGCTGTATCCGGGAGCAATGATGGCATTTGGGATTGGGATCTTGAGAAGAATGCCACCTACTATTCTCCTCGATTAAAGCAATTGTTGGGCTTCTCGGAGCACGAGCTACCGAGCACGTTCAATGATCTGTTGTCCAGAGTTCATCCGGACGATCGAGACTCGACTATGTCGACATTGTCCGAGCACCTCGATAACGAAACTCCCTATGATATTGAGTTTCGCATCAGAACAAAGTCGGGCGAGTATCGATGGGTGAGATCCCGCGGCCAATCGGTACGAAATTCCCTTGGAAAAGCTGTTCGAATGGCTGGTTCGATCTCGGATATTACAGACCGAAAGCTCGCCGAAACTCAGCTTTTTGCAGAGAAGGAAAGGGCGCAAGTTACTCTCGAGTCCATTGGCGATGCGGTGATTACGACGGACGTGACAGGATGTGTCCAGTATATGAATCCCATCGCAGAGACGCTGATCGGTTCCACACTTTCGGTAGCGCATGGAAAACCATGGTCTACTCTCGTCGGCCTTCTGGATGAGGAAACCCGCCTCAGCACTCCAGACCTCATCGAATCCGTACTGCGGATAGGGCAGTCGGTTGAACTGTCAGGAAACATTATCCTAGTCCGTCCCGATGGCGCTGAGGTTGCTATCGATCAGTCCGCTGCACCCATACGGGATCGCGCCGGCAATGTGTCCGGTGTCGTGCTCGTGTTGCATGATATGAGTCGTGAACGGCAGTACGCCACCAAGCTCTCCTACCTCGCGAGCCACGATGCACTGACCGGATTGATCAATCGCCGCGAGTTCGAAATACGCCTGCAAGGCGCTATTGAAAGTGCCAGAGAGAGAGATCGTCATCACGGCGTCATGTTTCTCGACTTGGACCAATTTAAGGTCGTCAATGACACCAGCGGTCATGCCGCGGGAGACGAAATGCTGCGGCAAGTGAGCAAGGTGCTGCAGCGGCGCTTGCGCGAAGGGGATACGCTGGCACGCTTGGGTGGCGACGAATTCGGAGTACTGCTGGAGAACTGTCCGGCCCATCACGCTGCCCGGATCGCTGAGGAAATCCGCGAATCACTACTCGATTACCGCTTCATATGGCACAGTCGCTCCTTCTCCATCGGCGTGAGCGTCGGTTTGGTCAATATTTCCGGTGACGCGTTGCGACTGGAAGATCTTATGAGTGCGGCCGACTCGGCGTGTTACGTCGCGAAGGAAAAAGGTCGTAACCGCGTGCAGATCTATCATCCCAATGATACAGAGCTGTCTCGTCGTCAAGGCGAGATGGAATGGGTGGAGCGGATTCATCGTGCGCTTGACGAAGACCGCTTCACGATCTACGCACAGCGCATCGTCAACTTGCTTGACGCAAGCACTGGCGGACAGCACGTGGAATTGCTTATTCGTCTGCGCGACGAGGCGAGGCATATCATCCCACCGATGGCGTTCATTCCCGCGGCAGAGCGCTACGGCTTGATGCCACTCATCGATCAATGGGTACTTCGTACCGCACTGACGACACTGGCAGCCCGCCACGCACTGGGCGACTACTCCATCGAAACCTGCTCCATCAATTTATCGGGTGCCTCGATTGGCGACGAACGTTTCTTAGATTATGTGCGCGAACAGTTCGCCACCTGCCCTGTTCCCTATCAGATCATCTGCTTCGAGATCACAGAGACAGCGGCCATCTCGAACCTGGCAAAAGCCGAGCGATTCATGCACGCACTCCGAGATCTCGGCTGTCGCTTTTCTTTGGACGATTTCGGAGCCGGGATGTCATCGTTTACGTATCTGAAGCAACTTCCCGTGGATTTCCTCAAGATCGATGGTAGCTTTGTGAAAGACATGGTCGGCGATCCGATCAATCGCGCAATGGTCGAAGCAATCAATCACATAGGGCATGTGATGGGCAAAACCACTATCGCGGAATTCGTCGAGAACGAACAGATTCTTAATGAACTGCGTCAGATCGGCGTGGACTATGCACAGGGCTTTGGGGTTCATCGGCCGGAGCCGTTTGAGAACTGGCCGATCAAAGGACCACGTAGGACCGCCGTCACGAGTCTGGTTTCCGAACGCAGCGCACGCCCCCGCATTCGCCCTCGATTAACGCAGCGCCACTAGTACGAGCTGTCTGCGAATTGTCATCGCGCGTCGGAATCATTGTAGGACAACGAGTGAGTGCAGAAGCGCTCTGAGTAGTGATCAAATCTCCGCTAGACTTTGTGTCGAATTTCCAAAGTCATGACGCCATGTCTGTCGCTGTACTTTATAGCCGAGCTCTCGCAGGAGTAGATGCACCACTGGTCACGGTGGAAGCACATCTTGCCAACGGTCTCCCGAACTTCACGATCGTCGGATTACCTGAAACCGCGGTCAAGGAATCGAAGGATCGCGTGAGAGCCGCTATTCAAAACTCGCGGTTCGAATTTCCTTCACGACGGATCACGATAAATCTCGCACCTGCAGATCTTCCGAAGGAAGGAGGAAGATTCGATCTACCCATCGCGTTGGGTATTCTCGCCGCGTCGAACCAAATACCGCAAGACAAATTTCAAGAGTACGAATTCGCCGGCGAGCTTGCATTAACCGGAGAGCTGCGCAGCATCGCCGGTACGCTCGCCACAACGTACTACGCTCATCGCTCCGGTCGTGCATTCGTACTACCAGAAGCGTGTGCGGAAGAAGGCGCATTGGTTGAGCAAGCCGAGGTATACAGCGCCCGCTCACTACTCCAAGTCTGTGCACACCTAAGCGGACAAGGTGATCTCGTGAAAGCGCGTCCCTCGTGCAAACAGCTCCACGCTTCCTACCCGGATTTCACCGACGTTAAGGGTCAAGCGCACGCTAAACGAGCGATGGAGGTCGCCGCTGCGGGCGGGCACAGCATTCTGATGAGCGGTCCTCCCGGTACTGGTAAGAGCATGCTGGCCGAGCGACTGCCCGGCATACTCCCGCCAATGACTGAGGAAGAAGCACTCACCTCGGCAGCCGTGCAATCCCTTGGGAGCCTCGGCTTTAGGACGGAGTATTGGAAGCGACGGCCCTATCGCTCGCCGCACCATACCGCATCGGGCGTAGCGCTTGTGGGCGGAGGAAGTAATCCACGACCCGGCGAGATTTCTATGGCAATGCATGGGGTGTTGTTTCTCGACGAACTTCCGGAGTTCGATCGCAGCGTGCTGGAAGTACTGCGAGAGCCGCTAGAGTCGGGGCGTATTACCGTGTCTCGTGCCGGGCGGCAAGCCGATTTTCCGGCACGCTTTCAGTTGGTCGCGGCGATGAATTTATGTCCGTGCGGATATCTTGGGCACCCCTCCGGGAGGTGTCACTGTACACCGGATCACGTCTCGCGCTATCGCCGAAAAATCTCCGGCCCACTGCTCGATCGCATCGACCTGCATATCGAAGTGCCGGCGTTGCCCCCTGAGGAGTTATCCAGCAAGCCGACCGGCGAGTCGAGCAAGGCGATTCGAGAGCGTGTCATCGGCGCACGCGATCGGCAGCTCGCTCGCCAAGGAAAACCAAACGCGCAGCTCACACCGAAACAAGTGGAAGAGTTTGCAACTGCCGAAGCAGCCGGAATGGATTTGTTGAAGCAAGCGATCACACGGCTCCATCTCTCTGCGCGCGGGTATCACCGCATCTTGAAAGTGGCGAGAACCATCGCGGATCTTGCAGGTGTTGAGCAAATCACCACATCACAGGTAGCCGAGGCCATTCAGTATCGAAGGCGAGACATGACCTAAGCCACCATCGAGTGCGCCCCGATTGGTGAAATGGAACTTGAATCCACCCAGAAAAGCGATGGTACCCAGGTTCTAACGGGTTCCTCTAGAGGATTGGGTCTTGATATATTCGTTATGGTAAAGCTGCCCTTCCTGCAAATTTCGGTGCGACTACCATAGAGGGCTTGTGTCCTCCTAGAGAACTAGAAAGTATAGGCCTGACCCTCTGGTGCAGACTCACCGTGCTTAACCGACAGTTGATGTCCGTGTCGCCCGTACCCGGTGATCCCTATCGCGCTGACCCCTCTGTTAGCGGGGTTCTGGGGCTCCGGTCGGAGCACTTCACAGCGCGACCGAAGTACAAAGTCGGCAACCATGGTGATTGAACATCTGCGGACGGAATCTAGAGCCTTCTGAAGGCGAGCGCGGAGGACTGGACCTTGACGAGCGCGCGACTACAAGATATCTTGAAGATATCTTGCAATGAAGGATTATGATGGGCTCTCGTACCTCGGCCGACCAGATCGCATTCCGCTACCGCACTGTCGACAGCACCACAGGTGTGTCACGCGCAACCGCCAAGCGC
>JANNFC010000276.1:0-14906 GCA_031379405.1 Betaproteobacteria bacterium | reverse complement strand
GTCCGCGATCATGCCAACGACGCTTGCCACTGGAATCCGACGCCCTCTGATACAGGGAACGCCCCCCATCTGGCTGGGTCGGGTGGTGATGCGAGGAAAACGCATGCTTTTCTCCTGAAAATGGCCAGTGACCACTAACGGACTTAGACTGAATCAGATGGGGGAAATCCTACCCGAATGGCAAAGGCGCCTGGAACCCTTTTCCGGCAGGCGAGGGATGCAAAATCCATACGCTGCGACAATGTCGTCGAACCCACCAGATCGCAAAACAGAATTGTTAGTTGGCGGCGCTCGGCGGTGAATGATCCGCCATGGTTTGATCGAAGGGATTGAACACCCGCAGCCCCAAGCCTCGGAAGTGACGGCTATTGCGCGTTGCCAATACAAGGTCGTGAACGAGCGCAGTAGCGGCAATTTGTTTGTCCAACGCATTCTCATAGTTTGGAACGCGCAAGCGTCCCCAAACCTGCGCGATGTCTTGGTCCAAAGGCAGAATTCTCTCGGAAAAATGATTGAGGACCTTGGCCAGCCACTCGTCTAGTATGTCCGCCTGCGCCACGTCGCCGCGATGCCGGATCAATTCAACTCCCCGCCTCAACTCTCCAAGGGTGATCACCGAAATGAACACAAGAATATCTTCCTTCGCGAGCCGTCGGAAAAATTCCCGGACATTCGGGTGGGCTTTCTCAAGCTTGCGTGCTTCGCTTAAGACATCAGTGTCGATCAAATACATGTTGAGCGCTTGCCTTGTCTTCGACGCGAGCAAAGTCTTTATCCTCGCCGACATTGGGCATGGAGGCCAGCACCTGGGCAAAGGTGCGCTTGCGTGTTCGCTGGAGTGCCGAGGCAAGGATCTCTCGGTGCTCGGCTTCGGCGCTTCGCCCATTCCTTGCGGCCCGCTTCCGCAGAGCAGAGACGAGCGTCTCGTCTAAACCTCGAACCAATAATGTCGCCATGAGCTGCTCCACTCTTAAGATGATTGCAATGCTATCACGGTCCGAGAGATTGTTGGATAAGCCCGAGGGCTTAAGATTAGGCTTGACGCCCAATTGGACTCCGAAATGCGACAGAGGGTGCCGTCGCTGGAACTGCTAACCTTACTGCCCCGATTTGTTTCTCTTTCTGATCCGTGTCTCTTGTGCGTGTGGCGCTCGACGTCCCCATCGATGAGCTATTCGATTACCGCCTTAAGGAATCTCAAATTGCCGCGGTTGGACAGCGCGTAATTGTTCCTTTCGGCCGGGGACGGCGTGCGGGGGTCGTGGTGGAAGTGGGCGGCGAGTCGGTCATTGAGGCGCATCGGTTGAAGCATGTGGATAGCGTGCTGTGCGATGAGCCGGTGTTGGCGGCGGATGTGGTGGAGCTTGCTCGGTTTTGCGCTAGCTATTACCACTATCCTTTGGGCCAGATTCTCCTTGCGGCGTTGCCGCCCAAGCTGCGAGACGCGCGCACCGCACCCGTAAATGTTGACAGGCAAGTGCGTTTGACCGCGGCGGGAAGGGAAGCGCTTTCGAATCTATCGCCACGAAAGATTCAGCAACGTGCTTTGCTCGATTACATCAGCGCGCGAGAAGGCGTCACGCAAAGCGAACTCAGGGCGGCGCTTCCGCAGGCTCGAGTTTGGCTGAAGAAATTCGAGGGGCGGGATTGGGTCGAGACCGCTCGATGTGCTCAGCCATCTGTTGCGACGGCGATGGTTGTGTCAGGTGGCCTAGCGCTCACCCAGGCACAAAGTGATGCGGTGCGGATAGTGAGTAGTGCCCTAGGTCGATACGCTGTGCTCTTACTTTTGGGCGTCACTGGCAGCGGGAAAACGGAGGTGTATTTGCGGCTGATCAACGAAGTCGTGCGCGCGGGCCAGCAAGTGCTGATGCTGGTGCCAGAGATCAACCTCACGCCCCAATTGGAAGCGCGTGTGCGAGAGCGGTTTCCGGGTGTACCGATCGCCAGTTTGCACAGCGATCTTGCCGAAGGCGAGCGACTGATTCGCTGGCGCGCCGCGCAATCAGGCGAGGCGCGCATCGTCCTGGGTACACGACTGGTGGTATTCACGCCGATACCCCATCTTGGGCTCATCATCGTGGACGAGGAACATGACGAATCCTTCAAGCAAGAGGAAGGATTGCGTTATCACGCACGCGACGTAGCAATCGTGCGTGCGCGTCAACGCAATGTGCCGGTGCTCGTGGCTTCCGCTACGCCTGCTCTGGAGACTTACGCGCGCGCTGGTGCAGGACGCTATAAGTTGTTGACCCTACCATCCCGGGCCGCTGCGCAGCCACCCAAGATTCAATGCGTGGATACGCGCAAGCTCAAACTGGTGGAAGGGTTGAGTGGTCCCTTGCTCGACGCAGTGTCTCAGCGACTGGTACGCGGGGAGCAAAGTTTGATCTTCATCAATCGCCGGGGTTACTCGCCGGCCTTGCTGTGTTATGCATGCGGCTGGATTGGCCAATGCGCTCGCTGTTCGGCGCGGCTGGTGTTTCATTCGAAAGGCGCGGAATTGCGTTGCCACTACTGCGGCCATCAAGAGGCGGTACCCGCATCCTGCGAGAGTTGTGGGAATCAGGATTTACGTCCGCGAGGTCACGGCACGCAACGACTGGAACAGGAACTCGCCCGCGTCTTTCCGTCAGCTCGCATCGCGCGCGTGGATCGCGACACCACACAGCGCAAGCTCGCTTTCTCAACGTTGCGAGATAGAGTGAATGCTCAGGAGCTCGATATCCTGGTTGGCACGCAGATGCTGGCCAAGGGTCACGACTTTCCCAATCTGACGTTGGTGGGTATCGTCAATCCGGACGCGGCGCTGTTCAGCACGGACTTTCGCGCGGCCGAGCGCTTGTTCTCTTTGCTGATGCAAGTGTCCGGACGGGCCGGACGGGCTGCTCTGCTGGGCGAGGTACTGATCCAAACGGATTTTCCGCGGCACCCGATCTACTCCGCCGTGGAGCGGCAAGACTATGAACGCTTCGCTCAATCGCTGCTCGAGGAGCGTCGGGAGACGGGCTTCCCGCCCTACAGCTTTCAAGCGTTGATTCGCGCAGAGGCGAGCGATTGGTCAGTAGTGAATACCTTTCTCATGCAGGCGACGCAGTTCTGCCGTGCGTTGAATGGCGGTGTGGAGGTGTTTGATCCGGTCCCGGCACCGATCGCGCGCATCGCCGGTAAGGAACGCGGTCAGCTGTTGCTGCAATGCGTTTCGCGCACAAAACTGCAACGCCTGCTGGCGCAGTGCCGACGATGGCTGGTGGAGCATGGCGGCAGTCGCGTACGCTGGCATATCGATGTAGATCCGAGAAACGTCTAAATTCGCGACCGGATTAGAGAGGGCCCAGCATATAATGCCGCTCCATTTCTCCCATTTTCCGCGGGTTGTCTATCCCCAATGACGCATGTCGATTTAAAAAGCGAGCTTGTAAGACTCGTCGGTGAAGCGCTCGCACGAGCGCTTGACAATCCCTCCCACCCCGCTATTACTCTAGCCAAGCCGAAGCAGGCCGGGCACGGAGATTTTTCCTGCTCCATCGCCATGCAAATAGCGAAAGCGATGAAACGCAATCCGCGCGAGTTAGCCACCGCGATCATCGCCGCGTTGCCGACTTCGGTGCTGCTGGAAAAAGTCGAAGTGGCGGGCGCAGGATTTATCAATTTCTTCTTGCGTACCGATGCCAAGCGCTCAGTGATCAAGCAAGTCTTTGCGCATGGCGTGGACTACGGTCGTATCGATGTTGGCGGTGGCAAGAAAGTGCAAGTGGAATTTGTTTCCGCCAATCCAACGGGGCCTCTTCACGTAGGCCATGGACGTGGCGCGGCTTACGGTGACAGCCTTGCCAATATGCTGAGCGCGGCGGGCTACGACGTGCAACGCGAGTACTACATCAACGACGCCGGTCGACAAGTGGACGTGTTGGTGATTTCCGTTTGGCTGCGTTACTTGGAACAACAAGGCATCAGGGTACCATTCCCGCCGAATGCCTACCAAGGTGATTACGTGGGCCTAAGCGCGGAAGAACTTGGCGCGCGGCATGGCGCGAACTTTGTGCGAGACGCGGCGCAAGTGATGGCGCAGGTGCCTGAGATCGACCCGAGCACTGCGGATAAGCAACAACAGGAAACCGGCGAGAAGCTGCTCGATCAACTGATCGCCAATGCGAAAGCGTTGCTTGGCGAGGATTTCAAACTGGTGCTGCGCCACACGCTGGATCGGCAGACCGCCGAGATTCGCAGCGTTCTGTCACGGTTCTCCGTGGAGTTCGATCGTTGGTACTCCGAGCAATCGCTCTACGACGCGGGCAAAGTGGCGCGTGCGGTGGAGACATTGCGGGGCGCCGGGCATCTGTACGAAAAGGACGGCGCCGTCTGGTTTCGCTCAACCGCTTTCGGCGACGACAAGGACCGAGTGGTACAGCGGGAGAATGGGTTCTACACTTATTTCGCCTCCGATATCGCCTATCACCACGAGAAGCTGGAACGCGGCTTCGAACAGATTATCAACGTTTGGGGTGCCGATCATCACGGCTACATTGCAAGAATCAAGGCGGTGCTCAGTGCCTTCGGCCACGACCCCGATGCGTTGCGAGTACCGCTAATACAGTTGGTCGCGTTGTTTCGCGGCGGCGAGCCCGTGCGAATGGGGAAGCGCAGTGGCAATTACGTCACGTTGGAGGAACTCTACGACGAGGTGGGCGTGGACGCGACACGCTACTTCTATCTCGCCCGTAAAAGCGATCAGCATTTGGATTTCGATCTGGACTTGGCCAAATCCCAAAGCGTGGACAACCCCGTTTACTATATTCAGTATGCGCACGCTCGCATCTGCCGTGTGCTGGAGGAGTGGGGCGGCAACCCGTCGGTCTTGCCGGACACGGCTTTGGCTGCGCTGGAAAGCGAGCAGGAGCTCGGACTCATCCGTGGCATGATGGAGTATTCCGATGTGCTGGAAGAGGTGGCGCGCGACTTGGCGCCGCACGCTATGGCCTTTTACTTGAAAGGTCTGGCGGGGGCGTTTCACAGCTACTACAACTCCACACGCTTTCTCGTGGAAGACGAGGCCACCACACTGGCGCGTCTGGCGTTGGTTGCCGCGCTACGACAGGTCCTTCGCAACGGGCTTGTCCTGCTCGGCGTTTCGGCGCCAGAGCGTATGTAGTTCCCAGCCAGCGCTACTGACACAGTAAACTTGCGCCATGGTCAAGGACTACAAGAGCGGGGCCTCAATGACGGCGGGAAAGCTGGGCGGAGGAGGGCGCATGCTGCACCCGTTCTCCATCGGCATCATCATCGGGTTTGTGCTCGGGATGGGGGTGGCTTTTGGATTCGCCATCTACATAAACCGCACGCAGTCGCCGTTTTTCGAGAAGCAACTGCCGGCCTCGCGCAAGGAACTCAAACCGATGGAGTCTGCCAAACAGGCACGCCCATCGCAAGCCGCTGTAAGCGCGCCCAAGCCGAAGTTCGAGTTCTACGAGATCCTGCCCGGAAAGCAGGAAGCCATGCCGTCCAAGCCCAGCGGTGAGGATGCAAAGGAGCGCGTATATTTGCAGGCTGGCGCTTTTCAGAGTTCGGAAGATGCCGACAACTTGAAGGCGCGCTTGGCCTTGGCGGGTTTTGAAGCGCAGATCAAAACCGCGCATCTACCCGACAACAAGACCTGGCATCGGGTGCGATTGGGGCCCTATGACACGGCGGAGGAAGCCCAGGGTGTGCAGTTAGCGCTGAAAGAAAACGAAATCAAGGCTGATGTAATCCGCTCGAAAGAGTAACTAAAGACCGCATTAAAGGGGACTTCGCGGGCGGGGTATTGACCCCGCCCTTTGGAAACCCCCGAAGTTTGCCCCCGCGCCAAGAGCGCGGGGAATACGAGTTAAATTTATTAGCATCCACGGAGAATACGATGAACCTTAACGCAAGGCCGCTTCGCTTGATGTTTGCTGCTGCGGTGGTACTCGCCCTGAACAGCATTGCCCCGAGGGCGTTTGCGCAGGCACCGGTAGCGGACAAAGAGTACAAAACTATTTCCCCCGCGGTGGCGCCGAAAGGCAAAAAGATCGAAGTGATCGAATTCTTCTCCTACGCTTGCCCGCATTGTGCGGAATTTGAACACCCTCTGCGTGCATGGCTGAAAAACAAACCCGAGGACGTGGAGTTCAAGACCGTACCGTTGATCTTCCGCGAGAGTTGGGCGCCGATGGCAAAGTTGCACTATACCTTGGAAGCCATGGGACTCTCGGAAAAGCTGCACGGCAAAGTGTTTAGTGCGATTCACTCCGAGAATAAGAACTTGGACGACGCCGAAAGCATCTTTAAGTGGGTCGGCACGCAAGGTGTGGAGGTGGCGAAATTCACCCAGATCTTCAATTCCTTCGGTATGGACGCCAAGTTGGAAACTTCCAAGAAGCTGGGTCGCGAACACGGCGTGATGTTCACCCCGGCGATGGCTATCAACGGAAAGTACCTCACGGCCCCTTCCATGGCTGTGGGACCGGACGGCCGCCCGAGTACTCAACGCTTGTTTCAGGTGGTCGATACACTGATCGCACAAGAGCGGCCCAAGACGAACGCAGCGGTCAAAAAAAAATAGAACCGAAACCACAAGTCCGCGAGAAGCACCGCAAGCCAGCACCTGAGAAACGCTAACGCCGCCATGGATCACACCCGCCGACGTATTCTCGGCGCTGGACTTGCGGGCCTTGGATATGCGTGGAGTGTGCTGGCCGAAGACGAGCCCCTGCCTCGGAAGTTCTTCCCCATTCCCGCCCAACCGACGGATGATGTTGAGCGCATCGAAGTGCGGGAGTTTTTCTACTACGGCTGTGGCGCTTGTTACGCCTTCGAACCCTATCTGCGCGAATGGGAGGAGAACAAAGCCACCGATGTACAACTGGTCAGAACCCCGGCGTTGCGCACCACGCGCTGGATCCCGCTGACCATGGTGTACTTGGTGCTGCTGAAACTCGGAGCCCACGCGCGCTTGCATCAAGACGTATTCGACGCCTATCACTTCGACAACGCGGATCTGGGCGACGGCAATGCTTTCGCCGACTGGGCGGCCACCAAGGGATTGGATCGCAACCTGGTGCGCAGCACATGGGATTCAAAAGAGGTGGCTAAGGCGCTCGAACTGACGCATGTCGTCACGCGTCGCTACGGTGTGCAGAGCGTTCCCACATTGATTATCGATGGCCGCTATCTCACCTCGCCTTCGTTGGCTGGCGGGCAAGAGGAGACGATCGCACTGGTGAACGAGCTGATCGAACGCCGTCGCCAGGAGCGCGCTCAGAGCGCTTCATAAAGGTCTTCGTTACCGGCGCCTTCCGCCTCTCAACTCGTATTCCCCGCGCTCTTGGCGCGCGCGCACCACGGGCACGGTCAACGCGTAATACCTTTGGGGCGGAGAGTGAATCCCAACACCTGTTCCAACTCGGCGAGCGCCACGTCGGGATCGATAACCTTGATGGTATGCATGCCCAAGGCGCGTGCCGGCTTAAGATTGATACCCAGATCATCGAGGTACACCACGTCTTCGGGACGGGCCTCTACGGCCGCCAGCGCCAGGTCGTAGAAGCGTGGTTCGGGTTTTCTTGCCCCGACCTTGCTCGATTCGATCACCAGATCGAATAATCGCATGACCTTGGCCACTTGCTGGGCGCGCTCCTCACTGATGGGCAATCCGTGTCCGACGCCGGTGTTGAAGTTGTTGGTGACGCAGGCCGTACGGACGCGGCCGCGCAGTTGCCGCAATGCTTCCACCATCGTCGGGCGGATCTCGCCGTAGAGCAGCCCGGCAACTTCCGCACCACTGACTTGAAAACCGAGTACGCGCGCCTCGTCCGCGAATGCGGCATCAAACTGCGTGTAGTCGATATCTCCGCGCTCGAAGCGCGCCCAAGCGTTGCCATCCGGATTGGTGGAGTTGAGCGTGCGCAGCAGGCCTTGCGGGAGATTCCTTTCGTGCTCGAAGCGCGCGAACGCCTCGAAGGGGCTGGTGGTGATGACGCCGCCGAAGTCCCATAGAACCGCTTTGATGTTCAATTATTTTTTCTTCTTGTAATCGTCGATGGCCTGCTTCAATTGCTTTTGCTCCTCGCAGGGAATAGGCGAGCAAAGTTTGGACAACTCGGCGAGGTGTTGCTCGGCTTCCTTGACTTTGTCCACCATCAAATAGGCCTCGCCTATGTATTCATGGGCGTGCTTGTGCTTGGGATTGATTTTCAGGGCTTCGTTGTAGTGCAGGAACGCATGTTCCATGAAGCCGAGTTTGCGATACGAATAGCCCAGATAGTTTCTGGCATCGGCGTCGCCCGGGTTGGCCGTGACAAATTTCTCCAGGCGATCCACGGCTTTTTTCCAGTTTTGTTCTTGTACAGCTTTCTTTCCTTCCTGGAAGGTGGTGTCCGTGCTCTCCTCCGCATCCCCGCCCAGATTGGCCTGGGCACTGACTGTCATCAGCGAGGCAATGATGGCACCCAGGGCGATACAGCGTACAAAAGACTTCATCTGTTACTCCTCATAGAAAATTGCACTGCTCCAGTTCCTCGGTCAATGCCCGGTAATCCGCCGCGCCCTGACTCCAGGGCGCGAACGCCAACACGTCCTTGCCGTGCATGGGGCTTTCGGCCAGATGCACATTCTCTTTGATGACGGTTCGGCACACCTGTTCCCCAAATGCTTCGCTGAGTCTGCGCAAGATCTCGTGGGATAGCTTGCGTCGTCCGTCGAAGCGTGTCACCACCAAGCGGCGTTTGAATTGTCGACCTAGCCGATTCTCTAGAACGTCCAGCGCCAACTTGAGTTTTTGGATACTTTCCAGGGAAAGATAATCCGCCGACACGGGCATCAATACGCGATCTGAAGCCAGCAACGAGTTCAGCGTCAGCACGCCCAACATGGGACAGCAATCGATCAACACCGTGGTGCGTGACTGAGAAATTCCCTTATCGATCCCTTCCTTAAGTCGTTTGGCGATCGAGGGATCGTTACCGAACAAGGCGTCGATCTTGGATAGCTCGGGCGAGGACGGCACCAAGCGGATGCCCGAGGGCTGGGTCATCACCAAGGATTCGAGCGTCTTTCCATTCTGAAAGAAGCTATACAGGCTCTTATCCCCCGGCACGTTGCGGATGCCGAAGGCGACCGTCAAATGGGCTTGCGGATCGGTGTCAAGCAGAAAGGGCGGACGGTTCTCCGCCGCCAGACAGGCCGCGATGTTGAGCGTAGTGGTGGTCTTTCCGACCCCACCTTTCTGATTGAACACGGCAACAACTGCCATTGAATCCAGACCTCCCGTTGGTGGCCGCTATTGGGCTCTATGCTTCGGATCAAGTGCGACCCTGAGAAAGCGCCGCAATTATCCACGGTTTTACCGGAAGGAACGAAGGCACAAGGCGGTCATGACGCAAACGATATTTGCCCGTCAGAGGCGGGGACTATAAACTGCGCCGCCTCGAATTGCTTTCACTCCTGCCCAATGCCATCGCCGTCAAAGTTCGTTCTATGCAGCCTGATGCTGCTGATGGCTTTGGCGGGATGCGCGCTACAGGAATACACGCCGAAGCCACTGCATCCGGAGCGCTCGGCGGCGGTCTACGCCACTCGTTCCACCGACGACCGCGGACTCAAGCGCTACATGTTGGCGCATGGCGTGTCGGAGGCCGCATGGCCCGTGCGTCAATGGGGACTCCAGGAACTTACCCTCCTGGCCTTCTACTTTCATCCCGACCTCGCGTTGGCTCGAACGAGAATGGGCGCTGCCCGGGCAAGCATGCAGGCGGCGCAAGCCAGGCGGTTATTTGGTTTGGTGCCGCGCGCGGAGCACCACAGCGAAGAACGCCCCGGCGATACCGGGCCTTGGAGTTTGGGTTTCGAGCTGGAGTTGCCGATCATGGGCGCGTCGCGCCGCTCAGCCATCGTGGAAGCCGAGCGTCTTGCCCTCGAAAGCGCGCAACTGCAAGTGGCCGGAACGGCTTGGCAAATTCGATCGCGGGTGCGCGCTGCCTTGCTCGCGTTTTACTCCGCGCAACGTGGTTTGGACCTAACCGAAAAGGAGATGGCGCACATCGAGGCCCTGGTGAAGCTGTTGCAGCGACGTCTGCAGGAGGGCATGACTTCCGTGGGCGAAGTCACCACCGCAAGATTACGGGCGACACAAGTACGCGCTGATGCCGAGGCGCACAAACTCGCCGCCGAGCGCGCGCTCGGCGATCTCTGCGCCGCGCTCGGCGTTCCGTTGGAGGTCGTGCGTTTTCTGCCGTTGAGCTTTGCCGAGTTCAAAAGCTTAGCGGCCGTCCCGGATACGCGCGCAGCGCGGGCGCAGGCCTTGTCAAATCGCATCGATATCCGTACCCAACTGTTGGCCTACGCCGGGGCCGAGAGCGTGGTCAAGCTGGAAGTGGCCAGGCAGTATCCCGAACTGCGTTTGTCTCCGGGCTATTTGTGGGATCGTGGCGAATCCGTTTGGTCCCTGGGGCTGGGCGTGGTAATTCCCGCCGCGTTCGGCAACGCGCCGGGCATTCGGCTGGCGCTGGCGCAGCGCGAAGTTGCGGCCCGACAGTTTGAGCAGTTACAAATGCGAGTGTTATCGGAATCCGCGTCGAAAGCCGCTATTTATCGCCAATCACTAGAGGGCTTGGCGGCCATCGAAGCGCAGACCACATTGGTGCAACAACGCTTGTCGGAAACCGAAAAACTTTTCACCGGTGGATACGCCGACCGCGTTGCCCTGGTGCAAAGCAAGCTTGAGTCGGTTGGTGCGACTAAAGCCGCCTGGAGTGCGCGCCGCGCCGCCCTCGACGCTATGGGAGAGTTGGAAGATGCCACTCAGATTCCGCTCAAAGGTGGGCCCCTGCCCAAGCTGATTCGAGAGGAATACATGGAATGACACTGACCCGAAGCAATATCGCGATCGCCGTAATGGCCTTGATCATTGCGCTGCTGGCGTGGGCGCTGGTGTTCTATGGGCGCGACGAATTTGCGCTCCTCGCCCAGCACGCGACCGAAGCGATTCCAACCCCGTCCGCGGTCGGCGTAAAAGAAGGCTTCGCCACCATCACTTTGTCCAAGGAGAGTCAAGCGGCAAGCGGTATCGTGACGGCCGAGTTGGCCGCCGCCAATAACCAAGGCGCGACGCAAGTCTACGGGTCGGTGGTCAATCCCCAACCGTTGTTCGAACTGCGCGCGCAATATCTTGCGGCACTGTCGGAAGCGCGTGCGCAACGAATTGCCATCGCTAACAGCGACAATGAGTTTCAGCGCCTAAAGCGGCTGCATGCGGATGACCGCAACGTTTCGGAGCGCGCGGTGCTGGAGGCGCAGACGCGCTGGCGCGGCGACCAGGCAAAATTAGCCGCAGCTGAGCAAACGGCGAACACGCTGAAGGAAAGCTTGCGCGCCGGCTGGGGCGATACGGTGGCGTCGTGGGCGGGGGATCCGGGTTCGAAGGTGTTCGCCAATCTGAGTGGACAGCGCGACGTGCTGGTGCAGATGATCATCCCCTATGAGCTGCGGCAACAGGCTGCGAAGAGTCCGCTACAGGTTGGGCCGATGGGGCTGAGAGAGGGCTTGCGCGACGCCCGTTATGTTGCGCCGGCGCGCAGTGCGGACACGGGATTAGCTGGAGCCACTTTTATGTTCCTGACCGATGCCAAGGACCTGCGGCAAGGAATGAGAATTGTGGGGCGCTTAGGGCTCGACGGGGAAGCCAGAGAAGGTGTACTCATTCCGCCATCCGCCGTGGTGTGGCATGGCGGAAAAGCTTGGGTATATGTGCAGGAAGACACGGAGAAATTCGTGCGGCGTGAAGTCAATACACAAGAAGAGTTACCTGCCGGCTGGTTCAATGCGAGTGGCTACGAGGCCGGTGACAAAGTAGTGATTCGTGGCGCACAGTTGCTGCTTTCCGAAGAGCAGAAGTTCCAGATCCGGGAAGAGAATGGGGATTAGATCTTGTGCGCTAGGCGTTGCACGCGACCTGGGGTGCGTTCTACGCACCAAGGCAAGCAAGCGTACCCAATGCAAAGGACGCTGTTGTAGATGATCACGTTGTGCGTCCGCCAATCCATTCGTTACCCTGGCGTGGTGGTGGCACTGGCCATCAGCGTGATTGTCTATGGGCTCTATGTTCTGGGGCGCGCAAATCTGGATGTGTTTCCCGAGTTCTCGCCCAGCCAGGTGGTGATCCAAACCGAGGCCGCCGGGCTTTCCTCCGAACTGGTGGAGCGACAGGTGACGCAGCCCATCGAGAATGCGCTCGCGGGTACCGCCGGGGTCGAGGTAATTCGGTCGCAATCCATACCCGGACTGTCGGTGGTGACTGTCGTGTTCAAGGACAAGACCGACATCTTCCGCAATCGCCAATCGGTGGGCGAGAGGTTGAACGGACTCGCCAATCAATTACCTCTCGGGGTGTCGCAGCCCAACCTCACACCTCTCACGTCCTCCGCCAGTACGGTCCTGGGGGTCGGTCTGACCTCTGACAAGCGCACCTTGATGGATGTTCGCTCGCTGGTGGACTGGACCATCCGCCCGCATCTGATGGCGGTACCGGGCGTGGCGGAAGTCAATGTGTTCGGCGGTGAGGTGCAACAGTGGCAGATTCAAGTCGATCCGGAAAAACTTATCCGTCACGGTTTGACGCTCAACGAAGTCGTTGACGCCGCCAAGCGTGTGAGTGGCCTGAAGTCCGCCGGCTTCATCCAGAGCACCAACCAGCACCTATCCATCGACGCGCAGGGACAACCCGGCGCGATCGAGGATCTCGCACGTGCGCTGCTCACATTGCGCAATGGACAGGTGCTGCGATTCTCCGATGTGGCGAACGTGGTGACAGCACCGGCGCCGTCCATCAGTGCCGCTGCCATCAACGGTACGCCGGGCGTGTTCTTGTTCATACAGGGCCAGTTGGGCGCCAACACGCGCGCGGTCACACTCGATCTGGAAAAGGCCTTGCGTGAAATCGAACCACTGATCCAATCCGAGCACATCACCTTGCATCCCGGTTTGTTTCGTCCCGCCAACTTCATCGAAACCGCCGTCAGCAATGTGCAACGCGATTTGCTCATCGGGTCGGTGTTGGTGGTGATTGTGTTGTTCTTGTTTCTCTTCAACGCTCGCACGGCGCTGATCTGCGCCACCGCCATTCCCTCGTCGCTATTGGGCGCGGTGCTGGTGCTGGATTACTTTGGCGTGGGGTTGAACATTATGGTGCTGGGCGGCCTCGCCATTGCCTTGGGAGAAGTGGTGGACGATGCCATCATCGACACCGAGAATATCTTTCGGCGCTTGCGTGTGAACAAGGCATTGCCCACTGCGCTGCCCCTGAATCGCGTGGTATTGGAGGCGTCCCTCGAAGTGCGCAGTTCGGTGGTCTACGCCACCTTTATCGTGGCGCTGGTGTTCGTGCCTCTGCTGACGCTTTCGGGGATTGCCGGCAAGTTGTTCGCCCCCTTGGGGTTGGCGTACATTTTCGCGATACTGGCGTCGCTGGCGGTGGCCGTTACGCTCACACCCGCGCTGTGCTTTCTTCTACTGGCACGCAGTTCACTGAAAGCGGAAGATCCTCCCTTCGTGCGCTGGCTGAAACCGCGCTACGTCAATGTGCTGCAAAGAATCGAGCGCTTTCCAGGTCGCGTGGTGGGCACCGTATTTGTGGTGATCGCAGCGGGCATCGCAGTATTGCCATTGCTGGCAGGAGAGTTCATCCCGGCTTTGCGTGAAGGGCACTACATCATTCACGTCACGGCGGTACCGGGCACGGCGGAGGCGGAATCTTTGCGCATCGGTCAGCGCATCGCCAAGGCCATCGGTACCATCCGGGGCGTCAAATCGGTGGCGCAGTGGGTAGGGCGTGCGCTCAATGGCGCCGACACTTTCGGCACGCACTATAGCGAGTACGAAGTGGAGATCGGTCCCCTTGGCGGAGATGAACAAGAGCGCGTGTTGGAGGAGATCCGCGCCACGCTCGCAGGCCAGCGCAGCGGCAGCTTTCCCGGCGTGACGTTCGGCGTCAACACTTTTCTGACCGAGCGCATCGGCGAGACCATCACCGGCTTCGCGGCGGACTTCGTGGTGAGTTTGCATGGGGATTCGTTGGACTTACTCGATCACGACGCGCAGTCGGTGGCTGCGGTACTGGCGCGGGTGCCGGGCGCGCGCGACGTGCAACTGCAAGCACCACCGGGTACGCCGCAGCTCACCATTCGCCTGCGGCAAGAGCGGCTTGCGCTGCTCGGTTTGCAAAGCATGGATGTGCTGGAGGCCATTCACGCCGCCTATGCCGGTGCGCGAGTGGGACAGATCTATCACGGCGCGCGCGTCATCGACCTGGTGGCGGTGCTCACTCCGGAAGTGCGCAATCAAGTAGGAAGCGTGGGCAATCTGCGTATCAAGGCGGCCGATGGGCAATTGGTGCAGCTCGCGGACGTCGCCGATGTCGGGCTCACTGGCGGCCGCTACAAAATTCTGCATTCCGGCGGCCGGCGCATCCAGACCGTGAGCGCCAATATCGTTGGGCGTGACGATCAGCAATTCGAGAAGGATGCGCGCGCGCGCATCGCCAAGGAGGCCAAACTCTCCAAGGGAAACTACGCGATCTATGCCAGCGCGGCGCAGATGCAAGCGCAGGCGAGCGAGGACCTCTTCGTACATTCGGCGATCGCTGCCATCGGCATTTTCCTGCTGCTTTACATCGCCTTCAACAATGTGCGCAATCTGGCTATTACGTTTGTCAATCTACCCTTCGCCTTGATTGGCGGGGTGATCGCAGTACTGGCCAGTGGGGGCTGGATGTCGTTGGGTTCGCTGGTGGGATTTGTCACCTTGTTCGGAATCACGCTGCGCAATTCCATTATGCTGGTGTCGCACTACCAACATCTGGTCGAGATGGAGGGGCGCCAGTGGGGACTGGAAAC
>JANNFC010000244.1:0-1553 GCA_031379405.1 Betaproteobacteria bacterium | reverse complement strand
TGACATGGCCGTCGCGATTGTGGATGGGTGCGGCGGAATCCTCGATCGCCGACTCGAACCCATCGCGGCGAACCAAAACGCTATCCGCAGCCAGCCCAACCGTCCGGTCCTCCTCGATGGCGCGCTTTGCCGGATTGCTGGCGAACTGGCGCGTCGTACCGTCGATGATCGTGAACACCTCTGAAAGTGGCCGACCCAACGCTTCCTCATTGGACCAACCGGTCATCGTCTCCGCGACCAGATTGAGATACGTCACGTTGCCGTTGAGATCGGTGGTCAACACGGCATCACCGATGGAGTTGAGCGTGACTTGGGCGCGCTCTTTCTCCTCAAACAAGGCCTCTTCAGCCGACCGTAGTACGAGATCCGTCAGCTTGCGCGCGGTGATGTCCTCAACCGTGTGAACGTGACCGTGCGAGTGCGTCCCGTCGCGCATTGGCGCCGCGTTTAATCCTGTCCACACGATGCCCCCATCTTCCCGAAGAAAACGGGCCTCCGCCTTGAAGCGCTTATGGCCACGCGCGGCGTCATTCCAGTCGGCAAGGAGGCGCTGGCGATCCTCTGGGTGAAGTGCCATGCTCCATTTTGTACCGAGCGTCTGTTCGAATGTCAGCCCGACCAACTTCTGATAGACCGCGTTGGTATATATGCAAATTCCCTGTGCATCGGAAACCAAGATACCTAGCGGGGATGCCTCGCTCATCGCGCGAAATCGCGCCTCACTGATCGCAAGCGCGTCCTGAACAGCCTTACGCTTTATGCCGTAACGCAGGGCACGTGGCAACCATAGGGTATCGACAGGGCTTTTCGTGAGATAGTCATAGGCGCCGCGCTGCAGCGCTGTGCGTGCGGTTTCGTTGTCGCTCGCCGCGCATAGGACAAAAATGAGGGCATCCGGCGCTGCCCGGTACACTTGATCAAACACCTCGATGCCTTGTCCGTCAGGCAAAGCAAGGTCAAGCAAGACCACGTCAACACCCTCCGCGCCCAGTCGATCGAGCGCATCGGAGAGTTGCGTCACCCATTCGACGCGAAACGCCATGTCTGCGGTGCCGCGGAGCGCTTCCTGAATCAATGCGGCGCTAGCGGGATCGTCCTCCACGAGAAGTACCGTGGTCAGGACTGCACGCGCGGCATGTACGTTCTCGGGTAAGGCGTTAATCACGTCGGGCCACTTGTCGTTGTGCTTCATTTGCGACTCCGATTGCCTAGAGTGCTCATCGTTCGCTTTCGCCGCTGGTACGGCACGGGCAACTGTGACAACACGAGCGCGCCGTTGCGGCCGTCATATCGCTCACCGCCGCCTCGATCCGCAAAGGAATTTCGGTTCTTGATAAAGGGGACTTCGCGGGCGGGGTATTGACCCCGCCCTTGACCAAAGGGGGCTACGTGAAAATCACTTCGCCCCCTTTGGAAACCCCCGAAGTTTGCCCCCGCGCCAAGAGCGCGGGGAATACGAGTTGAACTCTCACATCCACACATCTCCAAGTTCACATCTGACAGCGACCTTTTGCTAAGGCGGGAAATTAGTTGATCGAATGAGAAAAGTATGT
>JANNFC010000239.1:0-9857 GCA_031379405.1 Betaproteobacteria bacterium | reverse complement strand
CATGTGTAAAGCATGCCGCCAGCGTTCAATCTGAGCCAGGATCAAACTCTTCAGTTCAATCTCTATTGCTACTTCCATACTACTCAATGCCTGCTGACTCGCACTTCTCTTGACTCTACTGACTCCATTACTGACTTCATTTCATCAACAAAGTGCAAGCCCCTGAATTTCTCTAGCAGCTACCTCAGACCCACCCCGCACCACTCGCGCAGCACTTGGCTTCCCCTTGGCAACTCACCCAAAACCCAAACACCCACACCCGTCGGCTGTTATGTTTTTAAAGAACGATGTCGTGTCGGTCACGACGAGAGGCGCGCATTATACGTAGCGAAGTTTCGAGGTCAAGCGTTTGCGCAAAAAAAATGCGCGAGCGCGCAATCGTCCTCTTTTAGCGCCAGATAATTTTCGCGAACTTGCGCTTGCCAACCTGTACTACGAAGCTATCGCCTCGATGCACAAGAAGGCTCTTGTCCGAAACTTTCTCGCCGTTAATGCGGACGCCCCCTTGTTCGATCATGCGAACGGAGTCCGAAGCGCTGCGGGTGAGTTCGATTCGCTTGAGCAGTTGAGTAAGCGCAAGCCCTTCGTCGCCCACGTCGACAATATGTTCTGGAATGTCATCAGGAATCTGGTTGTTGCGAAAGCGCGCTTCGAAGTCTGCGACGGCGCGCTCGCCAGCAGCACTTCCGTGGAAACGACTTACCATCTCTTTGGCGAACTCGACTTTCACGTCGCGCGGATTTCGTCCCGAGGCGATCTGTTCTCGTGCCGCTTGGATTTGTTCGACGCTTTGACTCGACAGCAAAGTCATGTAACGCCACATCAGAACATCAGAGATCGACATGAGCTTGCCGAAGATCTGCTCTGGTGCCTCAGTGATCCCGACGTAGTTCCCTAGCGACTTGGACATCTTGTTGACGCCGTCCAGCCCTTCGAGCAACGGCATCGTCAGAATGCACTGCGGTGACTGCCCGTAGTCCTTCTGCAGTTCGCGGCCTACCAGAAGATTGAATTTCTGATCGGTCCCTCCCAGCTCGATGTCGCAACGCAGTGCGACCGAGTCGTAGCCTTGAACCAGCGGGTAGAGAAACTCATGTATAGCGATGGGTTGCCCCGCGCGATAGCGCTTGCCGAAGTCGTCGCGCTCCAGCATGCGCGCCACGGTATGTCGCGCCGCTAGTCGAATCATGTCGGCGGAGCTCATTGCATTCATCCAGGTGGAATTGAATGCAACTTCGGTTTTCTCCGGGTCAAGTATCTTGAATACCTGCTCGCGATAAGTCTTGGCGTTTTCCAGAATCTGTTCGCTCGAAAGCGGCGGCCGGGTGGCGTTTTTCCCTGTCGGGTCCCCGATCAATCCGGTGAAGTCCCCAATTAGAAATATGACCTGATGGCCAAGCTCTTGAAACTGCCGGAGCTTAGTAATCAATACAGTGTGCCCAAGATGGAGGTCTGGCGCCGTAGGATCGAATCCGGCCTTGACCCTCAAAGGCCGGCCTTGTTTGAGCTTATCGGCGAGTTCTTGCTCGACCAATAACTCTTCAGCCCCGCGCTTAATAATGGATAGTTGTTGCTCGATCATGATTTTCCCGAAACCGACGCCCGACCGTCTCGGAGCGCCTAAGCCTCGCGGCGGTCGCCTTTGTACGACAGAGGCATAATCCTTGCGATTGGGCTTTCGCGTGGGGCCTAAGTTCTGATAACCTTCGCGCCCATCGCAATCCTTGCGATGCTTTTGAAGTTCTTTTGTCGCAACCCCTTACGAGCCGGACTGGCTCGATTCCCACAAACAGAGGAGCGCGCGATTCTAGCCCAATCTCAAATCCCAGCCAGACAGCGAAACCGTTGGTGGCTAACGCTGGCGATCGTACCAATGCTCGGCGTGGTTGCCGCGTTCGGCATCGCCCCCGGCTCCGTTACGGAGAATATTGACAGGAAAGTTGTCCTAGAAGACATTCATCTACCTGCCGAATCGCGCCCTGCCGAACTAAGCGTCGAGCCAAAGTTTTACCGCGAAGAACGCATCCAACGCGGCGACACATTAGGTTCGATTCTGACGCGATTGGCCATCGACGACCCGGAAGCGGTGGAACAGTTGCGCACATCAGCAGAGTCACGAGCGTTCTACCAGTTGCGATCAGGCAATACCGTTAAGGCCGTCACCACCGACGACGGGACCCTGCTCAGCCTGCGTTATTTGACATCAGATGGACAGGAACTCCATGCGGGACGGGTCGCCGTGGACCGTATCGCCGTTTCCCTGCGCCCGCTAACCTTGCAAAGCCGCCCTGAGATGAGTTCGGCAAGGATTCGAAGTTCGCTCTTTCAAGCCACTGACGACGCCGGACTGGACGACGAAATCGCCATCCAATTAGCGGAGATATTCTCCGGCGAGATAGATTTTCACCGCGACTTACAGGCCGGAGACCGTTTCTCGGTGGTCTACGAAACGCTCCACCATGGGAACGAATTCATACGTACGGGCAGAGTTCTCGCGGCGGAGTTCGAGAACGGTGGTCGCAAGCTGCGCGCGATTCTGTATACCGACGCCAGTGGGCGCAGTGCTTACTTCACCGAAGACGGCAAGAGCCTGAGAAAGACCTTTTTGCGCTCGCCTCTCGAATTTTCACGCATTACTTCAGGCTATTCCTCGTCGCGCTATCATCCGGTTCTCGAGACATGGCGGGCACACCACGGCGTGGACTACGGCGCCCCGCAAGGCACGCGGGTGCGCGCAACGGCAGATGGAGTCGTCAAACTGGCTGGTCAAATGCGCGGATACGGAAATGTGGTGATCTTGCGCCATCCCAATGGTTACGAATCTCTCTATGGACATCTTTCTGCCTTTGGCAAAGGACTGCGATCAGGTCGGCGTATCAGCCAATCCGACGTAGTGGGTTTCGTTGGAATGACCGGACTGGCCAGCGGACCGCACTTGCACTACGAATTGCGCATCGGCGGTGTCCATCAGAATCCCCTAAAGGTTGCAACGCCACCGGCGCCGGGCATCTCCCCCGAAGGCCGTATGACATTCACCGATGCGATTCGCTCGTCCATGAATCGACTCGACCTCATCCGCGGGATTGACATAGCGTCCAATCAGTAGCGCGCTGACACCAACTCAACAAGCATAGCGCCATAACGCTCCAGCTTGTTCGCGCCGATACCGGTGATATGGGCAAGGGCACGCAAGTTATTCGGACGCTGGCGGGCAAGTTCATTCAATGTGCGGTCCTGCAGAATGACAAAGGCCGGCACAGCTTGCTCACGAGCTTGTTCGCGACGCCACTGTTTCAGCTTCTCGATCAAGGCTCGGTCGGACGCCGAGAATTCCGCCATCTCTGCGGATTCCTTACGCGGCGCTACTTTCCGACCCTTCTCACTCTCCTGAGCCTTCTCACCCTTCCGACGCGGAATTACGGTACGCCGCATCTGCACTTGTTCTTCGCCCTTCAGCACCGAACGACTGGCCTCACATAACTTGAGCGCGCCGTAGGCTTCGTGGTCCACCCGCGCCAAACCCAACGCGACCAGTTGGCGGAATACTCCGCGCCACGCCACGTCGTCCATGTTCTGGCCAATACCGAAGACGCTCAATTTATCGTGGTCCCATTTCTTGATGCGAGCATCGACCTTTCCGAGCAATACGGCGATCAAATGCGCGGCGCCAAAACGCTGGCCAGTACGATAGATGGTCGAGAGTGCTTTTTGCGCGGCCAAGGTCGCGTCCCAAGTTTGTGGCGGGCTCAGGCACGTATCGCAGTTGCCGCAAGGCTTGCTTTCCTCCCCGAAGTAGCTGAGCAAGCGCACCCTACGGCATCCGGCGGTTTCGCAAAGTCCGAGTAAGGCCTCAAGCTTGGCAGTGGAAATGCGCTTGTATTCTTCGCTTGCATCCGATTGATCGATGAAGCGGCGCTGTTGTACTAGGTCAGCAAGGCCGTAGAACATCATTGCATCGGCCGGCGTCCCGTCTCGGCCCGCGCGGCCGGTCTCCTGATAATAAGCTTCGATGCTCTTGGGTAAATCCATGTGCGCGACGAATCGCACATCTGGCTTATCGATGCCCATGCCGAAAGCAATAGTGGCGACAATGATGATGCCGTCTTCTGTCTGAAAGCGTGTTTGATTCTTCGCCCGTTGCGCGGCCTCCATTCCGGCGTGATACGGCAATGCCGTGATTCCTTGCTGCGTGAGCCAATGCGCGGTCTCATCCACCTTGTTGCGCGACAAACAATAGACAATACCAGCGTCGCGCGGATGCTCCTCTCGAATGAATCGCAGCAGTTGCGCGCGCGGTCCATCCTTGTCCGCGATGCTGTAGCGTATGTTGGGCCGATCGAAGCTGGAGATGAACACACGCGCTTCGCGCAGCACCAGTTGCGAGGTGATCTCTGTGCGAGTCAGCGGATCGGCGGTGGCAGTCAGCGCAATACGCGGTACGCCCGGGAAGCGCTGATACAGAATCGAGAGTTGCAGGTACTCCGGCCGGAAATCGTGTCCCCATTGCGACACGCAGTGCGCCTCGTCGATGGCGAAGAGCGCGATCTTGCAACGCTCAAGCAACTCCAGGCACGATGGCATCGTCAAGCGCTCCGGCGCGACGTACAACAAATCCAATTCGCCCTTTACCAATGCCTGCTCAGTTGCCCTGGATGCGCGCAAATCCTGCGTGGAATTGAGAAAGGCAGCGCGCACGCCCAATTGTGTGAGGGCCGCCACTTGATCTTGCATCAACGCGATCAGCGGCGAAACCACAATGCCGGTACCCGTGCGCAGCAACGACGGCAGTTGATAGCACAGTGATTTGCCGCCGCCCGTCGGCATCAGCACCAAAGCATCACCGCCCTCGCTAAGGTGTTCGATTATTTCAGCTTGCGCGCCGCGAAACTCCGGATAGCCGAATACTTCGCGCAGCAATGTCAGTGGGGTGCGCATACACTAATAGTTGGCGTAGAGCCGCTTCTCATACACCGTGTCGATCTTGCGTGCATTCCAGGAGTACACAAGATGCTGTCCTTGCCGGCAGTTCGATAGAGCGCGAGGCCGAAACACCCCGACACACACCCCCCCCTTCCAACGCACACTGTCGTACACCAGGCCCCACGAATTTGCCGCTTTGAGCGCGAGGCCGAGCTTCTGACTTTCGACGTAGTCATTGGGATCGTAGACGGCTTTGAGGTCCGCTCTGCCGCGAATATCATGCAGGTCCGCTTGTATATCGGTGAGGTAGACGCGCATGTCCAAATCCATCGCGACTTCACTGGTCGCCGCCAGAAAATTCTCGCGGTGATAGCGCGTCTCGGCAATGGCGGTATCGAGCGTTTCGCCGGCGTAGTACACCCCATAACTACCATCGCTAAACCGGCTCCCCGATGGATTCAGATGCGTAAATGCCGCCATGATGGGCGTACTGCCCTGACCTGCAACGCGCTCCTCCGGTGGCACCAGGGAGATTTCCCCCACTTCCTGCCGCAAGCGCGCATTGGTGAGGGCTTCGATGGCGTAGACGGCGTCGAGATCCGCCGGATCCGCCACTCGGTCAAACAGGCCTACGGGCGGAAAGCGGCTTGGAACGATGCGGTATGAGGGAAGCCAGGCAATGCTCGCGACGCGCGCTATCAGTTCCATCCACCACGCTGAGCATCAAGGTATTGCCGGACAAGGAAGAGATCCCCCACATTGCCGCTCAACATGACGTCCAAGGCGCTGCGACCACCGAAGGGCGTGGCGCTGTTGGCGCGCTTCACCCAGGCATCGGCCGCCTCGGGTTTGGGCAACAGCACTTGCAGTGCGGAATACACCCCCAGCACATAGGAGATCCGTTCGAGGACGTCTCGCGATAGCGCGGCGCTGCTACGGCGCTTCCACTGGAAGAACGTGGAGCGGGCGGGACTGCCCAGTAACGTTCGTTGCTGCTCGCTATCCAGGCCCCAGGCTTGGACGATACGGAAGAAGGTTCGCAACGCCGCTTCGGACATTTGCTTCCGATCCGGCTCGGCGGTGGTGGGTTTGAGAACGGCGCTCATGGAAACTCCGGTCTGTAGAAACGATCCGATTATGCACTGTTTATTGGATATAAGTCCATATCTGGACTATCGGAAAGGAACTTTAGTTCACCGCCAAACCATCCGATTGTGAACATACTCAGACTTTCTCCCTCATAAACGTGGGTTTTTCGCTGTCTGGACCACAACCTACCCTATAATTCAAAGGCTTGACTAAATAGATCAATATTTGTCGCAACCGTGTCCCAATCCCAGATCTTTGCCCTCGGCGTCAATCACAAAACCGCCCCGCTCGATGTTAGAGAGCGCATCGCCTTTTCCAGCGAGACATTGCCCTTGGCTTTGCGGGATTTCGCCGATCACGAGGGCGTCCGCGAGGCGGCCATTGTCTCTACCTGTAACCGTACCGAAATGTACTGCAATGGAGGCGAACCCTCTCGTGCGGTCCACTGGCTGGCGGGCTATCACCAGTTAAAGCCTCAGCAAGTGGAGCCCTTCGTGTACTTGTTGCCGCGCGAGGGCGCAGTCGACCATGCCATTCGCGTCGCCAGCGGTTTGGACTCCATGGTGCTGGGCGAACCGCAAATTCTGGGGCAGATGAAGCAGGCCGTCCGCTCGGCAGAAAAAGCCGGCACATTGGGTTCCGTGCTGCACAAATTCTTTCAGCTCACCTTCTCCATCGCGAAGGAAGTACGGAGCCAGACCGACATCGGCGCCAACTCCGTTTCCATGGCGGCGGCCTCGGTAAAATTGGCCGAGCGGATTTATCCAAGCATCGGCGAGCAGCGTGTGCTGTTCATCGGCGCCGGCGAAATGATCGAGCTATGCGCCACCCATTTCGCGGCGCAACGACCACGCGGCACCACGTTCGCCAATCGCACCCTTGACCGCGCGCAAGATCTCGCCAGAAAATTCGAAGGCACTGCGCAGACATTGACCGATTTGCCCGACTACATCGCCTCGCACGACATCATCGTCACGTCCACCGCCAGTCCGCTGCCCATCATCGGCAAGGGCCTTGTAGAGCGTGCGCTCAAGGCTCGCCGACATCGCCCGATGCTGATGATCGACCTCGCCGTACCGCGCGACGTAGAGGCCGAAGTCGGCAAACTGGATGACGTCTTTCTCTACACCGTGGATGACCTGGGCAAAGTGATCGAACAAGGATTCGAACTGCGCAAAGCCGCGGTCACCAAAGCCGAGAAGATCATCGGCGCCGGTGTCATCGATTTCATGCAGTGGCTGGAAAGCCGCCAAAGCGTGCCGGCCATCCGCGCGCTGCGCGATCAAGCCGAGCGTGCTCGCCGTCACGAGCTAGCGCGCGCCATCAAGCGTCTGGCCAAAGGCGAGACGCCCGAGCAAGTGCTGGAAACATTGAGCCGCTCGCTCACCAACAAATTGATACACCCGCCCACCGCCGCGCTCAATCAAGCCCACGGCTCAGATCAAGCCGAGCGACGCGCGCTGGTCGAGCGTATCTTCCAACTGAACCGAAGCGAATGAAACCAACCATTGCCGCCAAGCTCGCCCAACTCTCGGCGCGCTTGGAGGAATTGAACGGCCTTTTGAGCGGCGAAGGCATCACGGCCGACATCGACAATTACAAACGACTCACCAAGGAACACGCCGAAGTCGGTCCATTGGTGGCGCTGTATCACACCTACCGGCACACTCTGAAAAACATCGAGGCCGCCGAGCTCATGCTCTCCGATCCCGAGATGAAAGAGTTGGCGCAGGAGGAAATTCAGTCAGGCCGCGCGCAAGTCAGCGAACTCGAAGATGCGTTGCAGCGCCGCCTGCTGCCCAAAGACGCCAACGACGAGCGCAACATCTATCTCGAGATCCGCGCGGGCACGGGCGGAGACGAATCCGCGTTATTCGCCGGCGATCTATTCCGCATGTACACCCGATTCGCCGAACGCCAGCGCTGGAACGTGGACGTGGTCTCGCAAAGTTTGAGCGACATGGGCGGGTTCAAGGAAGTGATCGTGCGCATCGTTGGCCAAGGCGCGTACTCTCGCTTGAAGTTCGAATCCGGCGGACATCGCGTACAGCGCGTCCCCGAGACCGAGGCACAGGGCCGCATCCACACCAGCGCGTGTACCGTGGCCATCATGCCCGAGGTGGATGAAATTTCCGATGTCTCCATCAACCCCGCGGAACTGCGCATCGACACCTTTCGCGCCTCCGGGGCCGGCGGCCAGCACGTCAACAAAACCGAGTCCGCTATTCGAATCGTGCACTTGCCCACCGGCATCGTGGTGGAATGTCAGGACGACCGCTCGCAGCACAAGAACAAAGAACGCGCGATGTCACTCCTCGCCGCGCGCATCAAGGACAAACAACAACGCGAACAGCAAGCCAAGGAAGCCGCCACCCGCAAATCCCTGGTAGGCAGTGGCGATCGCTCCGACCGCGTCCGCACCTATAACTTCCCGCAAGGGCGCGTCACCGACCATCGCATCAACCTCACGCTCTACAAGATCGACGCCATCATGGATGGCGACATGAACGAGATTTTGAGCGGCCTGTCGGCGGAACATCAAGCCGAGCAACTTGCCGCCATGGCGGATGAGCAAGCGGCCTGAGCAGGCGGTTCTGCGTAACTCCTCCCCCTCTATAGCAGCCCTGCTCGCGCGCGATGCCAGTCGTCTCGCCGAGGCGCTCTCGCTGCCAGTGGCCGACGCCAGAAGCGAGGCGCAAATTCTGCTGGCGCAAGCCTTGGGAAAATCGCGCGCGTGGTTGATGGCGCACGCTCAAGATGGGAATTCGGAGGCTCTGCTCTTCTCAACACCCTATGCAACGTGGCTCGAGCGCCGAATAAGCGGAGAACCCATCGCTTACCTTCTCGGACGTCGTGAGTTTTACGGCCTGGATTTCGAGGTGAATAAACACGTTCTCATTCCCAGACCCGAGACCGAGCTTCTGGTGGCGGCCGCCCTACACCATCTACCCAAGGCCCGGCCAAATAAAGTGCTCGATCTAGGTACCGGCAGCGGATGTATCGCCGTCGCCGTCGCCGCGCATGCGCCCCAAACCAATATTCTGGGGGTGGATGCCTCCTCGGAGGCGCTTGGCATGGCCGCGCGCAATCTTCAGAACCTAGGCGTGGAGAATCTGGATCTACTACACAGCGACTGGTACACATCGCTACAAGGAATGTGCTTCGATATCATCGTGTCAAATCCCCCCTACGTCGCCGACTACGACACGCATTTGACTCAAGGCGACTTGAGATTCGAACCACGCAACGCCCTCACACCCGGCGCCAACGCACTGCAAGCCATCGAACGCATCATCGAGGACGCGCCCTCCTTTCTTCGTACCGGGGGGTGGCTAATGCTAGAGCACGGTTACGATCAGGCCGAGGCTGTTCGCGCAAGACTTCAGCAGCGGGGATTCCAAGAGATAACCTCGCTTGCCGACCTAGCGGGACTTGCACGCGTGAGTATCGGCCACCTGGTCTAGAGGATACCGATCCAGATCCGCGAGCAAGTGCTCGTACGCCGAATGCGGCAGCTGAATCTCCGCACGCGGCTGAGGGTCAAGCATTTCAGGAAACACATGATAGGTCCGATCGGCGCGCACCGCCTCCCTTTCCCATCCAGACTCGGTGTGGGGTAATCGAGGTTTGATCGCGTTCTTGACATCCTTGTCGCCGATGGAAGCGCTCGGTCGCGACAGTACGGTATCGGTGAAATAATTGATGACCCCCAGATCTAGTTCGCGCGCGAAGTAGCGCCAATGAATCAGGTCAAGCGTTCGCGTGAGCGCTGGTTGGTCCAGATGAATCACTTGCCGCAGCCTTTTCGCCAACACGTCGCGATAACTTGCGAACTGGCCCAAGAACTC
>JANNFC010000229.1:0-6011 GCA_031379405.1 Betaproteobacteria bacterium | reverse complement strand
CCGGCAAATCAATCTGCCGCGACTTATTTTCTCGACCCGGCTCGGCGCGCCGCACTTCGGGCAGACCAGACCATCAACCCAACGCAATTTCTCTAGATAACCGCGACACACCTGCTCTGAATGGAACCAATCAAGGAACTGAACCCAAGTCGCTGGATAGTCCGTTCCGCCTCTTGGTGTCGTCTCTGGGGCGCCCATTGGGCAATTCTGCCAGCTGTGGAGCTAAAGGGATACCCCTTCGTTACAGACAGTAATGTCTCGACGCGTGCAAATGAGGCAACTGCTGGCGCCATGCTCGACTTCCTCTACCCGTAGGACAGTCCCGGCAAGCACCGTGCGGCAGCGCTGAGCAGAGCGGTCGCGATGTCAGGAGTTCAGTACGCCACCAACAGCCCTCCGGGATGGCAACTAGGTAATCGTATCGCCAACCAACTTATTGAAGGGTTGCCTGTTGGCGAGCCATGGCTACGGTCAGGTCCATCAGGGCGCGCACGGTCTCCTCCCGATGGTTCGCGGCGTGATGCTGATGGAGCCGTAGCGCACCTCGGTTAGCAGCGGAAGCATGGCGGCGATAAAACACACTTCTGATCTCGATCGGCCAGAGCGGTTGACGACGCGATCCCCCAGCCGGTCCAGGCGCGCATCTATGTTTCCGTGCGGCAGAGAATTTCGAGTTGGCACCGGCGCTCAGGCTTGGCGACCCGAGCTTTGGTGCGCGTGAACATTGGGTAAATGCCGAGAAACGTATCACGCAGCTCGCTTGAGGGCCTTTCTCAGAGTGTCCTCTGAAACGCCTTGCACACGCAGTTGAGCCAATACTTTGTCCAGTTGAGATGCTTCGTACTTCTCGAGATCTTCACGCAACCCGCTGCCGACATAGGCGCGAATTAAAGCTTGATAACCTCGAATGCCTTTCATGGGCGCGATGCGCTTCAAGTCTGCGATTACATCCGACGGCATGCGTAAAGTTACGGAGACCATTGGGCGATCGGCTTTTAGGCGATCACGAATCTTATCCATCTTCATAGACTTCCCTTTCCGATTGCGTCGCGGGCCTTGCTGAGATGATACGCAGCGCATCATCTTCAATCTGAACGTTCACGACGAAAAGGATTCGATACTCAAAGTCCGCGCCAATCGCCCCATCCCGCTGTTCACCTCTGCGCGATGCGTCCACGTAGCGAACAAACGGGTCGAAGAAAATCTGAGCGGCCTGTTCAAAAGTGACACCGTGTTCTCGGATGTTGCGTGCCGCCTTGTCGGTATTCCAACGAAACAGTACGCCACGAAGCGGGAACTCGGATTCCATGTTGAAATTCTGCCACTATTTATTGACAGTGTACATATGTTTCATTGGGGATGGACAACTACAAATCCTCGCCTACTCAGAACGACCAGGATTCGCACTTGAGAACCAGTTGCCCCAATACCAGTGTGATCTCGACCAGCGACGTAGCGAGAAGGTCGCAACGCACCCTCCCCGGAACCGCCATCATCGCGTGGCCCTGTGAGAAATGCGGGCTGGGCTAGAATCAGCATTTTTCCACGAAGGAATTCCCGATGTCGATGGCCGACCGCGATGGCGTCATTTGGTACGACGGCAAACTCGTACCCTGGAGAGACGCCACCACCCACGTGCTCACCCACTCCTTGCACTACGGCCTCTCCGTATTCGAGGGCGTACGGGCTTACAACACCGTCAACGGCACGGCGATTTTTCGTCTGAAGGAGCACACCGACCGGTTATTCAATTCCGCGCACATCTATCTCATGCAGATTCCCTACGATCGGGAAACGCTGATGCGAGCGCAGTGTGAAGTGGTGCGCAGCAATCAACTGGAATCCTGCTACATACGTCCCATCGCCTTCTACGGCTCGGAGAAGATGGGCGTCTCGCCCAAGGGCGCCAGCGTCCACGTCGCCATCGCCGCTTGGCCCTGGGGCGCTTACCTTGGAGCGGACGGAATCGAGAAGGGCATTCGGGTCAAGACTTCATCCTTTGCACGGCATCACGTGAACGTCACCATGCCGCGTGCCAAGGTGGCCACCACCTACGCCAATTCCATTGTCGCCAACCTGGAAGCTACGCAGGACGGCTATGACGAGGCCCTGCTACTGGATACCGACGGATTCGTCGCCGAAGGTGCGGGGGAAAACTTGTTTATCGTGAAGGATGGCGTGATTTACGAACCGGAGATCGCCTCCGCCCTGACCGGCATCACACGCTCCTCGGTGATCAACCTGGCGAACGAACTGGGCTACCAAGTGGTCTCGAGGCGCCTGACGCGAGATGACATCTACATCGCCGACGAAGCCTTCTTTACCGGCACGGCGGCGGAAGTCACGCCGATTCGCGAATTGGACAATCGCACCATCGGTTCCGGCACACGTGGCCCGATCACGCAAAAAGTGCAGTCCCTGTTCTTCGACGTGGTCAATGGGCGTGCCCCGAAGTACAAACATTGGCTGACCTCCGTCGCGGCGTAAAGGCAGGCAACGCAGCGCCGATAATCCTCGTTCCGCGAACGGACCGAGGCGCCTCACATGATGATCACCACGATGGAACCCGACAAGAACGTCAACACCAAGCGGCAGATCGAAGTCAGCGCGCAAGATCTACCGTTACACTGCCCCATGCCAGACATGGCCTTATGGAACGCGCATCCGCGCGTGTACTTGCCCATCGAGAAGACGGGCGAAGCCTTGTGCCCGTACTGCGGCACGCGCTACAGCTTAGAGGGCGGTGCGCGGGCACACCGCTAGCCTGCCTCCAAGCTGTCATGGCATGGGTGGCGCCGTGAAGATTCTGATCGTTGGCCCCTCTTGGGTGGGCGACACGGTCCTCGCTCAGCCACTGTTCCAGCGCTTGCACGAGCGACATCCGGGACTTGAACTCGATGTCCTAGGCCCGCCTTGGACGCTGCCGTTGTTGCGCCGTATGCCGCAAGTGAACGAGGCGTTGCTCAATCCACTGCCACGTGGCGAGCTCGGCCTGACCCAACGCTGGCGTGTCGGCCGCCAACTGCGTTCCCGCCGTTACGATCAGGCCATCGTGCTACCCAATTCCTTCAAGTCGGCGCTCATCCCCTTGGCGGCCGGCATTGCGCGAAGAACCGGATTCGTGGGCGAGTTTCGCTACGGGTTGCTCAACGATCGGCGTGCGCTTGACAAGCTGGCCCTGCCCCTCATGGTGGAGCGCTTTTGTGTGCTGGCGGAGGACAAGGGAACCGCGGCGCATCGCCCGTTCGCGAGCCTGGCACTAAACGCGTCCCAGGACAATCAGCAGCGGCTTCTCGCCAAATTGCAGTTGACAGCAAACCGTCCTATCGCCTGCCTGTGTCCGGGCGCGGAATACGGCCCCGCGAAGCGCTGGCCGCCGGTGTATTTCGCCCGTCTTGCGCAGGAACTCGGCCGACGCGGTTACCAGATTTGGTCCTTGGGTTCCGGCAAGGATGCACCATTGGGCGAGGAGATCGAACGCTTGAGTCAGGAACGCGCTCGCAATCTGTGTGGAAAGACCGGTCTCGACGACGCCATCGACCTTCTCGCCTTGGCCGACATCGTGGTCTCCAACGACTCGGGGCTGATGCACGTGGCGGCCGCATTGCACCGGCCGCTGCTGGCGCTGTACGGATCGAGCAGTCCTGGATTTACGCCGCCGCTGTCCGATCGCGCCTTGGTGATCAAAGACGATATCCCCTGCAGTCCATGCTTTCAGCGTGAGTGTCCGCTTGGTCACTTCGATTGCATGAAGAAACTGACACCGGAGCGCCTGTTCCCGCATCTCGACCGACTCCTTTCCCGATTCTCATGAATTTGGAAGTCGCCTACCGCGCCCCGGTGTGGTTACCCGGGGGACACGCGCAAACCATCTATCCGTTCTTCGCGTTGCGCGGCTCGCCCATGGCGTACCAACGCGAGCGCTGGGAAACGCCCGATGCGGATTTCATCGATCTGGATTGGTTGCGAGCCTCCGCCCACGCCCCGCTCATCGTGCTGTTCCATGGGTTGGAAGGCTGTTCGCAAAGCCATTACGCCCGCGCACTGATGCGTGCGGTAGCGGCGCAGGGGTGGAACGGCGTAGTGGTTCACTTTCGCGGATGTAGTGGCACGCCCAATCGGCTGCCCCGCGCCTATCACTCGGGAGATCACGCCGAGATCGATTGGATCTTGCGCCGGCTGGCTGCGCACCGGCGAGGACGGCGTGTCTATGTGGTGGGCATTTCTCTGGGTGGCAATGCGCTGCTGAAGTGGCTGGCGAGAGTCGGCAATGAGGCGGCCACCTTGATCGATGCCGCGGCCTCGGTATCCGCTCCGCTACATCTGGTCGCCGCGGGAGACGGGCTTGCGCGCGGATTAAACCGGATCTACACAGACATGTTTCTGCGCACGCTAAAGCGCAAGTCGCTTGAGAAACTGGCGCGCTTTCCCGGCCTGTATGCGGAACAAACCGTGCGGGCTGCTCTGACCCTAAGGGCCTTCGACGACGTGGTGACGGGTCCCGTGCATGGATTCAAAGACGCGCAAGACTATTGGACACAAGCCAGCAGCCTGCACGAATTGCATCGGATCGCTTTGCCCACCTTCCTATTGAATGCGCGCAACGATCCGTTTCTGCCCGGCGAATACTTCCCCACGCCGGCGCAAATCTCATCGGCGATTCATGCGGAATTTCCGGAGCAAGGCGGACATGTGGGATTCGTGTCGGGCCCCTTCCCGGGGAACTTGGATTGGTTGCCGAACCGGCTTCTCGACTTTTTCCGATCCCATACCTCATCGTCGCCATCACTGCGTGGCTAATCGGGGCCTAGAAACACCTCTTCTTGTTTGGGTTTTCCGAAGCGCTACACCACGTAACTTCCCGTGGTAGCACACACGTGGCGATTGGTATGGACGATGCGGGCTGCGGAGGGTTGGGTGTTTTCGTAACCTAAGATATTTCAGAAGAAGTCTGTTGCGAGTTGTTACGCTGGATCCTGTTCTCCGGACCGTTCAGGGCCTGCTGCTCGCGTGTGTTTCGCAAGACGGAATTCGAGTCTTTCCATTTTTGCCTAGCGAAGGTTTGACCTCCGATCTCGGTGCGCTTCCACGGACCCTGACGATTCCCGGAGTCCTTGGCGGTGAAATAGCGGTATCCTTTGCCCATTGCACTGAGCAGCATAAGGGACCATAGCCCCGAAGAAGTGGACCGATTCGTTCGTCACGGGCGCAGCGGGTGAGCCCCGCCCTACGCGTGACTCTGCTGTCATGCCCGTGCAGGCGAGAAGCCATGGAGCCCAGAGAGTCCCGCCGGCAAGGGCATGACACCGACTGGCTTCCTGGCTTCTTCACAACGCCATGCGGTGAGGGGCCGATAAATTCACTACCCCGGCCTTAGGAATCGCCCAGGACGCGCTTGAACGTGATTCAGTGTTCGAGCAATCACACCAGCTTCGATAAGGACCCGCCGATAATGACCCGCCGCGACCATGCAGCCAAACATTCGACGCCTACCAAGAAGCAGCGAGCCACTTCCAAGACCCTCACACCCACACAAGAGCGCTTCATCAGGCTTTCCGCCGCGCTGAATGAGGATCTTCCACTCGAACAACAAATCCCGCACGTCCTGGGTGCCGCCCGTGAGCTCACCGGATACGACCGCCTCGTCCTCTGGGCCAAGATCCCGGCGGCGGAGCGCTTGGTCTATGTCTCGAATTCGGGATTGACTCCAGACGAAACGGACTCTCTCTCCGGTCCGCTTGAGATACCTCTGTCCAAGGCCGGTGCGCTCGCCAAAGCCTACCGCGAGCAGGCCGTACTTGTTGTGGATGACGAGCATCCCCTTCAAACCAATTCTCGCCTCAAACCTGCCTACTCCGACATCAAAGCTCTGCGTACCAATTGCTTCGCCGTCGTACCTTTGGCTGCACATGGACAAGTCCTGGGATTGCTGGTAGCGGACAACAAGTACGCCCGTGCGCCGCTCGACCCAAACTCGCTGTGCGTACTGCCGACTTTTGCGCTGCACCTTG
>JANNFC010000220.1:0-1654 GCA_031379405.1 Betaproteobacteria bacterium | reverse complement strand
GCGCACCATCTCGCAATACTGGTGACGACTCCACGCCAGCGTCATCACGAAGATCCAGGTCTTCACCGGCGCCCGCTCACCCAGCACGTTCACTAACGGGCCCTGACCGAAGTCGACCTGCGCACACTGCGCCACCTCGAAATCGAGCACAACGGTAGGCGAAGGCGTCGACGGGGCGTGCCGGTCCACAAATCGGTAGATCGCCGAGAGCGAGCCGGCAAACTGGTGTTTGCGAACCAACGCGCGGTGAATCGTGGTGACGGTGATGCCCTGCGCATGCCAGGCCAGCACATCGTCTCGAAACCGCTCCACACTGGAGACGCTTTGGGCGCGCACCGAAGAGGCGACGAATACTTGCGCGATCGCCGCTTCCTCCGGCAGCATGCTCGTCACCTCAAGCCAGCCTTGCGCGTGCGCCCGTTTGCGCACCGCCGCCACCGTCTTGCGCCCCACCGATTCGCCGCGCGCGACGTCTCGGTCGGACTCTCCCAGCCGCAGCCGGGCAATGATCTGTCGTATCTCGTACATCTCGAACCTCCTGTTAGCCATCGCATCGCCTCCGAGCAAAATCTCGAAGGGTACGGGGTTGAAAGAAAGTCCGAGTCCCCCAAAAACAGCGGCGCCATCTCCTCAGCACACCGCTAATACCACCACTGCCAACGGCTTGATTGGCTCCTTTATGCCGACAATCCTCTGGCTCCTTTATGCAGACAACCAATTGGCTCCATATGCCCGACAATTAACCTGAGGCAGCGGCGCGACCACCAAACGCCCTGCCCTGCTCCGCTGCCTGAAAGCGCTGCAATCCGGTGACACACTGATTGTCTGGAAGCTCGACCGGCTAGGCCGGAGCTTGCGCGACCTGATAGCGATGCTGGACGATTTCAAACAGCACTGGATCGAGTTCAAATCTCTAACCGAAGCCATTGACACCGAGACGCCGACCGGCCGCGCCATGTAGCAGATGATTGGCATCTTGGCCGAGCTGGAGCGATCCCTTATCACCGAGCGGACACGCGCTGGCGTGAAAGCGGCGCAACGCCGTGGGGTGAAATTCGGGCGCAATCCCAGCCTGACACCTGCACAGACTGCGCATGCGCGGGCAGCAGATCGAAGCAGGCAAGCGGGTGGATGATGTGGCGGCGCTGTTCAAGGTCGGTCGCTCATCCCTTTATCGCGCCTTACAGCGCGAGGCGGCTTAGGATTTATCGGCCTGATTGCCATCAACTAGGATGGCGATGTGTGGCAATGTCGCCCTGATGGTGGCCGTTAAATCCTCTCCGGCTCTCGTTGGGTTTTCTGCATCCCAAACAATCGTGTGGTGATGGTTGGTGTCGAAATGCGTCCGCTCTTTATCAAATTTGCTCTTCTCACAGGTATATATGACCGGCTTCCCTAGCCCCTCCGCATATCCAGCTTCCCAATACGCGCCTGCATTCTCATGCGTGAGATCAGCCACTAAGAAATCGGACGACTGAATTTCAACGCGGAGTCGGTTGTCTATCAATCCTGCTTTAGGTTCATCGGGCAATATATAGAGATGAAATCCGGCGCGGCGCGCGCTCGGCTTGAAGATGTCTTCCAGCATGCGGTCAAGCGTGGTGTCACTGAATTTCATGGCCATAAATGCTTTGCGATAGACCGCGTTGCCAGC
>JANNFC010000173.1:0-4588 GCA_031379405.1 Betaproteobacteria bacterium | reverse complement strand
GTGCAGATAGGGCGTTACGCTTTGCCACACCGCGCTTTCACCGGTCAGGGGCGTAACCCGGTCGAATAGCGATGCAGGTCCGAACCCCTCCAGCATCAGCCTTAGCGGCTCGCCTTCGCCACGCTGGATCTGCTGAAGGCTGGTCAGTACGCGCACTGCCTCCGGGCTTAAACCGCCCGGAGCGTGCACCAGAACATGTTCGATCTCACCGTGTTCGTTTGGATCAGGCAGCCAGAAGGCATGCGTGTGACGGTTGTGCTCGCCTAGATCGTGCCCGGAAAGTATTGTCGGCAGAGCATCAGGGCCAAGCAGATGCTTGGCGCGGCCCATCGCGGCAGCGCGCAGGGTCTCGCCGATGCGTACGGCGTCTTCGATGCGCGGAAGAGGTTTGCCGTAGAGCACGAAGCGTGCAGTGGTGATGGCCGTATTCGCCCTGACCATCGCCAGCTTGCGGACAACCTGCGGCGCGGTGGTCTTGAGCGCATGCAGTGGTCGGCGGTAGCTCACAGTCCGTGCACAGGGCGGCGCGCTCCAGCCGGCGGCCTGGAGTTCGCCGGTTTCCACACCGATGGCGTTCAGCCAGTCGTCGGGAAGGGTTGTCAGCAGCTTCTTCTGGTCTGGCTTGAGTTTGAACGGGCGCCCCGCGGGGTCGAGCTTGACCCCGGCGGCTACAAGCTTTTCTGAGCGGAATACGCTATAAATCTCCGGCGTGTTCGGAGCCATCAGACGCACGATCTCGCTCGTTACCTCTCCTGTTTCAGGATCCACGGATTCGGCAGCGGGCACGCAGTTGAATTCCCCTGGCGCCGGCGCACGGCGAGCGTCTACCCAGGACTCTGCGCGGCCCAGGAAACCCAGATTCTCAAGAAGGGCGTCAAGTACTTCGGTTTGCGATGCATCCAGGGCAAGCCCTGGCCAGACAATGACGACGGGATCGTCATCCGCGACCCTGGCGAAAGCGTCGAACACTAGCGTGGGTTTGTTGCCCTTGCCGGGCATGTAATGCCGGGTATGCGCATGAATCACAGACTCCGGCAAGAGAAATGAGGGCGGTTCTGCTTCAGCAAGAAGCGCCAGCAGTTCATGCAGGCGCTCCCGCCGAAAGCGTGCAGGGTCGAGCTTGCGATGCCACACCGCGATCAGTGCGCGTGTAATACGCCACAGATCTGGTGGCCACGCCACGTCCGCTTCATTGACGTGCCGACCCCAGGGTGTAGCGTGATAACGCCCGGCGAGGAAAGTGAAGGCGATGGCAAGCATGGTGTCAGTCCGCTTCTTCCCCAGTATCGACTGTGATCGGCGGATCTTTTGGGGGTTCCTCTTTCTTGGGCTTTGCCGACCCATCCCAGGTCACTCGGGTCACTCTGTTCTCAGGCCATTTCTGTTCGCTGGCCACCTCCGCGATCAGGATTGGTAGCTCAATCTCAAGATCCGCAAGTGCTGGCACCTTAAAGCCATCGGGTCGTTTGACTATGAAACCCGACTCTTTGACTTCGAGATCGCAGGCCGTCCGCAGGCGAAGACCCGAATGCAACAGCGCTTGAATCTTGAACAGCGAAAGTGCAATGAGAAGCTGCGAAACAGCATCGCCCATGCCGAAGGCGCGAATCTGAGCCAAGTCGAGGTTAAAAAAGGCAACGATCTTCGCAGACGTGAATTCCGAGCGCGCGAAAGGCACGTTGCCGAATCCCTTGCCTGTATCGCCAGAAGGATTGACTTGATCGTTCTTTACCCCGCCACTTTGCGCTTCCTTAACTTCTTCGGCTTCAATGAATGACGACAGCACTCGCGGCAGACGCAGTCGTCCTCCAGCAAGATCGGATTTCGCGAGGAAAACGCCGTGGATCAGCGCGTTCGTATCTAGCTTTAAGAGAACAGCGGCGAGCTTCTTGATATCCACAGGACCCTCTTCCATATCTGCGAGTTGTGTCTTGAGCAATTGGCGAACACTCTCGTCCTTGCCTTCGAGGATGTAAGGCGAGTTGATACGATGTGCCTCCAACACGGTATTGGTTAACGCTTCTTCTATGTCCTTACCGTCCTTGTCCTTTGACTTCCTCACCACCTTGACCAACGGAAGACTCCTGAGCGGCTCAACCCAATCATCGGAAGGCTTATCCCAGCACACCGTTTCCAGCCGATTTGCCATGCTTTGAGCGGATTCAACGAGCAGCATCCGCTCGCCATTCGGTCCATCGTAAGTGGCAGCGCCCAAATTGGGGAAGCCGGTGGGCTGAAAACGGGTACCTTGCAGGGGCTGCAAGTGCGCCTCCAGCAACAGACGTGGAGCGCTGGCGAGAGCATGGAATTCTATGGGCATGGCGGTTCTCCTGATCAGACGTTGAGTTCGGGGGCGAGGGTAGGATCGGATTCGTACTGTGGGCTTAAGGCGAGGCCGCGCAGCAGCCGTGCGGTTTCGGCGTCGGTGAGTGGAATGCACAAGCCCGCGAGCCAGCGCGACCCATCATCCAAACGTGCGACCTGAGGTGGATTTCGGCCAGGTAACTTGACGCCGAGCGCGCGTAAGCGTTGCCACGCGATGCGCACGGCGGCCTGTGCGTCGTTGGCAGCCAGGCGCGCTGGGATTTCGGGGGGCAGGCGGACACTCCGATCCGGCGGCAGCCATTTCAAGGCACGCAGCACGGACTCGGGCGTGAAAAAGACTTTCAGCAGCGCGAACGCAGGTGGCAAAACAGTTTCATGATCTGTACGCGTATCTGTTCGTGGTTGCTCGGTGCCGCTCCAACCAACACAAGCAAGACCGGTGAGAACTTCTCCGATGCGGACGTCATCAGTGGTGCCATAGAGGAACGCGGCCACATCCTCGCGCATTGCGCCAATCTGACTGGCGAGCACTTCGCCTTCCGCGCCAAGCGCAATTGCTTCCAACCGCCGCCGATGCAACAGCGCGATGAGCTTTCCAGTGAGCGGCCCCGGTCCCCAAACTGCGAGACGGGAGGTGGGTTCCCATGCGCGATCACCCTCTGCGTTGACGGATTCGCTGACCGCCGCAATGTGACGTCGGGCATGCAGAACCCGACGGCCTATGTTGTCCCGCAGACACATACCCGCCAATGCGGAAGCAATCCTGAATTCGGCGGATTGGTCGCCCGCCTTGATCGCCCAAGCCAACGACAGGCGCGGTGCCGGAACACGCACGAATTCTTGCGACTTGGGGCTGATGTTAAGCGCGGCTTCGATACCTCCTACCCGTCGTAGCACGGTTTGGAATGCGGTGCGACTAGCTCGTTGCGTTAATGCAAACAGGGCGATGTCGAGTTGATAGGCGGCAGCGCGGAAAGCGTTGGGAGCGTTCTCGTCACGTGCATAACGCTGCACAGCGGCAAGCCAGTTGCGGCGTTCGAGTTCGGCGATCAAGTCGGCATCGGGATTTCGACGCACGGCGATGCGCGACAAGGGCGTCGCCAGGAAGTTTTTTCCTTGCCGTTTCAGGAAACCGTAACGCTGGAAGCTCCGTATTCCACGATTGACACCCAATCGAGCCACGGCGCGGGCAAAGTCGAGACCATCGCGGGCGGAGCGACCATTGAGCGTGGCGCGGCCTTCGCTCAGGAGAGAGCGGACTTCATCCACCCTGGATGGAGCCGCCCACAGAGGCATCCATATTTCATTGCGGGAATCGTCGTCGTCACCCGCACTTGCGGCCCCCTCGGTTCCCAAGCGGCTGCGCACGACGAATGGAGCCGACAGAATGGCCCGGTCGCCGAATTCCAGCCGCCGCACCGCGGAAGCGGCGAAAAGCACCACGCCTTCGAGCATCAGGATGAAATCCCAAGCGTTGGTCCAGGCGGCACCCTCGAAACTCGACGATGCATTCGGGCCGCCTGCAGAACCGGGGGCAAACTGACCGATAGCGCTTTCTGATAACGAACTGCACGGAACCCCGAACAACGCTGAATTGAGACTGTCAGTTGCACCCGGACGAGTCGCACCTGTTGATACGTGAATCACTTCCAAGAGTCGCTGCATGAATTTGTTCGTGAAATCGAGGTTGCCATCGTTGCCTCCCGTGCCAAGCAATGGAGGAAAGCTCGCCTCGTCGCCGGCAATCACAACCGCGCTGTCCATGGCGGACAGGCAATGGTCAGAAGCAAGGTTTCTGAACGTTTGAATGAATCGGTCTTTCTGGTTGTTCGTCGAGGTGTTTTCAGGTGCTTTAACGATCTTGAAATCGGCGACAACACGACGAGCGATGGCGATCGCATCTCGATAGTCTGCGAATCGTGGGGAGGTGGATTGTGCTATTGCGGCTACCGTCCTTGTGGCCTCGGTCTCTTGATCGCGAACTCCAGTCTTGAGCTTCTTACCGGTGAGCAGGTCTTTCTCTTTGAGCTTGCCTTCTTGGAAGTAAAAGCCGCTCCCGCCATTCCATGGCGCAATCAGCGGCGTCGGCCGATACCGATTCAGAAAGAACGCGCGCAATTCCTCCTTCGTCAACCGGGTGCGCAGCACATACATGTCCTCGCGCCAGAAACCGGTCGCATCGGGGTCACCGCCTCCGTCCGTTCCTGCCTCGGCCACTAGGCGCAGCACGGCCAGCGCCTTGAGGTAGGACGCCAGCGGCGTG
>JANNFC010000662.1:0-6728 GCA_031379405.1 Betaproteobacteria bacterium | reverse complement strand
ATTCATGGAGGTATTTGGCGGGCTCGGGCAGGGGAGAGGGCGCCGTCCCCGGGAACCCGCGCGCCAGTCCGGCAAGGGTTACCTAGTGTCTTCGATGCGCTTGAGCAGCGCGGCGTACTTGGAGCCGTACTTGTCGCGGATTGGCTGCGTGGCCTTGTAGAACGCCGGCTTGTCGGCTTTGACGAACTTGATGCCCGCCGCCTTGAGCTTGCTTTCGGCCTCGCCGACATAGGCGTCCCACAGCGCGCGCTGTTCGCTCTGCGCCTCGCGAGAGAGCTTTTTCACCAGCGCCTGGTCCTCGGCCGAGAGCGCGTCCCAAGTGCGCCGGGAGAACACGAAAATCTCGGGAATGATCAGGTGCCCGGTCAGGCTGTACACCTTGCTGACGGTGTAGTGGTTCTGCGCCAGCAGGGTGGGCGGGTTGTTCTCGGCGCCGTCGACCACCCCGGTCTGCAGGGCGCTGTACAACTCGTTGAACCCCATCGCCACGCCATTGCCGCCCATCGCGTTCATGGTCTCGACGAAGATCGGATTGCCCATCATCCGGATCTTCATGCCCTTCAAGTCTGCGGGCTTGGTGACCGGCTTGTTGGAGTACACGTTGCGCGTGCCGGCATCCATCCAGCCCAGGACGACAAGGCGCGATTGCGGGCTGGCGGTCACGCGCTCCAGCAGCTCCTGACCGATCGAGCCGTCGATGACCTTGCGCATGTGCGCTTCGTCGCGAAAGATGAAGGGTATGTTGAAGACGTTCAAGTCATCGATTACCGGGCCCATCGCGCCGACCGAGATGCGCGCGATCTGCAGCGCGCCGACCTGCGCCTGCTCGATCATTTCCTTCTCACCGCCGAGCTGCATCAGCGGGTACATCTGGATCGAGATGCGGCCGTTGGTGGCAGTCTCGAGCTTCTTGCCCATGCGCACGATGGCCTCGACCGTCGGGTATCCGAGCGGGTGCACATCGGAGGCTTTCCAGATCACCTTCCCCTGTGCCGAAGCCAGGCCAGGCAGGGTGCCTATGCACATGGCGGCGGGCAGGATGCTCATCCTCAGTAAGTCGCGACGATTCATGTGTGTCTCCTTGGCGTGGGTGACCTGTTGTCAGTCAACTTGTCCGGCGTTCCAAAAACCCGCCGACGTAGAACAAACGTTCTTACGTCCGGCGACTATAGAACACACATTCCCGGGTGTCCAGAGTCAGTCTTATCCAATATGGATTGTGTCTGAACCGGAGTAATTCAGGGTCGGACCAGGCCTTGCAATGCAGTATTGCGGTCTGCCTGGAATGCAAACCTCAAGGTCTTTGTTGACACTAGAAGTTGGTGGCTGGTCTGCCATGGTCTGAAGTCGCGGTGCCAAGGAGGCGGTTACCATTTCCCCGATAGAGAAGTACCCAGAGGTGTAGGATTGCCAAGTGAGAAGCCCACTTCCGTCCTACGCCGTCGCAAGACTTGACCCCATGATGCTCTTCGGCTCATGGCTTCGCACCATTCGACCTGGAATTCCACCTTCGGAGTTGGTCGTCGCACACGCATTGCGCCAAAGCATGCCTGAATTTCTCTTGAATAACGCTCAAACCAATATCCTCACGAAATTCATCACCAAACGACAAGACCCAGATACCGCAGGGTTCTTCCGCTTGGCTTCTTGAATCAAATCAGCAGAGAATTCGGCACTCTTGAGAACAAATAATGAAGTTACAGCAGCACCGCAGATCCAATTACCCACCACACACGTAGGGTGGAAAAGCGCAGCAGCCTTAAGCGAGGTTTGATCCTCATCAATAGATGTCGCAGGTTGCAAGGTTAACCTCCAATGAAAGTAATCCAGGAAGGAGTCGTTATGTTCGTGCGTGCGCTTGTGGTTGTGATGGTTGCGATGGTTGCGATGCTGACACTAGCCGCTTGCGGCAAGAAAGGGGATGGCAGCACGGATTCAGTCTCCGGCGTTAGCGATACCGGCGGTTCGGCCAAAGGGGACTTCGGTCCGCCGCAAGGCGAACCCATCAAGGCGGTGCTGACCAGCCCCCCGAATGTGCCGCCCCCCACCCTTCGCGACAAGCCCGCCAAGGTCATCGTGGACCTGGAAGTGCGCGAGATCGAGCAAGAAATTTCCGAAGGTGTGCGCTATACATTCTGGACTTTCGGCGGCACCGTACCGGGCAGTTTTATTCGCGTGCGGCAGGGTGACACGGTGGAGTTCCACCTGAAAAATCATCCTGACAGCAAGATGCCGCACAACATCGATCTGCACGGTGTCACCGGGCCCGGCGGCGGCGCAGCGTCGACCTTCACGGCACCAGGACACGAATCGCAGTTCACCTTCAAGGCGCTCAATCAAGGCTTGTATGTATATCACTGCGCCACGGCCCCCGTAGGCATGCATGTGGCCAACGGCATGTACGGACTGATTCTGGTCGAGCCACCCGAGGGAATGTCCAAGGTGGATCACGAATACTACGTCATGCAGGGCGATTTCTACACAACCGGCAAGTACCGGGAAAAGGGTGTGCAACCCTTCGACATGGAAAAGGCCATCGACGAGCACCCGACCTATGTCGTATTCAACGGCGCCGAAGGCGCCTTGACCGGCGACAAGGCCCTGAAAGCCAAAGTGGGCGAGACGGTGCGCATGTACGTGGGTAACGGTGGCCCCAATCTGATCAGCTCTTTTCACGTCATCGGCGAGATCTTCGATAAGGTCTGGTTCGAAGGCGGCACGCGCTTTCAAGAGAATGTGCAGACCACGTTGATTCCGGCGGGCGGCTCGGCGATCGGAGAGTTCCGCATAGAGGTGCCGGGCACCTATATTTTGGTGGATCATTCCATCACCCGTGCATTCAACAAGGGCGCGATCGCGATGCTCAAGGCCGATGGTCCGGAGAACAAGGCGATTTACTCTGGGAAGGAAGTGGATGCCGTGTACTTGGCCGAGCGTGCCGCATCCAATCTGGCTGCCGTATCGCAAGCGACCAAATCGGCCGAGGCCGGCACCTTGACGCTGAACGAGCAGATCAAGGCCGGTGAAGCGCTATACGCGGGCACGTGTTCCGTGTGCCATCAGAGCAATGGCGAGGGCCTGCCGGGTGTGTTCCCACCACTTGCGAAGTCGGACTACCTGCTGGCCGATCCGAAGCGTGCAATTGGCGCGGTAGTGAAGGGACTATCCGGAAAAGTCACGGTGAACGGCAAGGAATACAACTCGGTGATGCCGCCCATGGCGCAACTCAACGACGATGAGGTCGCCAACATCGTCACCTATGCTCTGAATAGTTGGGGCAATAAGGGTGCCGCTGTGAGTGCCGCCGATGTGAAGAAGGTGCGCGCGCAAGCGAGCGTGGCTTCCAAACCGAGCGAATAGAGCCATGCGTGCACCCCTGGCAGCTATGCTTCACTTATCGTTGCTGTGCGCAGGCTTGCTGCTGTCAGCGCTCGCCTGCGCGGCGCAATACGTGAAATACGTGACCATACCCGCAGCTAGCTTTCGCACCGCGTTACCGCCCGACGGCAAGTCCGCGTCCGCGGCGACGTCGACATTTCGCATGCGGGCGATGCCGGTCACCAATGGCGAGTATCAGTCCTTCGTGCGCCAGCACGTCGAGTGGCGTCGCGGGCAAGTGGCGGCGCTATTCGCCGATGCGGGCTATCTGCGCCCATGGGCTGCCAACGACGCCTTTGGCCCCCATCTGCACGCAGGCCAGCCGGTGACTCATGTGAGCTGGTTTGCCGCCGACGCATACTGCCGCAGCGAAGGCGCCCGGTTGCCAACGTGGTACGAATGGGAACTGGTGGCCGCCGCCGACGAACAGCGCAAAGATGCTCGCGACGATGCGCGCTGGCGAGAGCGCATGCTGCGTTGGTACAGCCGCCCGTCCACGGAGAAGCTGGCGGCGGTCGGCAAGACGGCGAAGAATCTCTACGGTGTCTACGACATGCATGGTTTGGTATGGGAATGGGTGGAAGACTTCACCGGCATCATGGTCAGCACAGACAACCGCGAGCAAGGTGATCCGGATCTGCGCAAATTCTGTGGTGCCGGTGCCATCGCGGTGGGCGATCGTGAGAACTACGCAGTGCAGATGCGCTTGGCGCTGCTGTCCTCATTGCAGGCTGCCTATACCACCGGCAATTTGGGATTCCGCTGCGTGCGAGAAACGCGGGAGAAGGCGTCATGACAAGACAGCGTGGATTCAATGCAGTCGTAGCTTTGCTGTCATGCGTGATATCGCTGCTGTTCGGATTGGCAGATCCGGCGCACAGCATTTCAGCACCCCTGCCCCCCGATTCGATCTATCAGTTGCCGGTGACGCTTAAAGATCAGGACGGCAAGCCGCGTAGCATGCTATCGATGCGAGGTCAGGCGCAGATCATCACCATGATATACACCCATTGCAGCTACGTTTGCCCGATGACGATCGAGACCCTGAAGGCGGTGGACGCTCAGCTCGCGCCAGATCAAAAGGCGAGACTGCACAGGCTCCTGGTCTCTCTGGACCCCAAACGCGACACGGTACCGGTGCTCAAAAAAATGATGGACGAGAGGCAATTGGATGCCAAGCATTGGACCTTGGCCCGGCCCGCACCGAGTGATGTGCGAAAACTCGCCGCGGTGCTTGGCATTCAGTACCGGCAGTTGGCCAACAAGGAATTCAATCACTCCAGCGCTTTGATTCTGCTGGATGCGCAGGGGCGCGTACGAGCGCGCTTGATCAGGTTAGGTCAGGTGGATCGCGATTTTGTGGAGGCGGTGAAGGCGGTGCTTGGCGAAAGGCCGCGACCTTGAAAAGCCCGCCGTCAGGGAAAGGGGGGGCTTGCACCCTACGGTTCGTTAAGAGGAAGTACAAGCCCCACCACGCCAGCCTGATCGTTGTGCTTCACCGAGAAACCCAGATCTCGCGCCAGCTTGAGCATCGGCGCATTGGTCGCCAGCACATCACCCACCAATTCCCGCGTGCCCTTCGCCCCTTGATAGGCGATGAGTTTGCGCATCAGACGATACCCGAGCCCTTTACCCTTCTGGTCACTGCGCACCACCACGGCGAATTCGGCGCGCGTGTTGTCCGGGTTGCTGATGGCGCGCGCCACACCGAGAGTTTCCACAGGATCATCACGCGTGACTGCCACAAAAGCCATCTCTCGGTCGTAATCGATCTGAGTGAAGCGCGCTAGTTGATGATGGGTCCACGACCGCGTCGTGTAGAAGAAGCGTAGATGCACGTCCTCTGGGGACAATTGTTCAAGAAAGGCACGATGCAGCGGCTCGTCTTCCGCTCGGATAGGACGCAAGTCGACCCGACGCGCATCGAGTGCTATCTGCTCGGCCAAATGGGCAGGGTAAGGAAGAATGGCGAGACGCTGGAACGCGGGCTGGTCGTTGGACGCGAGGCGAATGCGCGCATCGAGGGCAATCACTCCGCGCTCGTCCGCGATAAGCGGGTTGATGTCGAGCTCGACGATTTGCGCGTGATCACAGATCAGTTGAGATAGTTTGAGCAACGCATCGATCAGCGCCTCTTCCTTCACTGCCAGACGCTCACGGTACCCCGCCAAGAGTTTCGACACACGCGTACGTGACACGAGATCCTTCGCCAGTACGGCATTCAGGGGCGGAAGAGCGAACGCCCGATCCCGCAGCACCTCCACGCCTGTGCCCCCTTGACCGAACATGATGACGGGCCCGAACGTGGGGTCATTCATACCACCCAAAATCAACTCGTGCGAGGGAGACTGGGTCGACGGTTCGACCATCTGCTGCACGGTAAACCCCTGCATACGTGCCTTCGGCAGACGTAGCGATACATTGGCCAAAATGTGGTGCGCAGCGTAACGAACCGCGTCCGCATCGGCGAGATGCAACGCGACCCCTCCGACATCGCTCTTGTGTGTAATGTCCGGTGACAGTATCTTGAGCACAACCGGAAACCCTATGCGCAATGCGCACTGAACGGCCTCATCGACCCCTGCGGCCACTGCTGTCTTGACCACGGGAATGCCATAGGCGCCCAAGACGCCCTTGGCTTCGATCTCGCTGAGAACGGTGCGTCCCTCACGCAATGCCGAGGAAATCGTTGCGCCCGTTTTCGCTATATCGCTATGGAGGGCAGGCGAAGGCGGTGGCGTCTGCATCGACAAGGCCTGTAGGTGCCGGAAATTTCTCAGTTGCAGAAACGCTCGCGCTGCCTCCTCGGGTGTCGCGTAGCTCGGCACGTTCTCATCGGCGAATAATCGCCTGGCCTCGTGCACCGCAGTTTCTCCCAACCAACAGGTCAGGATTGTCTTGGAACTCTTGCGTATTGCGGGCAGGCACGCTTGCGCGATTTCGGTACTCGATACGATGGCCGTGGGCGCGTGCATCAGCAAGATGGCAGCGGCTGCAGGTTCATCCTCTAGCACAGCCAAGGATTGCGCATAGCGAGCCGCCGGCGCGTCGCCGATGATGTCGATGGGATTGCCATCAGACCATGTCGGGGGCAGCACCTTATCCAGGGCGCTCCGCGTGCTGTCGGAAAGTTGCGCAAGCGCGGCGTTGCCTCGGATCAGTGCATCCGTGGCCAGCACGCCGGCACCGCCGCCGTTGGTGACGATGGCGAGCGCATCGCCCGACAGTGGTTTTGCGCGCGCGAGTGTCTCGGCGGCGTCGAACAAGTCTTGCAGCGTGCTGACTCTCAAGATCCCGGCGCGCCGCAATGCGCAATCGATCACGTCGTCGCTACCTGCCAAGGCACCCGT
>JANNFC010000119.1:0-2376 GCA_031379405.1 Betaproteobacteria bacterium | reverse complement strand
CGTGAGCGATGGCAAGTCCGACACCTACGACCGCTGCGTGGAAGCGCTCCTGGGTAACCCGGAAACCTTCTTCACCTCGGTGTTCAGCGCGCAGAACTGCAAACCGCTCTCGGCCTACGCCAACGGCGAGATCAAGGCGTTGATGGTGGAATTGCTGGGCCTGGAACAGATACGCGAAACCGGCGCCAAGGTGAACGAGGTCGTGCGGCTGTTGAAGCAGACCTGGGAGCAGGCACGCGATGAGGCGGCACGTATTGCATGCATGGAGCAAGAGAGAAAGGCCCTGGCCGCTCAACTGAGTGACGCTGAAAAAGACCGAGCGCACGCGCAGGAGCGTCTCACACAGGTGAAAGAACATCTGGACATGGCGAGCGCGAATTTGATGCGTCTACGAGAGGAACAAGTTCGCACGGCAGGGGTCGAGGCTCACCGGCAATCTCTGCGAGACCAGATATGCAAGCTGGAAGCATCCGCTGCCGAAGAAGAAAGATCGCTCCTGGCGGATGTCGAGAGAGAGGAGGGGCGCTTGCATTGCACTGAGGTGCACCGCGCCAAGGTCCGTAGCGACGCGGCCAAGAAAATGGCCGATCTGACTCGATCCCTGGATGCGGGCGACCGGCTCGGGAGCCGAAAGCCGGAAATCGAACGGGCCGCGAGGGAGGTCAAGATCCTTGCCGAGCGCGAGAAGGCCGTCAAAGACCGTCTCTCCCAGCTTCGCGAGCAGGCCCGCATCCGTGATGAGCTGCGCCAACAACAAGTATTGCTCCGCACCCAGCGCGATGCACTGGAACGAGAAGCAGGTGCCGCGGTGCTAAAACGGACCGACTTGGAGCGGCGCTGTGCACTGATGACCGAAGTTCCCTGCGCGGGAACTGCTCTGCAACCGCGCTGCTCGTTGTTGGCGGATACGCGAACGGCGAACGATCACGTGCCAAAGGTTGAATTTGAGATTGGTCGGCTGCGTACTGCCTTTGGCGACACAGTCCGGCAAGTCGAGCAGTTGGCGGTGCAGCTTGCGCGCTACGAGTCCGTGGACACCGAGGTGAAAGAGCAGGAACGCATATTGGAAGACTTGCTTGTGCTGAAACGAACAACGGAATTGACCGCCGCCCTGGCACCGGCGCTCGCCGAGGCGGGGGAACGCGTGCTTCATCTTCGCCAGGAAATCGATGACTTGGAAAAGGCAACGATCATTGAGATGGAAAGGTTGGGCGCCGAAGCGCAGGAAGCCCATGACGGCGTTACCAGAACGAAAGATCGCCTAAGCGCGCAAAGCGCCATACATCGAGATGCAGTGGCGCGGATAGAAGATCAGGTCAAAACCCTGCCGCCATCCTTCGACCAAACCGCGCTCGAAACCGCACAGCGACAACTCCGTTCCCGAGAAACGGCGTTGGGAGAGACTGAGAAGCACTACGTGGAGTCCCTGACTTGCGTTGCCGGGCTGAGCGCGAAGCTGCAAGACCTAAGCGCCAGGACCATCGAGGGCGCGGACCGGACAAGGCGCGCGGACCGGCTGTCGGAAGCACTCGGCTGGTGGAACCTGCTTGCCAAGGCATTCAGTCACGACGGCATCATTGCGTTATCCATCGACGACGCCGGACCGGCGCTCAGCGCGCTCGCCAATGACTTACTGCTCGCGTGCCATGGCCCTCGCTTCACCGTGGCGATTCGCACTCAGGTGGAAACCGCGAAGCGGGATCTGCGCGAAGGATTCGACATCCTCGTCTTCGATGCTGATTCGCAGGAACCGAAAAGCCTGTCGGTGATGAGTGGTGGCGAGCGGGTGTGGATTCAGGAAGCCTTGACCCGTGCCATTGCGCTGTATCTGAGCAGAACCTCCGAAAGACGCTACGAGACCCTGTTCTCTGATGAAGCCGACGGCCCGCTAGATCCCGAAAGAAAGCGGATGTTCATGCAGATGAAGCGCGAAGTGTTGCGCTTGGGCGGCTACGCGCGCGAGATCTTTGTGTCGCAAACCAGCGAACTGACCCAATCGGCGGACGTGGTGATCGATGTCAGTCACTTGGCGCGGGCCGATGAAAGTACGGAAATGGCGGTAGAGTGCGGCTGACCATTGGAACCGCGTGACGAGGAAGGTTCTCGGCGAGGCGTGCGGGCTCGAATCCACGCGCTCTTCTTCAGTCCGTGATGGTTATCCACAAAAAGCGTGAATAACCTGTTCGTAACAGACCGGAAGTGCCGAATCGGCCAGCGTTTATGCGGGATGCTCAAAGTTTCGGCAATGACCTCGATCGACCGAACAGTGCTTTTCTCTGCGGCCTCGGGAAAAACCGCAGGGAAAAGGCCACCTGACTGAGATGGCTAAAGATTGAGAGGAGAGTCAGATAAGTCCCCTTTCGGCAAAAGAAATTG
>JANNFC010000660.1:0-8393 GCA_031379405.1 Betaproteobacteria bacterium | reverse complement strand
CTTCGTCGTCATCGCCGTCAACGAATTGGAGGACGACGCTAGAGTTCGCGATCACATCAAGCAGTACGGCCATACTTTCCCGGTCCTGATGGATCGCGACAATAAAGTCGCCAATCAATTCGGCGTATTCGGATTGCCCGTGAGCGTCTTCATCGACCAGGAAGGGCGCGTGCAGGAATACCTCAAGGGTGGCCTCCTGACCGAGCAGAAGATCGAAGAAATCGTCGCGCGGATACAGAAACAGAGCCGATAAAGACAGCGGCGCTTCGATGATGATTTTAAACCCACGGGTTCAGGCTGAAGGCTGAAGGCTGAAGCTATGAAAGCTTTACATGATCGCGCAAGGCACGAGCCACGCCATTCAATACCTTCCAATCCCAACCCTGAATGCCTTCAGCCTATGTACCTGAGCCATTACGTTCTATGAACCGTAGAATTCAACAATGTGTCGTCGCAGGGTTTGCGCTCTGGCTTGTGGCGCTCAGCGGGATTGTCTATCCGCAGCTGACGGCCCACATGGGACAGCACGAGCATCACAACGCAGCAACCCACGCCACCGCACTCTGCTCATGGCTCTGCATTGCAGCCGACGCCGTCGAAGGAACTTCAGTCTTCTTCGCCCCTGTTGAACAAGTCACTCTCATAGCGCAGGAGTTTTTCGCACCACAGATCAGCGTAGTCCTCAGCGTTCAGCCACCTTCGCGCGCGCCTCCTTTCGCATAGCCCCTCACTTCTTCATCTTCAAGCTAGTCGGTAGCAGCGGTCGCAACGCCTTTCTTCTGAAGGGTGACGAGATCGTTGACCGACCAGACGAGGGAGAGGAGACGCAGCTCCGAGCTTAAAGCCGAGAAAGCATATACGGAAGGTGGTGATCAAGTGACCGTCAATACGGATGGGCGATATCGAGTACAGGGATGGGCAGTGTCCGCGGTCTTTCATGGCCTTGCGTTCACCGTGGCCCTTGGGCTCATGGCTCAGGTTAAACCGGCAGTACCGAAAGAGGTATTTACGTGGGATGTCGCCTTGGTCGAACCACAACGGATTCAAGAAGCGCATCAGGCTGAAGCCACGCCAACCCAGGATCCTGTCAAGCCGACTCCGCATCCGGTAGCCCCCGCCCCCGGTAAACCTCAGATGGTTGCGCAGGTAATACAACCCCGCGAGGTGACACAGCTCAGGGAACAGCCACCAACGGAGGTGCAACAGCCCAAGCAAGTTATAGTCGAGTCTGTTGCCCCTGTCATTGAGCATGAACTGGTAACTGCTGAGCCGGTGATCACTGCAGCGCCGGTACAGCAGGCAGTCAATCAGCCCATAACGGCCGAAGCGCCCGCCATTGAGACGACTCCTATTCCACATGATTCCAGCCTGCATGCCTCTTCAATGCCGGCACCTGTTGCAAAGAGCGAAACGGAACCTGTGGTGAGAGAAACCGTGCCGCAAGTAGCGGTCGCAACTCGTCCTGCTCCCTCAGTCAAAGCCGATTATGGCTGGCTGGCCGAATCGTTGAGGCGAAGATTAGCCGAGCTCAAACGCTATCCGAGCACTGCGCGCCTCAATGGCTGGGAAGGGAAAGTCGTGCTGCGCGCAGTCATTCGAGCCGATGGCCACCTGTCTGAGGTCAAGGTGCATAGAAGTTCCGGCTATGACGCATTGGACAACGCGGCCATCGAGGCCATCAGGCTGGTCTGTCCGCTGCACATGCATCAACCGCTCGGTACGTCCGAAGTCGCAGTCTATGTGCCCATCGTCTACAGCCTCGCCAGTTAGTTGCGGGCGGTGGTCCCTTGTACTGGATGTCTGATCAAGGATTGACGATGGTGAGAACGATTGTGGTGTTGATTCTCCTTGGTACAGTGGTTGTGCCGGTCTGGGCTGAAGAAAAACAGGACGCGATGCGCGAAAAAGAGCGGACAACACGGATTCAAGAATTGCAGCGGGAGCGCACAAACATCGAGAGTGAGTTGCGCCGGCTCCAATCGCAGCCGGAAGGGACGGCGCGGTCCACTGTTCCTCGGTCTGAGTTTTCAGATCAGCCGACCAGAAACATGAAAGAATCCCTGGAGTCGGTTCCCGGAGTGAGCATGCAGCAAGGTGCAAGCGGGCGCGACGTACCCTTATCCATTCGTGGATCGAAATGAGGCGCACCATGATCGGACGGACATTCAGCACTCAGAGACTGGCCTGGATAGTCGGGATTACGATCGGCATTGTCTCTCTCGCGCCGATGGCGCTGGCCGAGCCTGATCAATCGTTGCGGTTCGGACCGAAACTGACAACCGATCACAAAGTGCGGGCGGTGGTCGGGCCTTCCGTCCAGATCGACAACGAGGGCCGTATCTCGCTTGCCTGGGTGGAGGAGGACAAGGACATTCGCAGGGTGCTCTATGCAAGAACAGAAAGTCCGGCAGGGCCGATCGGGGCCCCAGTCACAGTGAACCAGCCGACCGAGGCGCCCTACATGCGACAAGAAGCGCCGGCTCTGGCTGTGGTCGGAAACGACGTGTTCCTGACCTGGGCCTTGACCCATCCGAAACTAACGCCGGACAAACCGTTCTCGAACGAACTGCGGCTGAGCCGGTCCAAGGACGGCGGCAATACATTTCTGCCGTCCATTCTGGTGAACGACGACGCGCAGGTCATCGGCCATAGTTTCGACTCGATTCATGTCGCCCCTGACGGCGCCGTGCATGTGGCCTGGATCGATGGACGGGAAGGCAAGAAAGAATCCGGCACCTTCGTGACACGCTCGACCGATCACGGACGCACAGTCGCGAAGAACCTCAAGGTGGACGACAATACCTGCGTCTGTTGCCGGACGTCTCTCACGACCGGACTGGACGGGACGCTCTATCTGGCCTGGCGCAAGGTTCTCCCAGGCGAACTCCGCGAAACGGTGGTCGCTCGTTCCACCGACGGCGGGAAAACATATTCTTCGCCGGTAATCGTGGGTCACGACAAGTGGGTGTTCCCCGGCTGCCCCCATCGACCCGCTTCGATCGGAACGGATCGGCTCGGGCGGCTCTATGTCGTCTGGTATACGGAGGGCGTCGATGAGACTCCAGCAGTGTTCTTGGCCTATTCAGACGACCGGGGAAATACCTTCTCGCCCAAGCAGAAGCTGAATGTCTCCAAGGGAACCTTTCCGGATCACCCACAGATGGCGGTCGATCCAGAGGGGCGTCTCGTCATCGTCTGGGAAGAACAATCCCCTGTCAGACGTGAAATTGTGATGAGCCTGTCCCTTGATCGTGGACAGACATTCAGCGCGCCGCAGAAATTGAATGAGAAGAAAGGCCAGACACCGTCCCTCTCAATGAATTCGAAAGGGCTCGCTGCCCTGCCATGGATGGAGCACGCGATGCCTGCTCATCGCATGGTGGTCCAAACCATCCAGTTGCCGTCTACGAAAGTCCTTGCGAGGCAGGAGCCGTAACGTGCCTGTGTCATTGAAACACTTTTTGCCGGCAGCGATGCTTTTTCTTGTGAGCATCGTTTCGGCTGGTCCCATACTTGCCGGCGATCCCTTCGTCTCGCTCAAGATGACCCAGTTGCCTGCCGGAACCATGGCAGCGCCCTTTGAACTGACGACGCTGGACGGCAAGATCGTGAAGTCGAGCGAACTGGCCGGGAAAGTGGTGCTTGTCAACTTTTGGGCCACCTGGTGCGGACCCTGCAAAGAAGAAATGCCGTCGCTTGCGCGCTTGCAGAAGCAGTTGGACCCGGCACACTTTGCTTTGTTGACTGTCACGACGGATCTGCAGCGCCAAGGCATCGCCCACTTTCTCTCTCAGCTTGGCCTCAGCCTGCCGGTGCTGTTCGATGAGGATCAAGAAGTGTCGCGCTCCTTCATGGTGCGCGGTCTGCCGACCACAGTCGTTATCGCACGGAATGGAACGCTCGTCGGACGAGCAGTCGGGCCTCGCGCCTGGGATAGTCCGGAGGCGCTGACGGTAATACGGCAGGTGATGGAGAGCGGGAAATGAGAAAGTGTTTTGCCCCCTTCGCTCTGGCCATTGCGACACTGTACCTGACGCTATCAGTCAGTGCCGTAGCCTGTCTCTTTGCGCACGAAAGCGAGTCACGCTCAGCCCATCATCACACAGGCGGAGCGACAGAGTCTTCCCTCTGCGCCTGGGCTTGTGACGCCAACCCGACCGTTGCCCTTCCTGCACCGACACCACAGACGCAGCAACTTCAGCTTGTGTCGATGCTGCTGTCGGTTGACTCTTCCGTTTCGTCATTCCTCTCCCAGCAGTCAGCTCAGTCCCGCGCCCCTCCTCGTTCATAACGCCGCATCCACTCAACATTCATTGGTCGTCTTCCTCTCCAGGTAGAGCGCAGGGGACTGGCTCCACCGTCTGCGGTGGTGCCTGTCCCGCTGCTTCTCCTCTCGCCTGAACATCGGCGATTGCAGCAGAAGTGTTCATGAATAATGCGGGCTTGGAGGGTTGCGTGTCTTTTCATTCTTACAAGAAGGAGTTCGTGCCATGCTGTCGTTCAAGAAAGTTATGCATATCATTGTGGCAGTCTCAGCGTTCGGAGCCACTGTCGCGCTGGATCATGTTGCATTCGCACAGGAGCCGGCGCCGACAGAGGCCGTGAATCAAAATTCGCGGGAGCAACAACTGCGCGAGCAACTCAAAGGCATCTTGCAAGAGCTGGAGGATCTTCAGAAGGGCCGTGAGAGTACGGCGCCTCCGTCCGAACGGCCCAAGACGGTGACCGAAAAGGTGACGCCGGAGCAAGCACAGGTCACCGGGGCAATGCCGGAATATGAATTGCGCGATATGAGCATTGTCAGCACGCGATTCCAAAAGCGACCGGAGGGCCTCTCGTTATCGGCCACGGATCCGTCGGAAACAGAATCTCAGCCAACCAGAACGATGAAGGAGTCGATGGAATCGCTTCCTGGCGTGGTCTTGCGCCAGGCCAACGGGCCGCGCGATTTCAGCATGATGATTCGTGGCCAAGGCGTCAAGACAAGCTTCGCCATTCGGGACATTAAAGTCTACGAAGACGGATTCCAGCAGACACAATCGGACGGCCTCTCACGTCTCGACATCCAAGACCCCTGGTTTATGCGGAGCGTCGAAGTCATCCGCGGAGCCTCGTCCTCGCTCTACGATAACTATGCGCTGGGCGGAATGGTGCAGTTCAGAACCCGGCGCGGCAGCGACATCAATGGGGTTGAGATGTTTGGGAGCGGAGGGTCTTTCGGGTTCCACAAGGAGGCCATGGCCGTAGGCAAACAATATGAGAATCTCGACGCCTCCCTCTTCGTCAGCAACGTGGGAGAAGACGGATACATCAGGCACAGTAACTACAGTACGCAAACCATCAATCTGAATCTTCGTTTCCGGATCGATGACAAGCAGAATTTCTACTTTAAGGCCATCACGAATTGGCTGGACACCTTTGTGCCTACCCGTTTGACGCAGGCGCAGTTCACATTCGATCATCGGCAGGCCGGCGGGGTAGGAGCCGCTAACGCTGAACAGTTGGCGCAGCGCCGGCTCGATCGGCGCACCATTATCGGAGGTCTCTACGAACGGCAAATCAATGCCAATACGGTCCTCACGCTTGAAGCGGACTACGACGTCAAAGACATCAACCAGACGTTCGGCCAGATCAGCGACAACATCAATCCGAATTTCAAGCATTACGCCGACCTGCGGCACGATGGACGCCTCTTCGATATGCCGCTGAAGAGTTATGTCGGTTTCTTTCTCAATAATATGGAGCAGGAGGGACAGACCTTCCAGAACCTCGCCGACGGCAAAGGCACCAGGGGAATGCTCCTCCAGAATAACCGGGGAACCATCAGAAACGTCGGGGGCCGCTTCCGGGAAGAACTGGAAGTTGTGCCAAAAGTGATTCTCGCTGCTGGATTAGGGTTTGAGCAATCGATGTTGAGCGTACAAGCCATTAATTATGGACCCGCGGGGGCCGGGCCTCCATCTGCCATCAGCGCAGATCGAACCTTCACCAACTGGGCGCCGGAGATGTCGCTGAGTTGGAAACCGACGGAGGCCTATCGGCATTGGGTCCGGGCCTCTACTGGATATGGGATTCCTGGTTTCGGCAATCTCCTTCGAGATCCGATCACCGGTCTACCTGGTACGAACTTCAACCTGAAGCCGCAGAAGAATGCCAATTTTGAGATCGGGACTGAGTCCAAGCTGCACGAGACCTTGACGGTTCAACTCGTCGGGTTCTGGACGTTCTTTAAGGATGAGCTTATTACGCAAACCGTTACCCTCAATAACACGCGGACGGTGAACGCCGATTCGTCTCAATATCGAGGAATCGAGGCCTCCTACGATTGGCGGCCGATGACAGGCCTGCGACTCTCCGGGGCCTATACCCACATCGACGCCAAATACACCAATTTCTCGGATCAGTTGAGTGCGGCGGCCGGACCCTTGGTTCGGGACGGGAAGAAAGTACCGAATGTGCCGACCGACGTCTTGAATTCAAAAATCGCCTACGATCATGCACCGACTGGATGGGGCGGCTGGGTCGAAGGCAGTTATTACAACAGCTACTTCCTGAATAACAGCAATACGTTCGGCATTCCCTCTTATATGCTCGCCAATGTGAACATTCACAAGAATTTCGTGCTGGACAACTCCTGGTTCCGATTCGCCAAGATCTTTCTGCAGATAGACAACATCGCGGATAGAAAATACGCCGCATCCGGCCAGGTGATCGGGGGCGAAACCCACGCTGCTGCCGCGGGCCAACAGGCCTTCTTTGCTGGCTACGGACGGGCCTTCTATGGAGGCGTGACGTTGGGGCTGTGGTAGGTCGCCGGGACATGCAGAGTGATCTGGGCTGAGAGGAGGGTGTCCTTGTGGCGCCCTCCTCCACCGGATGCCTTCTCACAACGTGATGAGTCTGACAACGACGTAAAGGGAGGTGAATCATGGACAAACAACTGCTCAGGATCAATGAAGCGGCGCTGGTCTTAAATGTGAGTCGCTGGACAGTCTATCGGTGGGTGGATGAAGGCAAGCTGAGCGCCACGAAAATCGGCAAACAGAGCTTGCGCGTGATCGGGAACTCGGTTGACAAGCTGATCTCCGAGAATCGGACGGATCACTGACCGTCAGCTTCGTGCCGGCGATGGGTGAAATGCGGCGATACACAACCTTGGGCAGCTATTCGCAGGAAGGACCGCGGTGTCTTTATGGATGGGCTAAAAGAACTCGTCGAGTACGGCGTCATCGGGCTGCTGTTGGGGCTGAGTTTCTGGGCCAGTGGGGTGGCGGTGGAGCGCTGGCTGTTCTACCGGCGGGTGGACGTGAAGCAGTTTCTCACGCTGGATCTGTGCGAGGTCACGTTGACCAGACGGCTGGTCGTGATCGGAACGGTGGCAGCGAATGCGCCCTACATCGGGTTGCTCGGAATGGTTCTCGGCATCATGCTCACGTTCCACACGATGGGCACATCCGGGGTTTTGGCGGTGACGTCGATCATGATCGGCCTGAGCCTCGCGCTCAAGGCCACAGCGGCGGGGCTGCTGGTCGCCATTCCCTGCGTAGTCCTGAACAACGTCCTCCGTCGTCGAGTGAGCGAACTCCTCGCGCAGTACAAGGCCCAGCATGGATCGTGAGCTGAATCAGATCAACGTCATCCCCCTGGTCGATGTCATGTTAGTGCTGCTGGTCATCGTGCTGACCACGGCCACCTTCATTACCACGGGCCAGATTCCGGTCAATCTGGCGAAAGCTGCGGCGGCTACTGACCGGCCGGATACTCCACTCATCGTGACCCTCACGGCGGAGGGTGCATTGTTCGTGAACGATCGCGCGGTTCCCGACGACCAACTCGACGCCGCGCTCAGCGCCCAGCCCCGCGAGTCGCTGGTCCTGATCCGCGCCGACAAGGTCACGCAGCTGGAGCGGTTCGTCAGCGTCGTCGATCGCGTCCGCGGGCTTGGCTTTCGCCAGGTCAGCCTGGAGGTCATCCGCCTGTGAGCCTGCGAAAATCCGGCTCTAGGAGCCTGTCCGACATTGACCCTTCTACTGCGGCGAACGATCTGCAGCCATCTGCGTCGTTCTCGGCCAGGGAAAATCCTCAATGTATTCGAGTGAATACACCTCCTGTTTTCCCCGGGCCTGCGGCCTCGCATCTGGCCCCACCTCCCCCGCCTCGTTACGAAGGCAATGTCGGACAGGCTCCAGATTGACAATCCCCTCCCACCCGGCATAACGTAGGCACATCACTACATTGAGAGGGATACCCCATGCAAATGGGACTACGCGAGGCGAATCAGAAATTTTCCCAGTTGATGAAGGCCGTCAAGCAAGGCAAGGAAGTTCTGTTGACGGAACGTGGCAAGCCTCTGGCTGTCGTGAAGCTGATCGGGGCCTCCGATGACGCGAGTT
>JANNFC010000051.1:0-6123 GCA_031379405.1 Betaproteobacteria bacterium | reverse complement strand
GCGTATCGCCAACTTGGAGAATATGAAAGGAGCGATCACTCGTCTGGCGATCAGCCCAGATTCTCGCCTGATCGTAACCGCCAGTACGGACGAGCGCTTTCACATAGCTCTGGAGCGCGATGCCAATGTATGGGATGCCCGTAGTGGAAAACTGTTAGCGATGGCGCGTGGTTTTGTGAAGCGCGAATTAAGCGCAATGGAGCGCAGTCAATTCCTGCGCTAGCCCGTAGGATGGGATGAGCCCAAGGCGAATCCCATCGTTCGGTTATCCAATCCAAACCCGCGCATTGCGGAACATGCGCATCCACGGCCCATCTTCACCCCACTCCTCCGGATGCCAGGAATTCTGCACGGTACGAAACACCCGTTCGGGATGGGGCATGAGGATGGTAAATCGGCCATCGGTGTTGGTCAGCCCCGTAATACCTTGCGGCGACCCGTTAGCGTTGTACGGATAGGTTTCGGTGGCTTGGCCCCGGTTGTCGGTGTAGCGCATCGACACATATCCGGTGGCGGAGCGTAAATGACCATCGTTGTCGAATTCCGCGCGCCCCTCTCCGTGTGACGTGACGATGGGCATGCGGCTGCCGGCCATGCCTTGGAACAAGAGCGAGGGGTTGGACAACACTTCCACCATCACCAGGCGCGCTTCGAATTGCTCGGAGCGATTGCGTACGAAGCGCGGCCAATGGCTGGTGCCGGGAATCAGTTCGCGCAGATTGCTAAGCATCTGGCAACCATTGCACACGCCGAGCGCGAAGGTATCGCGTCGATTAAAGAAGCGGTCGAATTCTTCTCGCAAGCGTGGATTGAATAAGATGGATTTCGCCCATCCTTCACCCGCACCCAGCACATCGCCGTATGAGAATCCTCCGCAGGCCACGAACCCGCGGAATTCACGCAGCGTGCGCCGGCCGGAGGCGAGATCGGTCATATGGATATCCATCGCCTTGAAACCCGCCCGATCGAAGGCGGCGGCCATTTCGATCTGACCGTTGACGCCCTGCTCACGCAAGATGGCGATGGGTGGGCGCACGCCGCGCTTGATGAATGGCGCGGCGAGGTCTTCGTTGAGTTTATAGGTCAGCTTCGCGAATAGGCCCGGATCGGCGGCATCCAAGATACGGTCATATTCTTCTTGAGCGCAAGCGGGGTGATCGCGCAAGCGTTGCAGGTGGTACGTGGTCTCGGACCACGCACGTAACAACGCAATTCCGGATTCGCGATAGAGTTGTTCGCCTTCGCGTTCGATACTGAGCTCACCCGCGGTATTGATACTGCCGACAATGTGAATACACTCGCTTAATCCCGCACGGTCGAATTCCTTCCGCACCGCTTCCAAGCGTTTGTCTTTCACCTGCAGCGCGGCGCCTAATTCTTCGTTGAACAGCACCGCCAGCGGCGATTTGCCCGCGCACAATTCGGTGATATCCATGGTAATGCCAACATGGGTGGCGAACATCATCTCGCACAACGTGACGATCAGTCCCCCGTCGGAACGATCGTGATAGGCGAGGATGTCGCCCTTATCGTTCAACAACTGAATACACTCGAAGAACGCTTTGAGTTGCGCGGCCCTTTCCACGTCGGGACAATCGTTACCCAACTGAGCATAGACTTGCGCAAGCACCGATCCACCCAGGCGTGAGTTGCCATGTCCCAAGTCGATGAGGATCAGCGAAGTATCGTCGGCCAGAGCCCGCAATTGCGGGGTCATCGCTTTGCGTGCGTCCAAGCTAGGCGCGAAAGCCGACACAATCAGCGACAGCGGCGCGGTGACTTCCTTTCGGATGGTGGCCGTTCCACTGCTCTCGTCGCCGGCGGTTTCGTGCGACTCCTCCGTCCAGGTGGTTCGCATGGACATCGAGTCCTTGCCCACCGGAATGCTCACTCCCAATGCCGGACATAGCTCCATTGCCACCGCTTTCACGGTATCGAACAGCGAAGCATCCTCGCCGGGATGTCCGGCGGCGGCCATCCAGTTGGCGGAGAGTTTGACGTCGGATAGTTTGCCGATGCGGGCGGCGGCGATGTTGGTGATTGCCTCGCCAATGGCCATGCGGCCCGAAGCAGGTCCGTCGATGAGCGCCAGCGGTGTGCGCTCCCCAATGGCAAAGGCTTCGCCCTTGTTGCTGCCAAATCCGGACAAGGTTACCGCGACGTCGGCCACGGGCACCTGCCACGGGCCGACCATCGGATCACGCGCACTGAGTCCACCGACGCTTCGATCGCCGATTGTCACCAAGAATGTCTTGTTGGCCACTGCCGGAAAACGCAGCACTTTCGGCAACGCGTCCGCGATGCTCGCCTCCGACAAGTCCAGCGGCAACAAATTGGGCGCAAGGCGTCGCGCTTCTCGCACCATGCGCGGGGGTTTGCCCAGTAGCACGGGCAGTTCCATGTCCACGACGTTGTTCTCGAACTGCGCGTCTTCGACGATGAGTTGATGATCGGGGGTAGCATCGCCGATGATGGCGTAGGGACAACGCTCACGCACACAAATATCACGGAACACTTGCAGACGATCCGGGTGCACCGCCAGCACATAGCGCTCTTGCGCTTCGTTGCACCAGATCTGCATGGGCGACATGCCCGTTTCCTGATTCGGAATGTCGCGCAATTCGAAGGTGGCCCCGCAGCCCGCCGTGTGTGCGAGCTCAGGCAACGCATTGGACAATCCGCCAGCGCCCACATCGTGTATGGTGAGAATAGGATTGCTTTCGCCCAACGCCCAGCAGCGATCGATGACTTCCTGCGCGCGGCGTTGAATCTCGGGGTTGCCGCGTTGCACCGAATCGAAATCCAGATTTTCGCTATTGCTGCCGGATTCCATGCTGGAGGCCGCGCCTCCTCCCAGCCCTATCAACAGCCCAGGACCGCCCAGTTGAATGAGAAAGGCGCCTGCGCTGAATTCCAATTTCTCGATCTGACTCTCGCGAATGTTGCCCACGCCGCCGGCGAGCATGATGGGTTTGTGGTAACCGCGCGCCAGACCCCCCACCTGTTGTTCGAAAGTGCGGAAGTAGCCCAACAGATTGGGGCGGCCGAATTCGTTGTTGAATGCAGCAGCGCCGACGGGACCTTCCAGCATGATTTGTAGCGGGGAGGCGATGCGGTCGGGCTTGCCGTAGTGAATTTGCTCCCAAGGCTGTCCGGCCTCGGGAATGCGCAGATGAGAAGTGGTAAAACCGACCAGTCCTGCCTTCGGTTTGGCGCCTCGGCCAGTGGCCGCCTCATCACGAATCTCGCCACCGGCGCCGGTAGCGGCACCCGCAAAAGGTGAGATGGCAGTGGGATGATTGTGGGTTTCCACTTTCAGCACCAGATGCCCCGGTTCGCGCACATAGGCGTAATTGCCGGTGGCGTCCGGGAGCAATCGATCCGCTTCCGGGCCGTCCAATACCGCCGCATTGTCGGCGTAGGCGACTCTGGTTCCCTGCGGGGACACGGTGTGAGTATGGGCGATCATCTGGAACAATGACTGGCTTTGCTTTTCGCCGTCGATGGTCCAGGTGGCGTTGAAGATTTTGTGCCGGCAATGTTCGGAATTGGCTTGGGCGAACATCATCAGCTCGGCGTCCGTCGGGTCGCGTCCCACGCGCCGGAAGTACTCGGACAAATAGGTGATTTCGTCCTCGCTCAGCGCCAGCCCCATCTCCACATTGGCCCGGTGCAGCGCGGAGTCCCCGCTGGCGCCAAGTGGAATCTTTATCAGCGGCGCGGGATCCGTGTGCCGGAAAATGGCTTCGGCACCCTCCACCGAACCCAGCACCGTCTCGGTCATGCGATCGAACAGCAGCGGCCGAATAGCGCCCAGATCGGAACCTTGCAGTTGCAGCCCCGGCCGAGCGTAGAGCGAGTACGTGATTCCGCGTTCGATCCGCAGTACCGGCACCAACGCGCACGAGTGCGCGATATCGGTCGCCTTCGATGACCAAGGCGACACGGTCCCCAAGCGCGGTACAACCACCAGCACTCGCGCCCGCTCGCCTGGCTCCTCGCCAAGGTGGCCGTAGGTCAACAGGCGCGACAAAACATCGTGCTCGGTGGTACTAAGCGGCCGTGTCAGTTCGACGAAGTGCCAAAATCTCGCGCGGATGGAATTGAGTTTGGGAAGCTGTTCGCGTGCAGCACCCAATAGTTTGTCGAGGCGAAAGCGCGATAGTGCGAGAGGACCGGGGATTTTAAGAACGAGTGACATCGAGTCTTTGCGGCCCGAAGGCAAAGGCGCGATTATAGCCACCGGTCGTACGAAAACCCAATAAAATCTTATGAAAAACCTTAGTCCTCAATAGGTTGTGCTACCCTATGGTGGTATCAGACATCTCCTCTCGCTCTTCAACCGCCTATGGACCCCATCTACCGTAATCACGAAATTCGAGAGATAGAAGCCAAGGCGGTCATTGCGAAGGGCACTCCCACGCTGATGCAGCGCGCCGGGTTAGCGGCAGCGACCTTCGCTCGTGACAAACTTCTCCAGGGCAAGCGCAGAATTCTGGTGCTGGCAGGGCCGGGGAACAACGGCGGTGACGGTTTCGTCCTCGCCACCCATTTTCGGCAATGGCGCCTCGACGTCAGCGTGCTTTACCTAGGGGATGAGCGCACGCTTTCCACCGACGCGCACGGTGCATTGGTAGGGTGGCGAGCGGCGGGCGGAATGATTTTCACCGAACCTCCGCGACAGCTAGACTGGGACCTGGTGGTGGATGCCCTGTTTGGCATCGGCCTGGAACGAGATGTCGCGCCGCCCTATACCGATCTGATCCGAATGATCAACCGGCAAGCCTGCCCGCGCTTCGCCCTCGATGTGCCCAGCGGGTTACAGGCCGATAGCGGACAGATCATGGGGCTTGCCGTGCGCGCTACCCATACGATGACCTTTATTGGGCTCAAGCCGGGGCTGCTCACCTTGAACGGGCCGGACCATACCGGACAATTGGTGGTCGATACGCTGGGTTTGGACCCCGCCGCATTGCTACAGCCGCGCGGACATGCCAGTGACGACTCCGTGCTTCGCAATCTACTTCTTCCGCGTCTGCGCAACACACACAAGGGCAGCTTCGGTAGCCTAGGGATCATCGGTGGGGCGCCCGGCATGACGGGCGCTCCGCTTCTCACGGGGCGCGCGGCCATTAGACTCGGCGCCGGACGTGTCTATGTGGGCTTCCTGGGGAACGCCCCGGTTCTAGATCCTTTGTGCCCCGAGCTGATGCTGCGGGGCGCCTTGGATATCGCGAATCTCCATCAGCTTTCTGCCTTGGCCCTCGGCCCCGGCATGGGCACATCGGACGCTGCCGCCGAATTCTTGTACCAGATGCTGCCGATGGAGTGTCCGGCGGTGATCGACGCCGACGCTCTCAACCTCATCGCCGGCGATAATATGCTCCGCGACCTGTGCCGTGGCCGCAAGGCGCCTACGGTGCTGACGCCCCACCCGGCCGAAGCCGCGCGCCTATTGAAGGCAGCAACCCAGGAAGTACAAGGCGATCGCGTACCGGTTGCCATCACGCTGGCGAAGGACATGAACGCCCATATCGTATTGAAAGGCGCCGGCTCCATATGCGCCTCCCCGGAGGGCCGGTGGTTTATCAACCGCTCGGGCAATCCCGGGCTCGCCAGTGCGGGTATGGGCGATGTGCTCACCGGAATCGTTGGTGCATTGCTTGCGCAGGGCGTCGAGCCGGAAGCCGCACTTTTAGGCGGCGTCTATCTGCATGGCAAAGCAGCCGATGCGCTAGTCGCCAAAGGCATTGGCCCCATTGGGCTCACTGCCACAGAAACTATCGATGTCGCGCGCGAATTACTCAACCAACAATAACGTATGGACCTCCAATCTCTGGTTCGCACCATTAGCGACCACCCCAAGCCGGGAATCATGTTTCGTGACATCACCCCACTCCTCAAGCACCCGCAAGCATTCCGCACGCTGATCGAGGGGCTGGCGCAGCGCTATGTTGCACGCGAAATCAGCAAGGTCGTCGCTATTGAAGCCCGCGGCTTTATCATCGGTGCCCCTCTGGCGGTGCAGCTTAGCGCTGGCTTTGTCCCGCAACGCAAGCAAGGCAAACTCCCCTATGACACCATCGGCCGCGACTACCAGTTGGAATATGGCGTGGATCGCAT